>JAYRMB010000001.1:0-300000 GCA_041904995.1 Azonexus sp.
CGCGGTGGAGCGGGCCGGTGGTGGCTTCGTCGCAACACAGGTAAGCGGTGCCGACCTGGATGGCATCCGCCCCCAGGGCGCGGGCAGCGGCTGCGCCTTCCGGCGTGGCGATGCCACCGGCGGCGATTACCGGGCAGCGCACGGCACCAACGATCTGCGGCAGCAGGGCGAAGCTGCCGATCTGCGTGGTCACGTCATCGCTCAGGAACATGCCGCGATGGCCGCCGGCTTCCAGTCCCTGCGCGATGATGGCATCGACGCCCTGGCGTTCCAGCCACAGCGCTTCATCAACCGTGGTGGCGGAGGAAAGCACCAGCGCGCCGGTGGCCCTGACCCGTTGCAGCAACTCGTCGCTCGGCAGGCCGAAGTGGAAGCTGACCACAGCCGGGCGGAATTCCTCAACCAGTGCCGCCGCCTCGGCGTTGAAGGGCATACGGCCGGGGCCGGCGGGAATGGTCGCCGGGTCGATAGCGAAATCGCGGTAGTAGGGCGTCAGCCGCTCGCGCCAGGCGGCTTCACGTGCGTCGTCGGACGTCGGTGGTGTATGGGCGAAAAAATTGACGTTCCATGGCCGGTCGGTACCGTCGCGCAGGGCCTGCAACTCACGGCGCAGATCGTCGAGCGAGAGCATGGCAGCGGGCAGCGAGCCGAGGCCGCCGGCACGGCAGACGGCCAGTGCCAGCTTGCTGCCCTGCACGCCGGCCATCGGCGCTTGAATGATCGGGAGTTCGAGGCCAAGGCGGGCAACCAGTGACATAGAGGGTTCTCCGGGGAAATCAGTTTGGCGCCTGATCGAGCAGGCGTTCGCATTCGGCCAGCATGGCCTCGGCAAGTTCCGAATGGTAGTTCGGGTCGAGCGCTTCCATCATCTCGTGGGCCGTGTATAGCCCGGCTTCGCGCGACAGCGTGGCAGCGATCTGGCGGGCCAGGTCATCGGCCAGCCCGGCCAGTTGGCGGCGTTCGGCGAGCGGTAGCGTCAGCTTCTTGCGGCTCAGCCAATCGGCAGCCAGGCTGGCGGCCTGGGCATCGGTCAGCCATTGGCCGTATTCGTAGTAGTCGCTCAGGCGATGGGCAGCGAGGGCGAAGATCAGGGCGACGCGCAGGCCGCGTTCGGAAATGGGTGGGATGTCGCGCATGGTGTTCAGGGAGCGAGGGCTGACACTTTAGCGCAATCGAGGCGCCAGGGCATGGGAGTGCAGGTCGTTTCGGATAAATCGGAGAGTTTTCGCTGTAGTGAAAATTTAAACCGGAGGATTGCTTCGCTTTTTCTTGATTCTTGAGGTGTCGGTCGAAAGCTAGACTCCGCCCCTGGCGTTTCGCCGAAATATACGAATTGGGGGAAAACATGGAATTCTTGTCTGGAATCGACTGGGTCGCGGTCTTGAAGATCGTCGGCATCGACATCATGCTCGGCGTCGATAACGCCATCGTGATTGCGCTGGCCTGCGCCGCGCTGCCGGCGGATGTGCGCAAGCGTGCGGTGATCCTGGGCACTGCCGGTGCTGTCGGCCTGCGCGCCATCCTCCTCGTCTTCGCTGGTTACCTGATGGGCCTGACCTGGGTGAAGCTGATCGCCGGCGCCTATCTGCTCTACATCGGCTACAAGCTGCTGATGGAAAGCGGCGAGGAGCACGAGGTGGATGCGCCGAACCGCGTGCGCGATGCGGTCAAGACCATCATCGTCGCCGACTTCATGATGTCGCTCGACAACGTGCTCGCCGTTGTCGGTGCCGCACAGAGCGCTGGCAGCCACAGCACGCTCTACGCCATCGCCGGCATCGTGCTCAGCATCCCGATCATCATCTTCGGCGCGCAGGGCATCATGAAGCTGATGGAGCGCTTCCCCGTCATCATCTGGCTCGGCGCCGGCCTGCTCGGCTGGGTGGGCGCGGAAATGATGATCACCGACCCGGTGCTGACCGACTACATCACCCGCGTGCACATGACTCTCGGCGACTACACGCACCTGTCGTACAAACTGGCCGGCTTCGTGGCGGTGGTGTTCACGGTGATCGCCATGCGCCGGATCGGGAATGGCCGGATGACGGGCAAAGAGGCGTAAGCCGGCTGGGGTTGGCCGATTTGATCCGGATTCGGTAAATCGGTTTTGGGCCTTTGGGGGCAGTGCACCGCAGCAGTGCCCTCAAAGGATTTTCCATTCCTGCCGGAAGCTATTATTGCTGTTACGGATGTCGATAGGAGTTTTGAATTTTCGGGCTGTTAGCTGCCGTAACTGGCTATCAAACAGTTCGTTTCATAGCAGAACTATGCGCCGCTCTCCCTGCGGCCAGGCCATTGAAGATGTTTGCAGTTACCGGGGCGGTGCTTTCGTTGCCCCATAATTGATTCAGAATCCATAATTGTCGTGTCGATATCAATTTATAACGGACCTGATGGGGCCAGTAGAAACTGTTAAACAAAGGGAGATTCCCAATGAGCATCGACCGCTTTGCGCACAAGGCTAGCAGTTACGACCAAAATAGAAGCCGAGTAGATAACGTCGAAAACATTGCAAATTCGATTTTGAACACCATCCAATTCGATATCTCCATGCACATCATGGACTTCGGTTCGGGTACCGGATTACTTCTCGAAAAAGTCGCTCCGTACGTTGGAAAAATTACTGCGGTGGACGTTTCTAATTCAATGAACTCGCAGCTTCACGCGAAGCTAGACGGTTTGAACTGCTCGGTCGACATTGTGGAAACCGATCTTGAGCAATTCGACCTCGATCTTAGATTGGATGGAATCATTTCATCCATGACAATGCACCACATCAAGAACATTGATGCAATGTTCGGCAAGTTCTACTCAATGGTGAAAGAAGGTGGCTTTATCGCCATATCGGACCTCGATATTGAGGATGGTAGCTTTCATACTGAAGATACTGGCGTTTATCACTTCGGCTTTGACCGAAGCGAGATCGCACGCTCTGCCACCAAGGCGGGGTTTCGTAGGGTTCAAATATCGTCTGCCAGTGTGGTGCAGAAGCCACAAGGAGATTTTCCTGTTTTTCTGCTCACTGCCATGCGGTAATTCTTGAACATTACTGAATCTCGGTTGTGCACCGCATCTCATCCTCTCATCCATTGACCTCTGCCTTCCACCTGCTCACCCAAACCCTCCGCAGCTTCCAGCGCAACCAATGCCTGCTGCTGGCCGGGGCGATTGCCTATTACGGTTTGTTGTCGGTGATTCCCCTGCTGGTGCTGTCGGCGCTGGCGGTGGCGCATTTTGTCGAGCCGGCGGTGTTCTTGCGGGCGGCGGGGCCGTTTCTGGAGTGGCTGGCGCCGAGTCAATCGGCGGCCTTGCTGGCGGACATCGCCGGGGTGTTGGCGCGGCGCGGTACCTTGAGCCTGGTGTTGCTGGGAACGATGCTGTTTTTCAGCGCCATGGCCTTTTCTGCGGTGGACAAGGCGATGTCGGTGATTTTTGCGCATCGGGCCGAGGCGAATCAGCGGCATACGCTGGTTTCGCTGATCCTGCCTTATGGTTTCGTCTGCCTGCTCGGGTTGGTCTTGCTTGTGCTGACCGGCATTTCGCTATGGTTGCAGGGGGCTGAATACGGTGCGGCGGTGCTGGCGCAGCTCGGCCATGGCATCGGGCCGTTCGGCTTGTACCTGTGCGGCGTGCTGGCTGAGGTGGTGATCCTCGGCCTGATTTATCTGCTGATGCCGGTGGGGCGCACGCGCTTCAGCCATGCGCTGGTCGGTGGGGCGGTGGCGGCAGTGTGCTGGGAGATCGCCCGCCATGTGTTGCTCTGGTACTTCACGTCGATTTCGCGGGCCGGGGTGGTTTATGGCTCGCTGACGACGGCGGTGGTGAGTATGCTGGGGATGGAAATCGCCGCCATCGTGCTGCTGCTCGGCGCACAGGCGATTGCCGAGTACGAAAAGCAGGGCCTCAGCTCGATACCCTGACGCCGAAGATGTGTTCGTAGCCGTCGGCCGTGATCGCCATGCTGAATGGGGCCTTGTTGTAGGCGACCTGGCGGTCGACCAGAGCCTGGGTGGCGGCCTGGTTGCCGTTGGCAGCGGCGTAGTCCTCGGAGAACTTGTCGGCAGCCTCGGTGGCGCGCAGTAGCGAGGCATCGCCCGACAGCTTGTTGAATTCCATATGCAGATCGTTGTCTTCGGAGAGGATACGTTCGATCTTGACCTTATCCGGGTGCTGATTGGCCACAATGACGCTGCCGTCATAGCCAGTGGTGAGCACAGGGTCAGGCGGAATCTGGATGCCGGCCGCGGCAAGCCTTTGCCGCAGGTTATCGGCAAATACTGCCGAATCGGCTGCCAGCGATTCGCGGCTGAGATTCATCGGCGGCAGATCGGCGAGCTGCGGCGCAGGGGCGCTCCGAGTCGCGCTCTGGCTGGCGTTCTGCGTGGTGTAAGCGGTGTGCGCGCTGTACTGGGCAGAGGTGATCGAACCGAAGTTCATGGCAATCTCCAGGAAAGTTGCCTGGAGATTGCAGCTTTTATGCCAGCGCTTTATGCCTCGCTCAAGGCGCGGGCGATGAAGTTGCGTGAAACGCGGGGTCGCGGTACGCGCTCGTCGAACCAGCTGCGCACGTCTTCATCGAGCATGATGCCGTGCATGTAGTTGTAGAGCGCCTTGTTCAGCGCCTGGCCGAGGCGGGTGTGATCGACGCCGGTGGGGTCGATGAAGGCCACGTCGTTCTTGGCGAAACCACCGTGCGGCTTGGGCAGGAGCTTGATGCCATATTCCTCCGGATGCAGGCCGACCGGCGAATGCACGGTGCAGGCGAATCGGTGGAAGAAGCCGGACTGGATGCAGTTGGCTTCGAACAATTGACGTACGTATTCGAGGGCATCGACGGTGTCATGCACGGTCTGCGTTGGAAAACCGTACATCAGATAGGCGTGGACGAGCACACCGGCGTCGGTGAAGCCGCGGGTGACGCGGGCGACCTGATCGACCGAGACGCCTTTCTTCATCAGTTGGAGCAGGCGGTCGGAGGCGACTTCCAGGCCACCGGAGACGGCAATGCAGCCGCTTTCGGCGAGCAGTTCGCAGAGCTCGGGCGTAAAGGATTTCTCGAAGCGGATATTGCCCCACCACGAAATGGTCAGCTTGCGGCGCAGCACTTCCTCGGCCAGCGCCTTCAGCATCTTGGGCGGAGCGGCTTCATCGACGAAGTGGAAGCCGGTCTGGCCGGTCTCGGCGATGATGGCCTCGATGCGGTCAGCCAGCGTCGTGGCGCTGGCCGCGTCGTAGCGCGAGATGTAGTCGAGGCTGACGTCGCAGAAGCTGCATTTCTTCCAGTAGCAGCCGTGGGCGACGGTGAGCTTGTTCCAGCGCCCGTCCGACCACAGACGATGCATCGGGTTGAGCATGTCGAGCAGCGACAGGTAGCGGTCGAGCGGCAGGCCATCCCAGGTCGGCGTGCCGACTTCCTCGAAGGGAATGTCCGGCTCCTGCGCGTTGAAGTAGCGCACCTGGCCATCGACGCGGGCGTAGGTGCGGACGAGGTTGAGGCGCGGGCGCTTGCCGGCCAGGTGCTCGAACAGCGCGAGCAGCGGTTTTTCGCCGTCGTCCAGCGTGACGTAGTCGAAGTAATTGAAGACGCGCGGCTCGGTCAGTTCGCGCAGTTCGGTATTGACGTAGCCGCCGCCAAGCACGGTGACGATTTCCGGGTATTTGGCCTTGATCGCCTTGGCCATGCGGAAGGCGGCGTAGACGGAGCCGGGGAAGGGCACGGAAAGCAGCACGATATGCGGACTGCTGCGGTGCACCGCCTCCAAAGTGAATTTTTCAAGGATCTCGTCGACCAGCGTGGGCGGCGCGGCGAGTGCCTGCGCCAGCGGCTCGAAGCTGGGCTGGTTGGAGCTGAGCGATTCGGCGTAGCGAACGAACTCGAAGCGCGGATCGACCGCCTCGCGCAGCACGTCGGCGAGGTCGTTGAGGTAGAGCGTGGCGAGGTGGCGGGCGCGATCCTGCACGCCGAGCGCGCCGAACGCCCAGGCCAGCGGGTCGCCGCCGTCTTCGTCGACATAGTTGTCGAGAGAGGCGAAGCGCGGCCCCTCGGGCAGCAGGCCGCGGCCGGCGATGCGATGGCCGATGGACGGGTCGCGCCCTTGCAAGAAGGCGATGGCCGGGCCGATGGAGGAGCGATAGTGATCGAAGCGGTTCAGAAAACCGCGCACGGTCGACGGCCGCTTCTTTCCCGGCATGGCTTCGGCACAGGTGCGGATGGCATCCAGCCCCTTGGGTGAGAACAACTCCAGCACAAGGGCCAGCGCCAGATCGCGCTGTTCCGCCACGAAGCCGCGCGAACGCAGGAAACCCGTCAGATAGGCGGTGGACGGGTAGGGCACGTTGAGCTGCGTCATCGGCGGAATAAGGCTCAGGATGCGCGGCGAAGCAGGAAAACTCATGGTTGCAGGCAAAGCGGGAAGGCGTCTGGGGCGAAAGGCGACATTAGACCGGGCTGGGCGGCCAACTGCAATCGTTTAAACGATTTCGCGATGTTGAATTTGTTAAAAACAAGCGAATTGCTAGAAAAAATTTTATGAAATTAACAAATATAAAACCGTAATTATGACGCGGTGGATTATCCTATGTGGGCAAATCAGAAATTAATAATCTGATGCTTGAGTGATATGAAACCCGTCCCAGGAGAAATTTGCCATGCGCAGTATCTATTCCCTCAGCCTGATCACGCTTGCCTTGCTGGCTTCCGCGGTCGAGGCTCAACCCAACGCCAAGAAGCAACTGAGCCTCGCCGTCAGCGAAGGCACCTCCGGCGGCATCGATGCCGAGGCCGCGCGCGCCAAGTACCAGCCGTTGGCCGACGTGCTCGGCAAGGCCATCGGCGGCGAAGTGAAGGTCGTTTTCGTGCGCGAGTTCTCCGCGCTGGAAAAGGGCATGAAGGACAACCAGTACGATCTGGTCATCGCCCGTCCTTCCGACTACCCGGCGCGCGGCCTGCGCGATTACCAGTACAAGTTCGTCGCCACCGCCAAGCCGGATGGCCAGTGCATGCTGATCGTGCACAAGGATTCGCCGCTGAAGAAGGTGGCCGACCTCAAGGGCAAGACCTTCATCCTGCCTGAGAAGAACGCCTACATGACCCGCTTCTGCCGTGCAGAACTGCGCGACCAGGGCATCATCGTCGAAAACGAGGCGGTGACTTATGTGCGCGAGCAGGGCGCCATTCCCTTCTCGATCGAAAACAAGATCACCGATGTCGGCGGCGTCGCTTCCTACTCTGGCGCCTACAAGCAATGGCTGAGCTCCGGCCATCGCGTGATCCATCAATCCAAGCCGCAGCCGTACATGCCGCTGGTCGCTTCGCAAGGCGTCACGGCCGAGCAGATCGGCAAGATGCAGGGCGCGCTGAACGAGCTGGGTGGTTCCGAGGCCGGCAATCAGGTGTTGAAGCGGGTTGGCATCACCGGGTTCATCACCACCGAAGAAAGCCGCCTGCGCAAGCTGCTGGAGTGGCTCGGCGTCTGATTCTCAGCCGGTCATGAAAAAAGCCACCGCATGCGGTGGCTTTTTTGTTTTTCGGCTGGGTCAGGCGGCGGTGATCTTGTTCGTCGCTTCGGCCTGGTTGGCCTGGTAACGTGCAATGTTGCGGCTGATCATGTCCAGGGCCTGAGCCTGGCCGCTGGTCAGTTCGTCCTGTCCCATGGCCTTCAGGCGGGCCTCGACGGCTGCCAGGCCTTGCGGTGTCAGTTTGTCCTTGGCCGATTGGGCGGCAGTCTTTGCCGTTTCCTCGGTGTTATTGCCGGCGATGCGGCTCAGAATCTTCTCGAAGGCGTTTTCCGAGTTGCCCTTGCTGGCAACCTCCGACGTCGCCTTGTCGCTCAGCAGGCGGGCTGCCTGGGAAACGATGCTGCCGATTGCATTCATCTTTGCTCCTCGGGTGAAAAAATGACCCTGAGCAAACAGCGAGATTCATGCCAGCAATGATGCCGGTTGAGCAGCGCAGCTTGGTGCGGCGTGGGGGTCAGTAGTTCGCTGCAGGATTCGACGCCGACTTGACGGCGCCGCTGGCGATCAATTGCTCGACCTGCTCGGCAGTCAAACCCAAGGCCAGCAGTTGTTCACGAGTGTGTTCGCCTTGCATGGGCGGCGGGTTCTGAATGGCCGCTGGCGTGCGCGAGAGACGCGGGGCCGGGGCGGGCTGGCGGATGCCGGCGACGTCGACGAAGCTCTTACGCGCCTCGTTGTGCGGATGCAGCGCCGCGTCGTTCATGCTGAGCACCGGCCAGACGCAATCATCGGTATCGCTGAACAGTTCCATCCATTCGTCGCGGGTCTTTTCGCGGAACAGCTCGGTCAGGCGTACTTTCATCTGCGGCCAGTGCGACGGATCGTATTGCTGGCCGGAAAAGTCCGGATCGTTCGCCAGCCCGAGGCGGTTCACGAAGGCGGCGTAGAACTGCGGTTCCAGCGGGCACACCGTGAGCCATTGGCCGTCGGCGCACTGATAGACGTCGTAGAAGGGTGCGCTCGAATCGAGCACGCATTGCCCCTGCCATTCGCCCAGGCTGTTCAGGTTGTACAGGCCATGCGCCAGCAAGGCGGCGCCTTCGCACATGGCGGCATCGATGACCTGGCCCTGGCCACTGCGTTGTGCCTCGAACAGCGCACAGGCGATGCCCCAGGCCAGCATCAGGCCGCCGCCGCCCATGTCGCCGACCAGGGTCGGCGGAGCCCACGGCGCGCCACCATGGTAGCGGCCGGTATCGAGTACGCCGGCCAGCGCGGCGTAGTTGGCATCGTGCCCGGCGCGGTCGGCCAGTGGGCCGGTTTGGCCCCAGCCGGTCATGCGACCGTAGATCAGCTTGGGATTGGCCGCCAGGCATTCTTCCGGGCCAAAGCCCAGACGCTCCATGACGCCGGGGCGATAGCCCTCGATCAGCACGTCGGCCTGTTCGATCAGTTGCCAGATCAGCGCCTTGCTGTCCGGATGCTTGAGGTCGATGCACAGCGATTTTTTGCCGCGATTGGCCACCGCCTTGCGACCACCACCGAACAGTTGCGAGGCAAAGGTGCCGCCGGCGCGTTCGAGCAGGGTGACTTCCGCCCCCATGTCGGCCAGCAGCATGCCGCAGAAGGGGCCGGGGCCGATGCCGGCGAATTCGATAACCTTGACGCCGGCGAGCGGCCCACGCTGGGCGGTGTTGAGGGCGGTGGGCATGAGTGGGCTCGTTCGGTAATCGGTTGAGGGGGCTGGAAAGGACTTAGAGCGTACAGGTTTGGGGCGAGTGTCGTCAGCGGGCGAGGGCTACTCGCTGAAGCGTACCCACTCGGCCAGCGGGGCGCGCTCGGTGCGCAGGGCGTTTTCCGGGGCATTCGGGTCGGCGTAGCCGAGCGCCATGCCGCAGACCACCGTTTCGTTTTCCGGCAACTGAAGCTCATCGCGGATGATGCGGTGGAATTGCAGGAAGGCGGCTTGCGGGCAGGTGTCGAGGCCACGGGCCTTGGCGGCGAGCATGACGTTCTGCAGCAGCATGCCGTAGTCGAGGTAGCTGCCCTGCGCCATGATGGTGTCGATGGTGAAGATCAGCCCGACCGGTGCATCGAAAAAGCGGAAATTGCGCGCGTGTTGCTCGTGCATGCGCTTGGCGTCACCCTTGGCGATACCGAGCAGCTGATAGAGCGCGAGGCCGACGGCACGGCGGCGGTCGATGTAGGGCGACTGCCATTTGCTTGGGTAGTACTGGTAGCAGTCCGAATGGGTGGCGGCTTCCTCGGGATCGTCGAAGGCGGCGACGATGCGCTCGCTCAGGCGCGCCTTGCTGTCGCCGGTCAGCACCGAGACTTTCCACGGCTGGATGTTGGTCCCCGACGGCGCGCGGGAGGCGACCGACAGGATGTCCTCGATCAGGGGCTTCGGTACGGCAGTCGGCAGAAAGGCGCGGCAGGAATAGCGGCCGCGCATGACTTCATCGACTGCGCCTGACAAGGAAACGTCCGTCATGCTGGCTCCCTTATTTGTGGGTGAATTGCGGCTTGCGCTTGTCGAGGAAGGCGCTCATGCCTTCGCGGCGGTCATCCAGGGCAAACGAGGCGTGGAAGACGCGGCGCTCGAAGAGCAGTCCTTCGTTCAGGCTGCTTTCGTAGGCGCGATTGACGCTTTCCTTGATCATCATGGCAACCGGCAGGGAATAGCCGGCGATTTTCTCGGCCGTGGCCATCGCTTCGTCGAGCAGCGAGACGGCAGGAACGACGCGGCTGATCAGGCCGGCACGTTCGGCCTCTTCAGCGCTCAGGTTGCTGCCGGTCAGGCACAGGTCCATCGCCTTGGCCTTGCCGATGGCGCGCGGCAGGCGCTGCGTGCCGCCGGCGCCGGGCAGCACGCCCAGCTTGATTTCCGGCTGGCCGAAGACGGCGGTGTCGGCGGCGATGATGATGTCGCACATCATCGCCAGTTCGCAGCCGCCGCCCAGAGCGTAGCCGGCCACGGCAGCGATTACCGGCTTGCGGCAGGTCTTCAGGCGTTCCCAGTCGCGGGTGATGTAGTCGGAACCGTAGACGTCCATGTAGCCCCAGTCCTTCATCGCCTGGATGTCGGCGCCGGCGGCGAAGGCCTTGTCGGACCCGGTGATCAGGATGCAGCCGATTTCGTCGTCGGCCTCGAAGTCGTTCAACGCTGCGGTCAGTTCCTGCATGAGCTGGGCGTTCAGGGCGTTGAGCTGGCGCGGGCGGTTAAGGGTGATCAGGCCAACGCGACGGACTTTTTCAGGGATGATGCATTCGTAATTCATGGATGTTTCCTGGATTCTGGGCGACAGCAGGCGGGCTGGCGGTGCACCGTGGTTTTTGCCCATTTTGGCCGGTGCACCGCAGCAGCGATCATTCGGCGGCGATGGTACGGCCGATGACCAGACGCTGGATGTCGTTGGCGCCTTCGTAGATCTGGCTGATACGCACGTCGCGGTAGATGCGCTCGACCGGGAAGTCGCTGGTGTAGCCGACGCCGCCGTGAATCTGGATGGCGTCGGAGGCGATCTTCTCGGCAGCTTCCGAGGCGAACATCTTGGCCATCGAGGCTTCCTTCAGGCAGGGCTTGCCGGCGTCCTTGAGCATCGCGGCGCGCCAGACCATGAGGCGGGCGGCGTCGAGTAGCGTATTCATGTCGGCCAGACGGAAATTGACGGCCTGGTGCTCGATGATCGGTTGGCCGAAGGTGACGCGCTCCTTGGCGTAGCGCACGGCGGCTTCGAACGCGGCACGGGCCATGCCGATGCTCTGGGCGGCGATGCCGATGCGGCCGGCTTCGAGGTTGGACAGGGCGATCTTGTAGCCTTCGCCTTCCTTGCCGAGCAGTGCCGAAGCCGGCACGCGGCAGTCTTCGAAAATGATCTGCACGGTGTCGGAGGCGTGTTGGCCCATCTTGTCCTCGGTGCGGCCGACGATGAAGCCCGGTGTGTTGGTCGGTACCAGGAAGCAGGAGATGCCCTTCTTGCCGGCGGCCTTGTCGGTGACGGCGAAGACGATGGCCATGTGGGCGTGCTTGCCGGTGGTGATGAACTGCTTGACGCCGTTCAGCACGAAGTGGTCGCCGTCACGGTCGGCGCGGGTGGTGATGGCGGCGGCATCGGAGCCGGTGTGCGGCTCGGTCAGGCAGAAACAACCCCACTTCTCGCCGCGGGCGAGCGGCTTGAGCCATTCTTCCTTCTGCGCATCGGTGCCGTACTTCTGCGTGATGCCGCAGGCCAGCGAGTTCTGCACCGAGACGATGGTCGAGGTGGCGCCATCGCCGGCGGCGATTTCTTCCAGGGTCAGCACCAGCGACATGTAGTCCATGCCGGCGCCGCCCCATTCTTCCGGCACGCACATGCCCATGGCGCCGAGTTCGCCGAGTTCCTTCAGCGCTTCGGCCGGGAAGGTGTGGTGCTTGTCCCATTCGGCGGCGAAGGGGGCGAGGCGCTCCTGCGCGAAGGCGCGCATCGAGTCGCGGATCATCTCTTGTTCTTGGGTCAGGATCATGGGTTACTCCTCGTCAATTCGGGTCTATGGTTGGATGCGCTGTGACTGGTGTGGCGCTTACAGCAGATTCATTTTTTTCGCGGCTTCGGTCAGCTCGCCGCGGAAATCGGGGTGGGCGATGTTGATCAGTTCCTGGGCGCGCTGCTTGGCGGTCTTGCCGCGCAGGTTGGCGATGCCGTATTCGGTGACGACCTGGTTGATGTCGTTTTTGCTCGTCGATACATGTGCACCGGGGGCGAGGGTCGGCACGATGCGGGAGATGGCGCCATCCTTCGCGGTGGACGGCAGGACGATGAAGGATTTGCCGCCCTGCGAGCGATTGGCCGCGCGCACGAAGTCGGACTGGCCGCCAGTGCCTGAGTAAGGCTTCGTCCCGATCGACTCCGAGCAGCATTGGCCGATCAGGTCGATCTGCATGGTGGCGTTGATCGTGATCAGCTTGTCGTTCTGGCCGGCCAGGTACGGATCGTTGGTGAAGTTGGCCGGGTGCATTTCGAGCGCCGGGTTGCGGTGCATGAACTGGTAGAGCTTGCGCGAGCCAAGGGCGAAGGTGGCTAGCATCTTGCCGCGATGGATGTTCTTGCGCTGGTTGGTGACGACGCCGGCTTCGACCAGGGTCAGGATGCCGTCGCCGATCATTTCGGTGTGGATGCCGAGGTCTTTCTTGTCGACCAGCTGCATGACTACAGCGTCGGGAATGCCGCCGTAGCCGATCTGCAGCGTGGCGCCATCCGGCACCTGCTCGGCCACGTACTTGCCGATGGCCGCCTGGACCGGCCCGATGGTCGGCAGGCCGACTTCGATGATCGGCTCGTCATTCTCGATCAGCGCCGTGACCTGCGAAATATGGACGTGGCAGTCGCCATTGGCGAACGGCACGTTCGGATTGACCTCGAGCACGATGACGCGCGCCCGCTTGACCGCCGCCATGGTGTAGTCGGTGCCGAGGCTGAGCGAGAAATAGCCGTGCTCGTCCATCGGCGAGGCCATCGACAGCACCACGTCGGCCGGGACCAGGCCTTGCTCGATCAGTACCGGCAGTTCGGAGAAGTAGTTGGGCAGGTAATCGACCCAGCCGGCCTGCGCGCCCGGACGGGAAGCGCCGCCCAGGAAGTAGGCCGAATGGCGCACGTGCTGGCGGGTTTCCGGATCGAAATAGCCAAATTTGCGCAGTGGCAGGATCTGAGCGATGACGACGTCCATGAAGTCGCGGCGCTGGTCGGAAAGTGCGGTCAGCAACGTGGGCGGCTCGCCGACGCCGGTCGGCACGACGACGTTGTCGCCGTTGCGGATCAGGCGGATGGCGTCGCTGGCCGAGGTCAGTTTCTGGGCGTATTCGGATTGATACTTCATGGGCTGTCTCCCTTTTTTTGGCTTGTGTTGTGTTGCGTGTGCAGAAGAGGGCCGTGCCATTCCCTTGGTCAGGGAATGCGCACGGCCTTCTTTCCTCTCCGGTACGGGGAGGTGGTGAGTGGATTAACCCTTAGATCATTTCGACTGCCAGCGCCGTCGCTTCGCCACCGCCGATACACAGGCTGGCGACACCGCGCTTCAGGCCGTACTTCTTCAAGGCGCCGAGCAGGGTGACGACGATGCGGGCGCCGGAAGCACCGATCGGGTGGCCGAGGGCGCAAGCGCCGCCGTGGATGTTGACCTTGGCCGGATCGAGCTTGAGGTCATGCAGCGCGGCCATGGTGACGACGGCGAAGGCTTCGTTGATCTCGTACAGATCGACCGAGTTGGCGGTCCAGCCGGTCTTGGCGAACAGCTTTTCCATGGCGCCGACCGGAGCCGACGGGAACTTGGCCGGCACGCCGGCATGGGTGGTGTGGCCGAGGATGCGGGCGATCGGGTTGAGGCCGAGCTTCTCGGCTTGCGAGGCACGCATCAGGACCATGGCGGCGGCGCCGTCGGAAATCGACGAGGAGTTGGCCGGGGTGACGGTGCCATCTTTCTTGAAGGCCGGCTTCAGGGTCGGGATCTTGTCGATATTGACGGCGAACGGGCCTTCGTCCTTGTCGATGACCACATCGCCCTTGCGACCGGCGACGGTGACCGGGGTGATTTCCCAGTCGAAGCTGCCGTTGCCGGAAGCTTCCTTGGCGCGGGTGGTCGAGCGGATGGCGAACTCATCCTGCGCTTCGCGGGTGAAACCGTAGGCTTCGGCACATTCTTCGGCGAAGGTGCCCATCAGGCGGCCGCGGCTTTCCTTGGAATACGAATCCTCCAGACCGTCGAGGAACATGTGATCGAGAATCTGGCCATGGCCGAGGCGATAGCCGCCCCGCGCCTTGGGCAGCAGGTAGGGGGCATTGGTCATCGACTCCATGCCGCCGACCACGGCAGCGCCGTAGGAACCGGCCAGGATGCCGTCGTGGCCAAGCATGGTGGCCTTCATGGCCGAGCCGCAAACTTTGTGGATGGTGGCGCAGCCGGCGGACAGCGGCAGGCCGGCCTGCAGCGCAGCCTGGCGGGCCGGGGCTTGGCCCTGGCCGGCTTGCAGCACGCAGCCCATCAGCACTTCTTCGATCAGGTTGGCGTCGAGGCCGGCTCGGGCGACGGCGGCCTTGATGGCTTCAGCACCGAGGTTGGCGGCGGTCAGGCTGGAGAAACCACCCTGGAAGGCGCCCATGGCGGTACGGGCGGCGGAAACGATAACGATCGGATCTTGGGACATGTCGGTTCTCCTGAATTACTTGGCAGCCATACGGATCGCGCCATCCATGCGGATGACTTCGCCGTTGAGGTATTGGTTGGTGAAGATGTGCTCGACCAGCGCGGCGTATTCGGCCGGCTTGCCCATGCGCGACGGGAACGGAACCATCTTGCCCAACGCTTCCTGCACTTCGGCTGGCATGCCCATCAGCATCGGGGTTTCCATGATGCCCGGTGCGATGGTCATGACGCGGATGCCGGCACGGGCCAGTTCGCGGGCGATCGGCAGGGTCATGGCAACGACGCCGCCCTTGGAGGCGGAGTAGGCGGCCTGGCCGAGCTGGCCGTCGAAGGCGGCGACGGAAGCGGTGCTGACGATGACGCCACGCTCGCCGGTTTCATCGGCCGCGCTGGCACTCATGATCTCGGCGGCGAGGCGGATCATGTTGAAGCTGCCGACGAGGTTGATGTTGATGGTGCGGGCGAAGCTTTCCAGCTTGTGGGCGCCTTCCTTGCCGACGACCTTCTCGGCCGGGGCGATGCCGGCGCAATTGACCAGGCCGCGCAGCTGGCCCATGGATTGGGCGACGGCAAAGGCGTTGCGGGCGCTGTCGTCGCTGGTCACGTCGGTCTGCACGAAACGGGCATTGGCGCCCAGCTCGGCTTCGACCTTGGCGCCGGCTTCCGGATTCACATCGGCCAGCACGACCTTGCCGCCTGCGGCAACGATCATTTTGGCGGTGGCTGCTCCCAGGCCGGATGCGCCGCCGGTGACGACAAAGACATTGCCTGCAATTTGCATGGTCTCGCTCCTGTATTGGTATTGGATTTGGGTTAAACGGGTAACTGCGCACTCTAAGCAACTGCCGAAAAGCTTTCATTGCCGAAACCGATCAAGTTGATTGTGAAATTCAGACAAAGCGAAGGGGCGATTTCTGTGGCATCCTTCGGCGATGCGCGAGATACAGAGTGAAAAAGGCACGATTGCCATTGCCTTCGTTCATGAGGCCCTGGTTTGCCTGCGCACGCGCGGCATCGACGAACGCGAGGTGCTGGAGGCGGCAGGCATCGCGCCCGAGATGCTGGCCTCGCCGCAAGCACGGGTTTCCTCGGAACACTACGGCCAGCTCTGGCATGGCATCGCGCAGGCCATCGGCGACGAATTCTTCGCCCTGGACAGCCATCCGATGCGCCCCGGCAGTTTCACTTTGATGTGCCATACCCTGATCCATGCCGATACGCTGGAACGGGCCTTGCGCCGTGCCTTGCGCTTCCTGAACCTGGTGCTGGACGATTGGCAGGCCGAGTTGGTGATCGAGGGCGAGGTGGCCAGCGTGGCGTTGCTGGAACGACCATCGGCAGCGACCGGCGAGGTCGGCGCTCCGAAACCGGCATTCGCCTACGGCACCTATCTGCTGATGGTGCATGGCCTGGCCTGCTGGCTGATCGGGCGGCGCATCCCGCTCGACCATGCCAGTTTCCGTTGTCCGGAGCCGGCTTACAGCGATGAGTGGCGGGTGCTGTTCGCGCAGGATCTGCGCTTCGACGAAAGCCAGACCGGCATCACCTTCGCCGCCAGTTTCCTGGCCATGCCGAATGTGCAGAACGAGCGGACGATGAAGGTTTTCCTGCGCCAGGCGCCGGCCAACTTTCTGGTGCGCTACAAGAACAGCGAGAGCGTCACCGCCCAGATCCGGCGTCGCCTGCGCGAGATTGCACCCGAGTCCTGGCCGGATTTCGATGAACTGGCCCGGCAGATGCATCTATCGCCGGCCACGCTGCGCCGCCGTCTGGAGCGCGAAGGCGCGCGCTATCGGACGATACTCGACGATCTTCGCCGCGACCTGGCCATCGGCTATCTCGGCGACGACAGCCTAGCCATGCCGGAGATCGCCTGCGCCCTCGGCTTTACTGAACTTTCCGCCTTCTATCGCGCCTTCAAGAAATGGACCGGCATCGCGCCTGGGCAATACCGGGCCACGCAGAAGCCGGAGCGCGTTTAGGCCGATTCGGTTTTTCGGGTTTTTGGCCCGTGCACCGCAGCAGTGAGCGAATTGGCCCTTAGCGGCCGAGCTTCTGCTTGATTTGCGGCAGCGCGGCGAGGGCGGCTTTCTCGCCTTCGAGCATCGCATCGTGGCGGGCGGTGAAATCCCAGGACTTCACGTAAGGCAGCTTCGGGCGGATGACCACGTCTGCCCCCTTGAGCTCGTTGGCTGCGATGGCGCCGCCCATGATGGTGGTGGTCTGCCACATGATGCCGGTCAGGCTGTCGATCGGCTGGCCTTCCGGCTTGGCCGAGATATCCACTGCGATGACGAAATCGGCACCCATGTCGCGCGCCGCCTGCACCGGCACCGGGCTGCTCAGGCCGCCGTCGGCGTAGGTGTGACCGCGGAACTGCGCCGGCTGGAAAACACCAGGCACGGCGGCCGAGGCGCGCACGGCCATGCCGGTGTCGCCGCTGCGGAAAACGACACGCTCGCCGGTGTTGAGGTCGGTAGCGACCGTGGCGAAGGGCTTGTTGAGCTTTTCCAGCGGCTTTTTCTGCACGTGCTGGTTGATGAAATCCTGCAGCCCTTCGCCCTTGAGTAGGCCGCGTCCGCCCAGCGTCCAGTCGGCGAAGATCTTTTCATCGAGTTGCTGGCCGATCTTCTGCATGGCGAAGGCGTCGTAACCCGCGGCATAGAGCGAGCCAACCACCGCGCCGGCACTGGTGCCGACGATGTAGTCCGGCACGATGCCCTGCGATTCCAGCATCTTGATCACGCCGATATGGGCGAAGCCGCGCGCCGCACCGCCGCCCAGCGCCAGGCCGATCTTGGGCTTGGCGGCCGGTGTGGTTTGGACGACCGGTTGCGTAACCGGCTTGTTGCCGCTGCTGACACAGCCGGTCAGCGTCTGCAGCAAACCGAGGGCCAGAACAACGGGAAGGGCGCGTTTCGAGAAGGTGCGAGTCGTCACGATAAAACCGGTGGATGGGAAAGGCGCCATTCTAGCGTTCGGCGCATCCTCCCGGCGGGGCAGATAGTGACGAATGGTATCCATGTTGCGTGCTTGTGTACCGGCGGCGCTGTCAGCCGGCACACGAAGCACGGATACGGAAAATCAGGCGGTACGCAGGCGCAAAACGGTGATTTCGGACGGAGCGCCGAATCGCTTCGGCGGACCCCAGTAGCCGGTACCTCGGCTGGTATAAACGGTCAGCCGGCCGAGTCGGTTCAAGCCGGCAGTGAAAGGCTGCTGCATCGGCACGAAATGGTTCCACGGCCAGAACTGACCGCCATGCGTGTGGCCGGATAACTGCAGGTCGAAACCGGCAGCTTCGGCGGCTGTCGCCGAACGCGGTTGGTGGGCGAGCAGGATGCGAACCAGATCGGGCGGGCTGCCGGCCAGAGCGGCACTCGGATCGCTGGCCTGGGCCGGATCGAAGGCGCCGGCGGAATAATCGGTGACTCCGGCCAGCACGAAGCGTGCGCCGGAATGCTCGATGACCACATGACGGTTGTACAAGCCACGCAGTCCGATACGCTCGAACTCGCGCATCCAGGCGCCGGCGCCGGAGTAGTACTCGTGGTTTCCGGTAACCCAATAACTGCCGTGCCGGCTGCGCAGCTTACCGAGCGGTGCCGTATGCGGCCGCAAATGCTCGACTTCGCCATCGACGATGTCGCCGGTAATGGCGATGAGGTCGGCGTCCAGGGCATTGACCCGGTCGACAATGGCTTGCACGTAGTCCTGCTTGATGGTCGGGCCAACGTGGATATCGCTCAGCTGGACGATGGTGAAGCCTTCCAGCCCGATCGGCAGATTGGCCAGCGGTACGTCGATCTCGACCACGCGCGCCACGCGCCGGGCATTGATGAAGCCGACCAGCGTAAACAAGGCGGCCAGGGCAAGGACGCCAATCGCAGTGGGTTCGGCCAATGCAGGCGAATCGGCGAACAATCGAGAGATATCGCGCAGGACGGTCAGCACCAGCACCGACGAGAACAGGCCCATGGCCATTCCACCCAGCCAGGCCAGCCGGTCGGCCACGACTGGCCTGCTGACGACGAAGCGCGCCAGCAGGCCGAGCGGCACCAGGCCGGTGGAAATGGCCAAGCCGCCAATGGCCACCGCCCAGCCGGCCATGCCCAGTTCGAGTGGCGGCAGCAGGCGCCAACCGATATAGGCGTGCAGCGCGCCGATCAGCGGCAGGATGCGCCAGAGGGCCCGGCGTAGCCGGCCGGGCAATTCGACTGGCTTGCTTGAGGGGCGGCGCAGGGTTTGGGTCGTGGCCATGGGGTTCCGTTCGTTATTTATGCGGTGGAGACGATCAGGCGCTGTCGGCCGGCTTGTCTTTGGTCTCGACCGTATCCTTGCTTGTCTCTGCCTTGTCCGACGAACAGCAATGGTGCCAGCGGCTGCCAAAGCGCCCTTTGAGTTGTTGGCGCTCTTCGGGCGTCATGCTTTCCCAGCGTGCCCGGCGCTCGCGCCAATGGCCGTGGCAGCCGCCGCGCAGTCCGCCGAAGAGGATGCGGCTGAGCACCAGCACACCGAGTGCCTGCCAGTAACCGATGGGCGAGACACCCATGAACAGGTCGGGCAGCAGGCAGTTCCATAGCTGCATGACGATCCAGGTGACGGCAGCGATGCCGAGCACGGCCATCACGCCGATCTTGATGCAGCGGGAAACGCAGCCGGATTTGTCTGTAGAGCATTTCATCATGGTGAGTCCTCGATCAGGATTGTTCGTCGTAGAGCGGCCGCAGGCGGTCGCGTAAATGGAGTACCGCCTGCCGCTTCCAGCCAAGCAGTGTGTTCATGGACGTACCGCTCTCGGCGGCCATGTCCTTGAAGCTGCGCCCATCCAGTTCGTGGGCGATGAATACCTCGCGTGGCCCTGGCGGCAGTTCCTCCAGTGCCTCGGCAATGGTGTCGAGCCACAGGCGCCGCAGATGTGCCGCCTCCGGGCCGCTGTCGTTGGCCGGCAGAGTGTTTTCGAGCCAGTGTCCGGCCTCGTCTTCGTCATCCGACGCAGCGACAGGCAGTGGCTCTTCGCGCCGTTTGCGAAAACGGTCCACGATCCGGTTGCGCGCGACGCTGAACAACCAGGCGCCGACCTGTTCGATCGGCTCCGGCAATCGCCAGGCCTCGACCAGCTCGAAAAAGACGTCCTGCAGGATGTCTTCGGCCTCGCCGGGATCAGGCACGCGCTGGCGGATGAAATTCCCCAGGCGGCCGCTTTCGCGGCTGATGGTTTCGGTCAATCGTCGGTTATGTTCGGCCATCGCGCTGGGCGGTTGATCCTGCAAGGGAAGGGAAAGCGCTGTGTCCATGCCCTGTAGACGAACGACGGGCAAGGATATTGTGTGATTGGACAAAAATAATCGATTTGGCCTCGATGCGTGTATCCGTCGCCAGAAGCCGGCAAGAGAAAACCGGCCAATGCTTTGCGGCATGGCCGGTTGGATGAATAAGGGGCAGGCAGCTTATCGTTTGAGAATTCGCCTGCTTTCAGTCATTAGTTGGCCGGCGGCGGATTGGCCGGGCCTTGCGGGCCGGGGCCGCGCATGCCGCCACCCATACCGGGGCCCATGCCACCGCCCATACCGCCGCGCGGGCTGCCTTGCTTGCCGCGCATGCCGAACTGGGTCTGTTCGTCGAAGGTCTTCTTCTGTTCAGGCGTCAGTTGGCCGTAGAACTCCTTCATGGCGGCGACGTGCTTGGTCATCGCTTCCTGATGCTGCTTCTGGAAGTCGAGCATCTTTTCGGCACGTTCCGGGGCGCTCAGCTTGGCGACTTCGGCCGGGTCAGGGCGCTTCTGGTCGGGATTGGCGTAGGGGCGGGAATCCTGAAACTTCTTCCAGGCGCCCTCCTGGGCCGGGGTGAGTTTCAGCGCATTGTGCAGGCGCTGTTGATGCATCTGCTGACGTTCGGCCCGCATGTTCTGGCCGCGTTCACCCATCATCGGGCCACCGCCGAAGCAGTCGCCGCGCTGGGCAAAGCTCAGGCCGGAGAAAGCGCTGGCACCGGCACCGATCAGCAGTGCGGCAATCAAGGTCTTGGATTTCATGTTTGGCTCCTTTGAGATCGGAGGCGGTTTATTCCGCCGTCGAAATCATTAGAGCGCAAACATGTAATTCGTCTATTTCCGGTTCCCGGAAATGTGTTGCAAGCTGTTTCCGCGCTTACACGTCGGCTTCGACCAGTCCGCCGTCCTTCTCCATCCAGGCGCGCCGTCCGGAGGCTTCGCCCTTGCCCATGAGCAGGGTGAAGGTGCGGTGCATGTGGACGATGGTGTCGCGGTCGGCCTGGAAGGGCACGAGACGGCGGGTGTCCGGGCAGAGGGTGGTTTCCCATAGTTGGTCCGGGTTCATTTCGCCCAGGCCCTTGAAGCGGGAGACGGTGATCTTGTGTTCCTTGACGCCTTCCTCGGCCAGCTTGTGCAGGGTCTGCTGCTTTTCGGCTTCGTCCAGGCAGTAAATCTTCCGGGTGTGGCCCTTGGCTTCAACGTCGACGCGGAACAGCGGCGGCTGGGCGACGTGGATGTGGCCCTTTTCGACCAGCGCCGGGAAGTGCTTCAGGAAGAGCGTGAACAGCAGCACCTGAATGTGCGAGCCATCGACGTCGGCATCGGACATGACGATGATGCGGCCGTAGCGCAGCCCGGAGACATCCACCGTGTCGATCTGGTCGATACCGTGCGGATCGACGCCGACGGCCACGGAGATGTCGTGCACTTCGTTGTTCTTGAACAGCTGGTCGCGTTCGACTTCCCATGTGTTCAGCACCTTGCCGCGCAGCGGCAGGACGGCCTGGGTTTCCTTGTCGCGGCCTTGCTTGGCGGAGCCACCGGCCGAGTCGCCCTCGACCAGGAAGAGTTCGTTGCGGGTGATGTCGTCCGATTCGCAATCGGTCAGCTTGCCGGGCAGGGTGGCGATGCCGGAGGACTTCTTCTTTTCGACCTTCTGGGTCGATTTCATCCGGTTCTGCGCCGCCTTGACCGCCAGTTCGGCGATCTTCTTGCCGAAATCGGCATGGCTGTTCAGCCATAGCTCAAACGGGTCGCGCACCATTTGGGCGACCAGTTTGTAGGCGTCGCGCGAGGTCAGTTTTTCCTTGGTCTGGCCCTGAAATTGCGGGTCGAGCACCTTGGCCGAGAGCAGGTAGGTCATCTTGCCGCAGACGTCTTCCTGCGCCAGCTTGACCTTGGCCGGCAGGATGGCGTGGTGCTCGGCGAAGGCCTTGACTGCCTCGAAGACGCCGGATTTCAGGCCGGCCTCGTGCGTGCCGCCATCGAGCGTCGGGATCAGGTTGACGTAGCTTTCCGGCTTGCCGCCGCCTTCCTCGAACCAGGCCAGCGCCCAGGTGGCACCTTCGCCGACGGCGAAGCCATTTTCGGTCTCGACATATATCTCGCCGACGAAAATCGGCGCGACCGGCTGGCCGACCATCATTTCGCTGAGGTAATCGGCCATGCCGTTCTGGTAGCACCAGGTCTTCTTGTCCTGGCCCTCGATTTCCAGTTCGACGGTGACGTTGGGCATCAGCACGGCCTTGGAACGCAGCAGGTGTTCCAGTTGGCCGAGATTGACCTTGGGCGAATCGAAATACTTCGGGTCGGGCGAAATACGCACCGTGGTGCCGGTAGTGCGCGGGCCGACGTCGCCGATGCGGGCGAGCGGCTCGACGACGAAGCCGTCGGCGAAGGCGATCTTGTGCACGCCGCCGCCACGCTTGATCTCGACTTCCAGCCGGGTGGACAGCGCATTGGTCACCGACACACCGACCCCGTGCAGGCCGCCAGAGAAGCGGTAGGCGTTGCCGGATTCCTTCTTGTTGAATTTGCCGCCGGCGTGCAGCTTGCAGAAAACCAGCTCGACGGCCGGCTTGCCTTCTTCCGGGTGAATCTCGACCGGAATGCCGCGACCGTTGTCCGATACCTCGATCAGGCCGTCGGCCTGAATGCGCACCGAAATCTTCTTGGCGTAGCCAGCCAGCGCTTCGTCAGCCGAGTTGTCGATGACTTCCTGCACGATGTGGGTCGGGCAGGTTGTCCGGGTGTACATGCCGGGACGTTCCTTGACGGGTTCGAGATCCTTGAGGACGCGGATGGAGGAGGCGGAGTATTCAGTCATGCTTTGAAATTTGGGCAAAAACGGCAGTGCACCGCAGCAGGGCGCTAATCGGCCGACATTCTACCCAGCGTTGGCGTCTTGCGGATGAAAACTCAGATAAAACCGGCGTTGCGCAGGGCGTCCAGGCGGCTGGCGCAACGTTCGGCCAGCCATTGGTGCAGGGCGCGCACGGCCGGGTTGAGCTGGCGGCGGTCGGCGCAGACCAGGTTGAGTGGCGCCGGGTCGCCCTGCCAGTCGGGCAGCAGATGGATCAGGCGGCCGCTCAGCAGGTCGTCGGCCACATCGAGCGCCGACTTGAAGGCGATGCCGCGCCCGGCACGCGCCCAGCGGCTGACCATTTCGCCGTCGTCGGCAACGCGGTTGCCCGTCACGCGCTGCACGTCCTCATGGCCATCCCGCGTCAGGTGCCAGCGGTCGTGGATGTCCTCGCCGAGCCAGTAGCACAGGCAATTGTGGCGGGCGAGGTCGGCCGGCTTCTGCGGTGTGCCGTAGCGCCCCAGATAATCCGGTGCGGCGCACAGGATGCGCCGGTTGTCGGCTGCCAGCGGCAGGGCGATCAGGCTGGAATCGGCCGGCGGGCCGTAGCGCAGGGCGATGTCGATGGGCTGGCGATAGACGTCGGCGACCCGGTCGGACAGCGATAGCCGTATCTGCACCTGCGGGTAGCGTTCGAGAAATTCATCCAGCCAGCCGGCCAGCACATTACGCCCGAGGTCGGAAGGGGCTGAAATCTGCAACAGGCCACGAATGACCGAACGGCCGGTGATCAAGGCGTCGCGCCCGTCGGCGAGCAGGGCGAGGGCCTGGCGGCAATGGTCGAGGAAGATTTCGCCCTCGGTGGTCAGGCGCAGGGTGCGGGTCGAGCGTACGAAGAGCACGGTGTCGAGTTCCCGTTCCAGGCGCTTCAAGGCGGCGCTGGCGGCGGCCGGGGTCAGTTCGAGCGCCCGGGCAGCGGCGGAAACGCTGCCGTGGTCGGCAATGCGGACAAAGAGTTCGAGATCGGTTAAACGCTGCATTATCAAAATTTATTTGAAAGTGATTGAATTTTAGCGTCGTTCTTCAAATGAATTTCTGGTTTATAGTCCGCCTACCAAAACCATAACGGAGCCCAGCATGAACATCGTCGAAACCGCTCAGAAACGCTACACGTCCAAGGCCTTCGATCCCGAGCGCAGGCTCTCGGCCGATACCGTGCAGGCCATCCGCGACCTGCTGCGCGCCGCACC
This sequence comes from Azonexus sp., assembly GCA_041904995.1. Lineage (GTDB taxonomy): Bacteria > Pseudomonadota > Gammaproteobacteria > Burkholderiales > Rhodocyclaceae > Azonexus. The sequence continues at coordinate 23,966 of JAYRMB010000001.1, forward strand.
GTCGTCGGTCAATTCCCAGCCCTGGCATTTCATCATCGCCGCCAGCGATGCCGGCAAGGCGCAAGTTGCCAAGGCGACGCAAGGCCCTTACGCCTATAACGGCCCGAAGGTGACCAATGCCTCGCACGTGGTCGTGCTGTGCGCCCGTACCGACCTCGATGACGCCCATCTCGCCGCCTTGTTGGCGCAGGAAGACAAGGATGGCCGCTTTACCACTCCGGAAGCGCGTGAAGGCCAGAACAAGGGGCGCAGCTACTACGTCGGGTTGCACCGCAATGAATACAAGGATGTCGGCCTGTGGGCCGAAAAGCAGGTCTATCTGGCCCTCGGCACGCTGCTGCTCGGCGCCGGTGCGCTTGGTGTCGATGCCTGCCCGATGGAAGGCTTCGATGCCGCCGCGCTCGATGCCGAACTGGGGTTGAACGCAAAGGGCTTGCGCCCCATCGTGCTGGTCGCGCTGGGCTACCACAGCGATGCCGACTTCAACGCCAAGCTGCCGAAGTCGCGTTTGCCGGCGGAGGCACTGTTTACTGAGCTATAAAAGACGCTTGGCGGGTTAGCACCGTGGGCAACCCCCTCCCCAACCCTCCCCTTCTCAGGGGAGGGAGTGCTCCGGCGGCTCAGGTGCGACACCTCCCCTGAGAAGGGGAGGATGGGAGGGGTTTGAGGCGCTAGAAGAAACCTCCGTCTGGATTCTCGGCCAGCTTCAAGAACCCCGATCAGCCAGCAAATCCCAATGAAAAAGGGCCGGCAATTGCCGGCCCTTGTCGTTTCTGGCGCGAAGAAGCTTATTTCTTCTTCCTGCCGATTTCCTTGCTGGCCGGCGTGCTGCCGCCCTGTACGCCGAGTTGGCCACCGGTGCCGAGGCCGCCTTGCACTTCCTGCGCCTTGTAGTTGCGCACGGCCTTGACCATGTTGTTGTAGGCGTCCGCAAAGGCAGCGACGATGACCTTGCCTTCGGCCGTGTTGGAGTAGCCCCCCAGGCTACCGCCGGCTGCCGCGCCAAGAATCCCGCCGACGGCACCGAAATCGACATTGCGCGCGCTGCCTTCAGCGGCAGCCAGCTGGACGCTGGAGCGGTTGTCGATCAGGGTCAGCACCGTGCTGGCTTCCTTGTAGTTCATGCTGCCGCCGACCATGGCGCCGACGGCACCGATGCGGCCGCCGAGCGCGCCGCCCAGGCCACCGGCATTCTGGTTGCTGAAGGTGACCGACGGGCTCATGGTGTAGTCAGCCGCCACGATCTGGCCCTTGCCGAAGTTGGAGCCCTTGCGCATTTCGCCGGAGTCGGCCAAGGCGCGTTCGGCCATCATGTTGTTCATGGCGCGGCCGCGTTCGACCACGACGAAGCAGTTTGATTGCTGGATCAGCAGCTTCAATACCGGCACGGTCGAACCGAGCTTGTACTGGCCGGACAGCACGCTGTACCAGGAAGCCTGGGTGTCTTCGGCGATGGCGACGGTGCCTAGCGAGGCCGAGCAGCGTTCCATTTGTGAATTGGCACCTTGCGCCGTGCCGCCAGCTGTCGAGCCGGTAGCGACGGTCTTGGCCGACTCGGAGCCCATCTGCATGTTGGAGCAGGCAGCAAGCGAAACGCAGAGCAGGGCGGTGGCGAGGGTGGAAAGTTGGGAGCGGGGCGACAAGCGCATATAAGCCTCCGGTAATGCTGTTTGAATGGATGACTTTGCGACTATACCGAAATTTGACGCCCGCTGCCTCCCATGTGCCAGTTGGGTTATGCTTCCCGGCTATCCAATACCTAGAAAGAATTCCCCATGGCCGGAGCCAGTCTGCTTGTCCTGCTCGACGATATCGCCACGCTACTCGACGATGTAGCCGCCATGACCAAGGTCGCAGCCCAGAAAACGGCCGGTGTGCTGGGCGACGATCTGGCGCTCAATGCGCAGCAGGTGTCCGGCGTGCGGGCCGAGCGGGAATTGCCGGTGGTGTGGGCGGTGGCGGTTGGTTCGCTGAAGAACAAGGCCATCCTGGTGCCGGCGGCGCTGGCGATCAGCGCTTTCATCCCGTGGGCGGTGATTCCGCTGCTGATGCTGGGCGGCCTCTACCTGTGCCTGGAAGGTGTCGAGAAGCTGGCGCACAAGTGGCTGCACAGCGCCGAGGAAGATGCGGCGCATCACGACGAGGAATTGAAGGCGGTCAGCGACGAAGCGGTCGATCTGGTCGCTTTCGAGGCCGAGAAGATCAAGGGTGCCATCCGCACCGATTTTGTCCTGTCAGCCGAGATCATCGTCATTGCGCTCGGTACCGTGGCCGGGCAGCCATTTACCTCGCAAGTCATCGTGTTGATTGGCGTGGCGATCCTGATGACCGTGGGCGTCTATGGCTTCGTTGCCGGCATCGTCAAGCTCGACGACCTCGGTTTTTACCTGCTGCGCAAGGAAAACGGCGGGGCGCAGGCGATCGGTCGTTTGCTTGTCCTGGCCGCGCCCAAGCTGATGAAGGCATTAACGGTGATCGGCACCGCCGCCATGTTCCTGGTCGGCGGTGGCATCCTGGTGCATGGCCTGCCTGCGGTGCACCACCTGATCGAGCACTTTTCCGAAATGGCCGGGCCGGTCAGCGGCGTCGTTTCCATGCTGCTCAACGCAGTGACCGGCGTCGTCGCCGGCGCGCTGGTGCTGGTCGTTGTCACACTGGCCGGCAAATTGAAAGCGAACAAGGAGGCAACTTCATGAGCAAGGCACTGCGTCTGTCGGAAAAATGGTTCCGCTTCGGGCTGTGGCTCGTCGCCTTCGTCTTCGCCAGCTTCCTGATCGGGCTGGGCGGCACCATCGTGCAGAACCTGCCCAAGGTCGAGCATCGCTATGGGCTGGAAGATTTTATCGACAAGCCGGCTGCCGAAAAGCTGCGCGCCGAGTCGCGCAACCTGGCCGAACAGAGCCGGCAGGCGCAGGAAGCGCACGACCAGGCGCAACTCAAGCTCAACGCCGCCCGCGCCAACAGCAACACGGCGCGCGACACCTTCAATAGCTGGGTCACCACCCGCCACGCCACGCAGCGCCCGGAGCAGGATCGCGAGCTGATCGAGCGCACGCAGGCGCTGGAAGAGTTGAAGATACTGGAGCGCAAGGCCCTGGCCGACGTGCAGCGCCAGCAGCAGGTGCTGCTCGACGCCCGCCAGGCCGAAGGGCGCGTGCAGCGCGATCTGCGCGAGCTGGAAAGCGCCGCCGGCGAAAAGCTGGGCGTCGAGCTACGCAAGCAGGAACTGCGTGTCTTCGGCTACCGCCTGGCGCTGACGCTGCCGTTGCTCGTCGTCGCCGGCTGGCTCTTCGCCAAAAAGCGGCAAAGCACCTGGTGGCCCTTCGTCTGGGGCTTCATCTACTTCGCGCTGTTCGCCTTCTTCGTCGAGCTGGTGCCCTACCTGCCGAGTTACGGCGGCTACGTGCGCTACGTCGTCGGCATCGTCATCACCGTGCTGGTTGGCCGCTACGCCATCGTCGCGCTCAACCGCTACCTGGAAAAACAGAAGCAGGCCGAAGCCATGCCCGACGTCGAGCGGCGCAAGGAACTCAGCTACGACACCGCGCTCGCCCGCCTGGCCAAGAAAGTCTGCCCCGGCTGCGAACGCCCGGTCGACCTGACCAACACCAGCATCGACTACTGCCCGCACTGCGGCATCTGTCTGTTCGACCACTGTGGCAAGTGCAACGAACGCAAGAGCGCGTTCTCGCGCTTCTGTCACGCGTGCGGGGCGGCGGCGGGTGAGGGGGGGGGTGGCGACTAACGGCGATGGTTTTTGCCGATTTTGGGCGGTGCACCGCAGGACTGAATTGCCATGGGTTAGTTCAGTCTATTCCTAATTGTTTTCAATGGTTTAATGCACCTGCATCACCGATGCACAAGGCTGAGTAAAGACGGTTCAGGCTGATCTCAACGGCATCCGCATGGATCGCAATGAATACCAGCAAGGATGCGCCGGAAAATGTGGCAATGCCGGTGACGAAGGCGGACACCTGATCGCTGCCATCCTCGGCGGCGCCGGCGACCGCATCAACATCGTGCCGCAGTCGCAAACACTGAACCGCGGTGCCTGGCGCGACATGGAGAAATCCCTGAAACAGGAACTGGATACCGGCAAAACCGTAACGATGAAGATCGAAATCGGTTATCCGCAGGGAGGCGGGACGAGGCCGAGTGAATTTTTTGTAACGGCAGTTATTGATGGAAAGATCAAGGAATTCCCGTTCAGGCAATAGGAGTGTAGGAATGAATGACACGAGTGGATATATCGAAACGATTTCCAAAGTTCTAGCAAACGTGGCTATTGGCGATTGGACTAGCATCTCGTTTGAAACGCGCATTCTTGCGCGGGACTGCAGTTGCATGAGTACGACCCAGCATTGCAATGCCGATAGTCGTTCAGTGGGTTGCGGAATGCGGGCTGCTTTCGAAATCAGCGATGCGATCATTGGCCTCCGTGACCACCTCCTCCAAACCACCGGCCAACGCATCTATGGCCTGAGCTTCACGCTCTATCCTGACGGCAAGTTCTCCCTCGACTACGACTACGAACGCCCGGCTGATTACGACGACAGCGAGGACACTATCTCGCTGGATGAAGCGCTGTGCAGCCTCGGGCAAGCAGCCAAAGGGGTCAGAGTCATTTAGTTTTCCTGTGCTTTTCCTAAACGTCTCTGACCCCTTTGGTGGGAGTTCACCCAATGAAAAAAATATGTTCGGTTGATGAAGCCTATGGCGAATTAGCCCTTGGAGTAAAGGATTTCCTTAAAGATAGGCCTTGGGAGAGCGCATCTTGTGAATGCCGACTGTTTCCTGGGATGGTTCGATCGTCGCATTGGTATATCAATGGTGGCACCAAGGAAACAAACGGATTGGGCTGGCCTGATACAAGTATTGCTGTAAGCGATGCCGCTACCTTCCTCCGTGACCACCTCCTCCAAACCACCGGCCAACGCATCTATGGCCTGAGCTTCACGCTCTATCCTGACGGCAAGTTCTCCCTCGACTACGACTACGAACGCCCGGCCGATTACGACGACAGCGAGGACACTATCTCGCTGGATGAAGCGCTGGGCAGCCTCGGGCAGGCGGGTATTGCCGCGAATCCTGGCGATAACGACACCTCGGAAGGCCGCTTCCTCGCCGCCGCCATGCGCCGCCTGCAAGCACTTACGGATGAGCATACGCAGCGCTGGGGACTCGGCAGCGAAACCCGGTGGAATCTCGACATGAACGCCGGCACGCTGCAACTCTCCTTTGCTGACGGGCGAGAACTCGTCCTTCCGGTGCAAATCGTCGGCACCTACAACACGGACAACGGCAGCTTTCTCTGGGGCTGGGATCACCCGTCGGTACCAGAGCCTCTTCGCCGAGCCGCAAAGCACTTGTATGACTATGGGCAACAACAGGGTATCGCGCGCCTAACGACCAAGGTTATTCAGTGTTCAGAACAAGAGGCTTGGGAATTTACCGCTGCAGCCGCCGATCTCGATGGCGTTACCGGTGCTTATCGTGGTAATTCGGTTGGAACGTGGGTTTACATGACCTTCTCTAGTTGAGCATGATGAAAACCCTCCCGTTGTTCTTTGCCCTGAACTTGATGGCCGTGCAACGATAAATAGGGATAGGCTTCCTTTCTGGCGCTGCGGTTTTTGCCCTTTTCAGGCAGTGCACCGCAGCAGTGAGCCAAACAGGCTTACATCCGCCCAAAACCACCGCCCATTCCTCCACCGGGGCCACCCATACCGCCCCCGGGTCCGCCCATGCCACCGCCGGGGCCGTTGCGGCTGGAGTTGCTGCGTTCGTTGCCGCCACCGGTGCCGCCTAGCCCGGAATAGAGCGCCGGGACGGTGCCGGGGAGCATCTGGTCGGCGGTTTTCTTCTGGTTTTCGTCGAGGGCGCCGTAGAGCTTGCTGGCGGCTTCCTGGATTTCCTCCATAGCGGTCAGGCGGTTGCGCACGGTGTCGACCTTCTGGGCGATCTGCTGCATGGCAGTTTGCTTGGCGCGGACCGGGGCCAGCTTCATCTGGTCGGCCATCAGGGCGCTGACTTTTTCGACGTAGGCATCCCACAGCACATTCTGCTTGGGATTGAGTTTCAGGGCTTCGACGGTCAGTTGCAGCTGGTTCTGAATTTGCGAGACGACCATGCTGGCGCCGCCGCCACCGCCCGGTGGGCCGTCCATGTCGCCACCCCGGCCACCGCCGGGGCCGCCTCGGCCATCGGGGCCGGAGGCGCAGGCCGTGAGGAGCAGGGGGATGAAGGCGAGGGCGAGGAGTCTGGATTTCATGGCAGGCTTGAGTGTTGAAAACAGGGCGATTTTGGCGCTTGACTGCGTTAATCCGGGTTAAGGCCCGGTAACGGTTTGTGCTGTGGCGGCGAGCGAATTTGCTAACCTGTGCGCCTGTTCGTTCGCTACCCGTATCGTGCCCGTTGCCCAAAACCTGAAAACTGCCGGTGTGCCGGTCAAGATATGGACCGACGATGTCGATGAGGCGTCGCGCCAGCAGCTGACCAATATCGCCAGCCTGCCTTTTATCCACCACCACGTGGCGGCGATGCCGGATGTGCATCTGGGTATCGGCGCGACCATCGGTTCGGTGATCGCCACACGCCAGGCCATCGTGCCGGCGGCGGTGGGCGTCGATATCGGTTGCGGCATGGTGGCGTGCCGTTTGTCGCTGAATGCGGGGCAGGTGGACGAGAAGGCGCTGAAGAAGGTGTTCGACCAGATCAGCCGCGATGTGCCGGTCGGCATAGCGCAGCACGATGACCACCGGGCACTGGTCGAGCTGGCCCGGCCGTTCGAGCCGCGCCTGAAGGTGTTATTGCAGAAACACCCGCAGTTGCTGAAGAAATTCGGCAAGTATTCGAAGTGGGTGAATCAGATGGGTACGCTGGGCGGCGGCAACCATTTCATCGAGGTTTGCCTCGACGAAGCCGACCAGGTGTGGGTCATGCTGCACAGCGGCAGCCGCGGTATCGGCAATGCCATGGCCAGCTATTTCATCGAATTGGCGCGCAACGACATGGCGCGCCAGCAGATTCAGCTGCCGGATCGCGATCTGGCGTATTTCAAGGAAGGCAGCGAGCATTTCGACGACTATGTCGAGGCCGTGCATTGGGCGCAGGAGTACGCCTACGCCAACCGCGAGGCGATGCTCGATCTGGTGCTGGCAGGATTGAAACGGCATTTGCCGGCTTTCACGGTGACCGGCGAGGTGGTCAATTGCCACCATAACTATGTGGCGCGCGAGCATCATTACGGCAAGGATGTGTGGGTCACGCGCAAGGGCGCGATCCGCGCGCGGGCAGGCGACCTCGGCATCGTGCCGGGCAGCATGGGGGCGCGCAGCTACATCGTGCGCGGCAAGGGCTGCGCCGAGAGCTTCGATTCCAGTGCCCACGGCGCCGGCCGCCGCATGAGCCGCAACGCGGCCAATCGCGCCTTCAGCGAGGCCGATCTGCGCCGGCAGACCGAGGGCGTCATCTGCCGCAAGGACAAGGGTGTGATCGACGAGATTCCCGGTGCCTACAAGGATATCGATGCGGTCATGGAAAACCAGAAGGACCTGACCGAGGTCGTACACTCCTTGAAGCAGCTTGTCTGCGTCAAGGGCTAGTGCGGCGTCAAGCGGTCAGGAATGTCATTCACGCGGAAGCGGGAATCCAGAAAGCTCAGGCAGTGGATCCCCGCCTGCGCGGGGATGACAAACTGGGGTAGGGCAGCTTCTTGTGGTTCCTTGTCTGAGTTTTATCAAGATGAAACGAGTGGATATGAGCATCAAAGCGAAATTGTTAGGCCTGGCTTTGCTGGGCTTCAGCCTGGCCAGCCAGGCGGCGGGTTTTCTTGAGCGGGAAGTCAGCTTTTCCGAGGCCGAGGTGCAGGCGGCGGTCGATAAGTCGAAGCCGGTCCAGCGCAATTACGGCGGGCTGGTGACGACCACGGTGCAGACGCCGCCGCGTGTGCTGCTGGGTACGCCGGAAGGGCGGATCGGCGTCAATGGCCGGGTGTGGATTTCACTGCTCGGCCAGCCGGCCATTCCAGTCGACGTGGCGGCCAACGGCGGCGTGCGCTACGACGACGCCGGCAAGGCTTTCTATCTGGAAAACCCGGTGGTGACCTCGGTGGAATCGGCGGCGCTGTCCCCCGACATGCAGCCGATGGCACGTCAGGCAGTGGCCCAGATGATCGCCGGCTATTTCCGCAACAAGCCGGTTTATGTGCTGCGTGAGGATGGTTCGATGCAGGAAGCGGCGGCGCGCTGGTTGCTGCGTTCGATCCGGATCGAGGCGGGGCGGGTGGTGGCGGTGCTGGCGCCGTTTTAGTATGTATTTTGTAATTTATTGAACTTTTCGTAATCTGTAGATACTTAGAAGACCAAATATGTAGACAATTTGTTGCAGGGTTTGGGCGCGCTGTTATCCCTCGCAGCGGTAGCCAGGAGGAGGAATCATGGGGTCGATGAAAATCAGTCATAAGTTGCTTCTGTTGGTGGCCTCGGCCCTGGTGGGTTTGTTGGCCACCAGCGTATTCGCGATCTTTCAGGCGGGAAAACTGAATGACGCGCTGGTCGACAGCATCGAACGCCAGGAGTTGATTGTTTCGGCGGTCGATGGCGCACGCGGGGCGCAGGTACATTTCAAGACGCAGGTGCAGGAGTGGAAGAACATCCTGCTGCGCGGCAAGGATGGCGAGGCCTTCGCCAAATATCTGAAGGGTTTCGACGAAGAAGATCGTCTGGTGCATGAACGCCTTGAGCAGCTGAAGGTGACGGCAGCCAAGCTGGGCCTGGCGGAGCGCCTGAAAGTCGATGAGGTGATCAAGCGCTTCGGCACGCTCGGCCCGAGTTATCGCGAGGCGCTCAAGCAATACGATCGCAATGCCGCCGATCCGGCCAATACGGTGGATAAGCTGGTGCGTGGAATGGACCGCGAGCCGAGCAAGGCAATCGACGGCCTGGTGGCGGAAATTCAGAAGGTGTCGCAGGAATTCGATGTCGAGGCCCGTGGCAACGCGGCTTCGGTCTATTCGGCGGTGAAGATTGGCTTGACCACCTTTGCCATCGTGGTGGTGATTGCCTTGATCGTGATTGCCTTGATGATCGTTCGCTCGATTACCACCCCGCTCGGTCAGCTCGATGAAACGATCTCGCGGGTGGCCGAAAACGGCGATCTGACCCAGCGGGTGCCGGTGAGCAACCGCGATGAAATCGGGCGGGTGGCCGAGGGCTTCAACAAGATGATGGGGCAGCTGCAGACCATCATCCGCGAGGTTAACGGCGCCAGCCATTCGGTGACCGATGCCTCGGATTCGCTGGCCGGCTCGTGCGGCGAACTGGCCGAAATGTCGCATCAGCAATCGAGTGCGGTGAGCGGCAGCGCGGCAGCCATCGAACAGCTGACCGTGGCGATTACTTCAGTTTCCGAGACGGCCAGCGATGTGCGGGCACAGGCGGTCGATAGCGTCGAGAAAACAGCCGAGGGGGCCAAGGTCGTTTCGCGTCTGGCGAATGAAATTTCCAGTATCGAACAGCAAATGGGCGAAATCGCGCAGCGGGTGGATGACTTCGTGCGCAGCACCGAGGCGATCACCGCGATGACTCAGGAAGTGCGCGACATTGCCGATCAGACCAATCTACTGGCCCTGAATGCGGCCATCGAAGCGGCGCGCGCCGGCGAGTCCGGACGCGGTTTTGCCGTGGTGGCCGACGAGGTACGCAAGCTGGCCGAGAAATCGGCCAAATCGGCAGCCGAGATCGACAGCGTGACGCGCTCGATCAAAGAGCAATCGGCGGCGGTGCAGAGCTCCATTGCCAGTGGCGAGCAGTCGATCAGCGCCAGCGGCCGTCTGGCCGAGGAGGTCGAAGTGGTGCTTAGCCATTCGCATCGTGCCGTCGAGCTGTCGATGCATGGCGTGAGCGACATTACCGGCTCAGTTTCCGAGCAGAAGATCGCTTCGACGGAAGTGGCGAGGAATATGGAACAGATCGCCAACATGGTCGAGGAGAGCAACGTTTCCGTACAAAACATCAGCTCGTCCGCCAAAAGCCTGCGCGAATTGGCGCAAAGCCTGGCGACGACGGTTGCGGGTTTTCGCGTGGCTTGAGCGAGTTGCTATCGTTTTCGTGGCGAGCTAAAGCGTTGGCCTCCGTTCCCGCCTAGCCTAGCCATTGCCGTATCAGGCAAGTGGGTGGCTGTTTGGGGAGCGGTAGGCTAATGAAGGTGCGGGGGCTCCTCCCACAGTTCTCGAATTTTTCCATGGCTTGGCCGGGCTGCGACACCTTGCCACATGTGACCTTATGTCACATTCTCAATGCGCTTTCCGATGACTAGCATGCGCGGGCTTTGCCGCTCGCCTGCGGCATGTGTTCAATCAGTCGGGGAGCCTCCATGTACCAGCCGCAGCCATTTTTTCCTGAAATTCGTCCATTGGCGCTCGCCATCTTCGCCATCTTTCCGGTTTGCAGTTTGGCGGCATCGGAGCCGGTGCAGCAATTGCCGGAGGTGGTGGTTCAGGAAAGTGCCGAGAGCAATCCGGTCGGTCTGGACAAAAAAAGCGCAACCGCCAGCCGCCTGGGGCTGACGGTCCGCGAGACGCCGGCTACGGTGACCGTGATCGATCGCCAGTTGATCGAGGAGCGGGGCATCGAGACGACGCAGGAGGCATTGAAGAGTATTCCCGGCGTGACCACCTCGTCGGCGCCGGGTTCGCCGGGGGCCGTGTTTTATCGCGGCTTCTCGGGCAGTAGCGTGACGCAATTGTTCAACGGGATTACCGTCCAGTACGACGTGATCGCGGCGCGGCCGGTCGATAGCTGGATTTACGATCGGGTCGAGGCGGTTGGTGGCCCATCGACCTTTCTTTATGGCGCGGGCGCGGTTGGCGGTTCGATCAACTACATTACCAAGCTGGCCAATCGCGAGGGTAACCTGACCGAATTCAAGGCGGGGTATGGCAGTTACGATGCGACTCAACTGGCCGGCGGCATCAATCACCAGCTGGCGGATAGCCATTACCTGCGGCTCGACGTCAACCGCAATGCCATGAACGGCTGGAGCGACGGCACCCGGCGCGAAGCCTGGCAGCTCGCCGGTTCGTGGCTGTGGGATTTGGCGCCGGCCCTGAACCACGTGCTGGCGGTCGAGTATCAGCACGAGAAGGTCGACCGCCCGTACTGGGGAACGCCGCTGCTCAAGCCAGTGAGCGGGAAAATCGCCATCGACGAGGAAACCCGTTTCAAGAACTACAACGCGCACGATGGCATCTACGAGCAAACCGTCAAATGGGCGCGCTCGGTCCTCGAGTACAAGGCCAGCGACACGCTGAAGCTGCGTAATACCGCGTATCACTACGATGCCCTGCGCGACTACCGGAATGTCGAAACCTACGCCTTCAATGCGACCAATACGGCGGTGACCCGTTCCAGCGCGTATTTGCAGCGGCACGACCAGGAGCTGAACGGTGATCGCTTGGAATTCACCTGGGACAGCCATCTCGGCGCACTCGCCTCGTCCTGGGCTGGCGGCCTGGACTACAGCGTGAATCGCCAGACGCGTTATCCGTTGTCGGTGGCCGGGCCGTTCGGGTCGGTCAATCCGTACATTTTCTCGACAGCCGATTTCTTCAGCCTGCCGGGCCTGAGCAACACCTACACGCCGGATCGGAGCAACAAGGTCACGACGCTCGCCCTGTTCCTGGAGAACCGCACGCGCCTGACGCAGCAACTGTCGCTGCTGACCGGCCTGCGCCGTGACGAGATTGACCTGGAAGTGACCAATCACCGGACGGTATCGGCGACCAATCCGGCCTACTTCAAGCGGACTTACCAGCCGGTCACCGGTCGGGTTGCGCTGGCTTACGACCTGACTCCTAACGCGAATGTCTATGTGCAGTACAGTACCGCGGCCGATCCGCCGGCTGGCATTCTGACCACCGCATCGTATTCGCAGGTACAGGATTTCGACCTGACCACCGGCAAACAGATCGAACTTGGCAGCAAGTTCAGTTTCGACGAGGGCAGAGGGGCAGGGACGGTGGCTGTGTATGACATCACCCGCAAGAATATCGCGGTGAGCGACCCGAACAATCCGGGAACGACCATCCCGGTCGGCCAGCAGTCCTCGCGTGGCCTCGAACTGACCGGCGCCTACCGGATCATGCCGCGTTTGCAGGTGGCAGCAAACATGTCCTTCGTCGATGCGCGCTACGACGAATTCAACGAGACGGTTGGTGGCGTCGCCGTGTCGCGCGCCGGCAACCGGCCGAGCAATATCCCGAAACGGGTCGGCAACCTGTGGCTGACCTATACGCCGGCGACCGATTGGGAAATCGGCGGCGACATTCGCCACGTCTCGTCACGCTATGCCGACAGTGCCAACACCGTCAGCGATGGCGCCTACAACCTGCTTGGCGCGTTTGTCAGCTACCGGCTGGATCGGTCGACGCGGATCGTCGCTCGCGGCAAGAACCTGACTGACAAGATCTACGCCGAGAACCTGTCGGGAACGAACATGGCCTACCTCGGGGCGCCGCGTACGTTCGACATTTCGATCCAGACCGCTTTCTGATCGCCTGCTCATGAACCTACGCCGCCTCCTGTTTCTTGGCCATCGCTGGCTCGGCATCGTCCTCTGCCTGTTCATGGCGCTGTGGTTCGTTTCCGGTGTCGTCATGATGTATGTCGGCTATCCCAAGCTGACTACCGAGGAACGTTTACGTCACCTGCCGGCGCTGGTGAGTGCAGCTTGCTGCGTATCGCCCGCCCAGGCAGTGGAGGCGCTGCCGGCCGGTTTCGGAGTGCGCGGCTTGCGTCTGACTTCGATCGGCGGCGAAGCGTATTTCATCGCCAGTGGCGGCAAGAATCGCTTTGCTGCGGTGCACGCGACAAAAGGGCAAATTTTGGGTGCGGTGGATGACACCCAGGCGCGGCGTTCGGCGGCCGGTTTTGCGCCGGATGCGCGGATCGTCGGCAGCGAACGATTGAGTGAGGATGCGTGGACCCATTCGCGAGCGATGGATGGGCACCGGCCACTGTTCCGGATCGAGCTGGCCGACGATGAATTGAAGTATCTCTACGTCTCGGCCAGCACCGGCGAGGTGGTACGCGACGTCAGCCTGACCGAATACCGCTGGAACTGGCTCGGCGCCTGGCTGCACTGGATATATCCGCTGCGTGGCGGCCTGGTCGATGCGTGGTGGACCGAGATAGTCATCTACACCTCGCTGCTGGCCAGCGTGCTGGCGTTGAGCGGACTGGTCGTCGGCGTGATGCGCTGGCGCCGGCAGCCGTATCGCCACGGCAGCCGCAGCCCTTATCGAAATCTGATGATGCGCTGGCACCATTGGCTGGGGCTGGGTTTTGGCGTGTTGACGCTGACCTGGATCGCCAGCGGCTTGTTTTCGATGAATCCCTGGAAACTGTTCGATTCGGGGGCAAGCAAGCCGCTGGAACAGAAATGGCAGCCGCAATCAACCTGGCTCACGGCTAACGTTGCCGGTTTGCTTGAGTGCTTCCGTCAGCACGGACTAGTGGCCAGTGAACTGGAGTGGCGACCGTTTGCCGGCGATCTGCTGGTGCAAGCGCGCACCGCCAGCGCTAGCCGACTGCTGCAGAATCCATCTGGCTGCGCTCCGGTCGCCGCTCTTGAAGCCGACATCGTGCAGCGCGCTGGCGAAGCCTTGATGCCCCAGGCCAAGCTGGTCGACGCCCACTGGCAGGCCGAGTACGACTGGCATTACTACGCCCGCGCCCCGCATACGATGGGCGGCCATCAGGAGAAGTCGCTACCGGTACTGCGTCTGCGCTTCGCTGACCCGGCAGAAACTTGGCTCTATCTCGATCCAGCCAGCGGCCGGGTGGTGCAACGCCTGGATAGCCATCTGCGGGTCAAGCGCTGGCTGTTCGCCCTGTTTCACAGCTGGGACTGGTTGCCGCTGCTGCAAAGTCGGCCGACCTGGGATGTATTGCTGGTTCTGGCCAGCCTGGGCGGTTTGGCGATCAGCCTGAGCGGACTGGTGCTCGGCTGGCGCCGTTTGCGCCGCCGTGGACCAGTAGTCGATGGCGTCGTACTGGCGCAGGAGCGTGGCGTCAATTCGTGAATCGTTAATCCCGGTAATCGATTTCGACCCGCCGCATCAGGCGGCGACAATCTTCCGAGATGCAGGATTTGCTCAGTTTCTCGATGCCCATGCTGGAGCGTTTCATCTGCATGGCTTGCACGCCGAGGCGGCGTAGTTCGGCGTAGATGGCCTGGACGCGGCGGTCGGCGATGGCGAGGTTGTAGGCGCGGCTGCCCAGGTCGTCGGTATGCCCGATCAGCGAAACCCGCAATTTCGGATTGTCCTTGAGGCGTGCGGCATGCGCTTGCAGTGCCGCCTTGCCGGCAGCGTCGATCTCGGCCGAGCCGCGTGCGAAAAAGATGCTGTTGGGCACGTCCACCGCAGCAATCACCTGGGCTTCCGTTCGTGTCGCTTCAGTTGGCGGCTGGGTCGGTTCGGCCGCTGCAGTCTGGACAGAGCCAGTGGCTTTCGGCGTTTCGACGACGGGTTTTTGTGCGGCGCATCCCGCCAGGGTCAGTAGGCTCAGTGCGGTCAGTATTTTGAAAGAGAAATATTGCATGTCAGTTTGCTGCTTGCTTTTCGAGCAGGTCGGCCAGCGGCTCGCCGGCGAAACTTTCATCCTTGCCGGGCAGGTGGCGAATGAGTTCAGATAAATTGATATTCAATGTATGTAGTACGACGTCCGGTAGCTGGTTGAGGGCGGCGGGGAGGATGCCTTCGGCCGGGCCCGGGAGCAGGGCGAGGGTCTGTTCGCCTTGGGGAGTGAGAAAAAGGCCGACGCGTCGCTGATCGGTCGTGCCGCGCTTCTTGGCGAGCAGTTTGCGCTTGGCCAGCTTATCGACCAGGAGGCTGGCGGTGGATTGATGGATGCCCATCAGCGCACCGAGTTCGTTGATGCCGAGGCCAGGTTGGCGCTGGGCTTCCTGCAGGACCCAGACCTGTGAGCCGGGGATGCCGCAGCGCTCTTCGACCAGGCGGAAATACTGGCGCATCGAGCCGAAGATCATTCGGAATTGTTGGAGTACGTCGAGCGCCAGTGGCGTGATGTCGTCGGGCATGGTCGGGCGGGGAAGGTTGCGGGCAGGTTGCAAAGCAATTATATTGTTAAACAATGTAGTTTAATTCTTTTGCTGCAAAACCTGTGATTTGACGAGAGCTTTGGGGGCTGCGGCCCCCGTTTTTTATGTTCAACACGATACAGCTTTTCGGTTTGGTTTTGCTTGGCGGTCTGGCGGCCGGCGAGTTGTCGCGTCGCGTCTGCTCGCTGCCGCGCACCACCGGTTATGTTGTGTTCGGCCTGCTGCTCGGCAAGAGCGGCTTGAACTGGATACAGGCGTTGCAGATCGAGTCGGCCAGCCTGTTCATCGACCTGGCGCTTGGTTTGATCCTGTTCGAACTCGGTTATCTGGTGCCGCGTACCACCAGCTTGCAACGTCATGCGCGCTTCGTGACTGGCCTCGCCGTATCGCTCGGCGCGGGGGCAGTGATGTTCCTGCTCTTTCGCCTGTGGGGCTTTTCGCTGGGCTCCTCGCTGTTTGCCGCGGCCTTGTGCCTGGCGACCTCGCCGGCGATCACCATCGCCACCTGTAGCGACGTGGGGGCCAAGGGCGAGCGCACCGGGCTGCTCTATACCCTGGTCGCGACCAATGGGGCGGTGGCGTTCTCGGCCGTGGTTTTGCTGGTGCCCTTCCTCAACGATACCGATGCGCTGACCATTGCCGGCCGGGTGGGCGGATCGCTCGGCAGCATCGTCGGCTCGATCATGCTGGGCGGGGCTTGCGCCGGCCTGGTCCTGCTCGGTGCCGAAAAGCTGGAACGCCAGCCGGAACACCAGCATCTGTTGATTCTCGGCACCATCGTCCTGGGTGTGGGAACGGCGATGTATCTCGATGTCTCGGTCTTTTTGCCCATGCTGGTCTTCGGTCTGCTGGTCAGTACCATCGACCGCGACAACAAGGTTTCGGCCATCCGCATCGCCAGCGATGCCCGGGTCTTTCTGGTCATCACCTTCGTGCTCGCCGGGGCCGCGCTGGATATCGCCTATCTGGAGGCCTTCTGGAAGCAGGCCTTGATGATTGCTGCGGCGCGTTTGCTCGGGCAGTGGATCGCGCTGGCCTTGACGCGCGATGGCGTAGGTTTGAGTTGGCGGGAGAGTGTGTTCACGACGGTCGGCCTGCAGCCGATGTCGAGCATTGCGCTGGTCCTGCTGGTCAATACGCAGATGTTGTATAGCGGCATGAGCTCGGAGTTGGTCGGCATGTTGATGGCGACCATCCTGTTGATGCAGCTTCTCGGTCCGCTGGCAACGCAGACCGCCATCAAGGGTTTTGGCGAGGCGATGCGTTTGCAGCCGAGAGGTTCAGCCAACGCAGCCGCTTCGGAAGTGCAAGGAGAGAAGCCATGAGTCGTCGTCCTTTGCGCATCGGGCTGTCGGCCCGCATCTATCATCCGCAGCCTGGTGCTCAGGGCTTGCAGTCGAAATCGCTGCATTACCTGGAGCAATCGGTTGCCCATTGGGTCATGTCGCGCGAGGTGATGGTGCTGATGATTCCGTCGGTCAGCGGCGATGGCATCGTGCATCGCAGCAGCATCCGGCTGTCCGATTATCCGCAATACCTTGATGGCCTGGTCTTGCAGGGCGGAGCGGATATCTCCCCGCAATCCTACGGCGAGATGCCGGCGCATCCCGACTGGGCCGGCGACCGCCTGCGCGACGCCTACGAGATGGAGCTCCTGCATGAGTTCATGGAGGCCGGCAAGCCGGTGCTCGGCATCTGCCGCGGCATGCAATTGATCAATGTCGCGCTGGGCGGCACCCTGTATCAGGATGTGGCGACGCAGTTCGAGAATCCGGCGGTTCATGTGCACGCCGATTACGACAAGCACGCGCATGCCATCGAGTGGGATGGGGCGTCGGGTTTTGCCCGCCTCTATCCGGAATCTACGGGCGGTGGTGTGGTCTCGATTCATCATCAGGCGATCAAGGCGCTGGGCCGCGGTTTGCGAGTCGAGGCACGCAGTGTCGGCGATGGCTTGGTCGAGGCGGTGCGCCTGGAGGGCAAGCCTTACGTGCTTGGCTTGCAATGGCATCCCGAGTTTCATCCGCCGGGCGCGCCCGGTCTGCTCGATTGCACGCCGATTCTCGATGAATTCCTGAATGCAGCCCGCGGTCGGCGTTGGTGATTTTTGCCCGTTTTTGCCGGTGCACCGCAGCTTTGGAGTTTGAATGCCGGAAAACCTGATTGCTTTCGTTCGCCAGGCGTGGAATGCCTTGGTCGAGCGCCATTTCTTCCTGCCGCCACTGCCGGAGCAGATCGATTCGCTCGCCCTGTTCAGTCTTTTGCTCATTGTTGGCTTGATGATCGGCGAGTGGCTGCATACGCGGGCTGGCTGGCCCAAGGTGATCGGCTACGTGTTGGCCGGCATGCTGTTCGGTCCCGCCATGCTGGGCTGGATCGGCGACGAGACGCTGCTGCAGGCCAAGCCCATTGCCGATGCCGCGCTCGGCTTGCTGATGCTGGAGGTAGGGCGCCGGCTTGACCTCGGTTGGCTGTTGCGTACGCCGGAACTATTACGCAGCACGCTGGCCGACATCGTGCTGTCGTTCGGCCTGATCCTGCTTTTCGCGCATTTCGTCGTCGGGTTATCGCCGGCCTGGGCGGGGGCAACGGCTGCTGTGACGATGGCCTCGGCACCGGCGGTCGTGTTGCTGACGGTTGAGGAGAGCCGCGCCCAGGGGCAGGTGACGGAGCGCATCATCCTGCACACGGCGATCGGCGCGGCGGCCTCCTT
The DNA here is from genome assembly GCA_041904995.1 of Azonexus sp. Taxonomy (GTDB): domain Bacteria; phylum Pseudomonadota; class Gammaproteobacteria; order Burkholderiales; family Rhodocyclaceae; genus Azonexus. The sequence continues at coordinate 41,802 of JAYRMB010000001.1, forward strand.
CCTTGCCTTTCCGTTGGTGCTCGGTATCGTTCATGTGGAGCAGAGCAGCGACTGGCTCAGTGCTTTCGTTCATCCGTTGTGGATCGCTGGCGGCGCCACCCTGGTGGCGGGGCTGGGGGCCAGGTTGGCGCTGCTGGTTGCCCGTTTTGTGCCGCGGCGTTCGCTGGCGCAGGTTTTCGTGCTGGTGGCCAGTGCCATGCTGGCGGTGGGGCTGGCCCGCATGCTGGCGGTGCCGGTTTTTCTGACGCTCTTTCTGATGGGCGTGCTGCTGGCGGCGAACGACAAGAAACAGACGCTGCGTTACACCGCCTTACCGGAAGGTCACTGGCTGCTGGCCATCGTGCTCTTTGTGATTGTTGGCGCGGCCCTGCCATGGCGCGATTTCACCTGGCTTGTCGGCGTGCAAGCGGTCGGGCTGCTGCTGGTCAGGGCACTGGCCAAGACGGCGGCGCAACTGGTGGTGGGCAGTAGTCTCAGTTATCGGAAAAGCCTGCTGGTTGGACTGGGTACCCAGCCGCTATCGGCTACGGCGGTTTTCATGGCCTATGAGATCGTCAATCTGTATCCGGATGTCGGCCGTTCGGCCCTAGCCTTGCCGCTGTTCGCCGCGGCGATCATGGAGCTGGCCGGGCCAGCCCTGTGCCGCCTGGCGGTCAAGCTGGCCGGTGAAACGGAAAGCGGGACGGCTCGTCAGGGAGGTATCGCATGAGCGCCAAGCAGCTTGAGGATTTTCGCGACAGCGCGGCCTTGTCGCTGGGGGTCGAGCTGGAACTGCAACTGGTTTCCCTGCGCGACTTCGATCTGACACGCGGCGCAACGGATTTGCTCGATTGCCTCGACTACGACGGCCGCTACGGTGAAATCAAGCTGGAAATCACCGAAAGCATGATCGAGGTGAGCACCCAGGCCCAGGGCACGGTGGCGGGTATCGCCGCCGATCTGGCCGGTTTGCGCGACACGCTGGGCCAGCAGTGCCGCAGGAACAATATCGGGATTTGCGGTGGTGGCACGCATCCCTTCCACCATTGGCCGGAACGGCGCATTTCACCCGGTGAACGCTTCGATGGGTTGTATCAGCGTTACGGCTATCTGGCCAAGCAGTTCACGGTTTTTGGCCAGCACATCCATGTCGGCTGCACCTCGGCCGACGATGCGATCTGGCTGACCCAGGCGCTTGGCGTGTATGCGCCGATCTTCATTGCCTTTTCCGCCTCGTCGCCCTTCGTCGATGGTGTCGATACCTTCTTCCAGTCGGCACGTCTGAATGCGGTGTCGGCTTTTCCGCTGAGCGGGCAATGTCCACCGCTTGACGACTGGGCCGCTTTCGTCAGGCATTACGAGTTTCTTTACGCCTGCGGCATCGTGCACAGCATCAAGGATTTGTATTGGGATGTGCGGCCGAAGCCGGAATTCGGCACGGTGGAAATTCGTGTTTGCGATACGCCGCTGAGCATCGAAAAGGCGACCGCGCTGGCGGCGCTTGCGCAATCGCTGGCGCGTTGCTTGTTGCGTACCCGCCCCGAACTGGCCTTCGCCAAGCAGGCGTTCGTCGCGCGGACCAATAAATTCCAGGTTTGCCGTTATGGCTTCGACGGCGTGCTGGCCGATCCGGTGAGCATGTCGGAGCAGGCCCTGCGTCCTTGGGCATTATCCGTTCTCGACATGGTCGAGGCCGATGCGCAGGCGCTGGGTTGCGAGCAATGGCTGGAAGGCTTGCGCAACGATCTGCTGCACAATCGTAGCGATGCGGCCTGGCTGCGCCAGCGCTACGAGGAATCCGGCAATCTCAACGAGGTGGTGCGCCAGTCCGCCGAGTACTGGTTGGGCCATGCCTGATCGGTTCAGCCAAGCAGGGTGACGACAATCTCGCGCCGGTGCGATCCGGTGCGGTGCTCAAACAGGTAGATACCCTGCCAGGTGCCGAGCAGCAGCCGGCCGTCGGCGAAGGGCACCGTGAGCGAGACGCCGGTGAGCAGCGAGCGGGCGTGGGCGGCCATGTCATCGTCGCCTTCGAGATCATGGCGGTAGGCCGGGTCGCCATCGGGGGCCCAGCGGGCGAGCAGGGTTTCAAGGTCGCGCCGGACGCTGGCGTCGGCGTTTTCGGTGATGGCCAGGCCGCAGCTGGTATGGCGCACGAAAATATGGGCAATTCCACAGTGCACCGCAGCAGTAGCGACAATGGTGGCGACTTCGTCGGTAATCTCGACCGAGCCGCGACCGCGGGTGTGGATGGAGAAACGTTGTTGTTCGGCCACGCGGGTTAGTCCTTTTTCTTGAGCAGGTCTTGCAGGGCGGCGAAGGGATTGTGCGTGGCACCGCCGCCGCGCGACGAGCGGCCATCGGTGTAGCCGCGGTCGGCCTCGATCTGCTTCTGGTGCTCATTGTCGTGGCAGTAGAGGCAGAGCAGCTCCCAGTTGCTGCCGTCGGAGGGGTTGTTGTCGTGGTTGTGGTCGCGGTGATGCACGGTCAGTTCGCGCAGGTTGGCCTGGGTGAATTCGCGGGCACAGCGGCCGCAGATCCACGGATAGAGTTTGAGCGCCTTTTCGCGGTAACCCTCGGCGCGGGCGTCGGCCGCCTTGCGGGCATCCAGCACGACACGGTCGAGACGTTTGTGATCGATGGTTTTCATTTTGCATTTTCCGTTTGGCGGGTGAGCTTGAATTGGCTGAGGTCGTAACCCTGGGCGCGAGCCTGATTCAGTGCCTGTTCGATTTCGCCGGCAGGAAGTTGCGGGGTGCGTGACAAGAGCCAAAGGTACTTGCGATTGGGGTTGCCGACCACGGCCCAACGGTAATCAGGGTGCAGTGCGATGATCCAGTAGTCCGAACGGAAGGGCCAGAAGAAGGAAACCTTGAGTTGGGCATTGATCGTCGCATCGGGTGCCCAGGCCTGGCCGGTGGCCTGGTCGAAGCCATTTTCGGTACGGCAGCGATTGAGTACGGTCAGCCTGCCGTCGGTGCCGAGGGTGTATTCGGCGGTGGTGTCGGCCACGCACTGGCGTTGGAAGAACATCGGAAACGCGCCAATTTCGTACCATTTGCCGACGTAACGTGTCAGGTCGATTTGGCCAACGCTCTTGACGGCAGGCAGTTCGGCGCAGTGCGCCGTGTGGGTGATGATGAGCGAGAGGAATGTGGCGAGCAGGCCACGGGTCAGCAGGTTCATGAATACTCCGGTGGGTTTGATTGGATTCTAACGCGCTGGCTTCGTCTGGCTCCGATCTTGGTCAAGAACCCCTGTGGCCCATAGAATGGCGCTTTGCCGATTTCGCCGAGATCCACCATGCCGCGCATCAAGATCGACCTGCCAGAAAAATTCATCTTTTCGACCGATATTCCGATCTACATCGGGCACATCAACTATGGCCATCATCTGGATAACGCCCAGATGATTTCGCTGATTTCGGAGGCCCGCGTGCGCTTCTTCAAGTCGCTCGGCTATAGCGAGCTGGATGTCGAAGGCGTCGGCATCATCGTGGCCGATGTGGCCGCGCAATATCGCTCTGAAGCCTTCCATGGCGAAACCATGGTCGTCGAAATGGCGGCCGACGATTTCAACAAGTACGGTTGCGACCTGGTCTGGCGCATGTCTGACAAGGCGAGCGGGCGCGAAGTGGCGCGCGGCAAGCACGGCATCATCTTCTTCGACTATACGGCCCGCAAGGCGGCTTCGGTACCGGCAGCCTTTATCGAGAAGGTGCAGGCCAAGTGATTCCAATCCGCTACGTCGAGCCGGTTTTCCGCCCGCCCAGCGAGGCGGAGTCGCTGATCCTGCCGGTGACGGATGGCTGTTCCTGGAACCATTGCACTTTCTGCGAGATGTACACGGCGCCGCAGAAAAAATTCCGGGCGCGTGACGAAGATGAGGTGATGGAAAGCATTCGCCTGACCGGTCAGCGCTATGGCGAAGAGATTCGTCGCGTGTTTTTGGCCGACGGCGATGCCATGGTGCTGCCGACACGCCGGCTGCTTGCCATCCTCGAAGCGATCCGGACCCATATGCCGGCGGTGCGCCGCATCTCGACCTACTGCCTGCCGCGCAACCTGCGCAAGAAATCGCAGGCGGAGATCGACGAACTGGCGGCAGCCGGGCTGACCATGGCCTATGTTGGAGCCGAGTCGGGCGACGACGAGGTCTTGGCGGCGGTGAAGAAGGGAGAAACCTTCGACAGCACGCGCGAGGCCCTGGACAAGCTAGGCGCGGCGGGCATCACGCGTTCGGTGATGATCCTCAACGGGCTGGGCGGCAAGGCCTGGTCGCAGCAACACGCCGAGAACTCCGCCCGTCTGGCCAACGCGACGCAGCCGGAATACCTGGCGACGCTGGTGGTCAGCTTTCCCATGGGCGAACAACGTTTTCGCGCCGATTTCCCGAGTTGGGAGCCACTGAGCCAACACGAGCTGTTCGTCGAAATGGAACACTTTCTCTCGGCGCTGGATTTGAAACGCACGGTATTCCGCAGCGACCACGCGTCGAACTGGCTGATCCTCAAGGGAACGCTCGGCGTCGACAAGGAGCGTCTGCTGCAACAGGTGCGGCAGGCGATCGCTTCGCCGGAACAGGCGCATTTACGTCCGGCTTGGGCGCGTGGCTTGTAGTTTTTAGTCGCTTATCCGATGAATTCGTGAGTTTTTTCACGATATTTCCGGTTTGGGGATCGTTTTTTTGTTATCTAAATGGACTTTGTTTTGACAATTGTCAATGCAATGTAAAACCGCATTTACACTGTGGGTATAATCATTTCCGTCGAATTAATGATTTCTCCCTGCATCGGTGTTAGACACAATTAGACGATCCCTGAGTATCTCGGCCCTGATCATCATCGGGTATGCCGCGGGCTTCGTCGCCCTGATCTCGCTGGGTGCGTATTCCATCAACGCGATGAACCGGCAACACGAAATCGCCGCCAATCTCTACGCCCATCCCTTTCTGGTGAGTTCGGCCGCAGCCGAAATGAAGGCTACCGTGCTGCAGGTGCGCAACATCATGCTGACCACGGTGCTGGTCAAGGCGCGGCCGGAAACCATCGACGCGCTGGAGCAGCAAAGCCAGGCCATGCTCGCCTCGGTGCGCGGCAACATCGATACGATGCTGGGCGCCTTCCAGGGCGACCGTGAGCGATTGCTCAAGCTTGAACGCACTTTCCGGCAGTGGGACGAGATGCGCCACACGGTCATGGAAGATGTGCGCCGCGAAGATTACGATGCAGCGGAGCGCCTGATCCAGAGCGTGGGTACCGCCAAATTCGAGGATTTGCTCGGCGACGTCGGTTATGTGCTGAATTTTGCCCTTGACCGTGGTCGGCGTCTGGCTGATGAAGGGGAGGTGCAGGCACATCGGGTGATGGCCATGCTGACGGCCTTGCTGGTTTTTCTCGGTATTATGACCGTGGGCATGGGCGTGGTTATTTTCCGGCGCGCCCGTTTCCTGCAATTGCAGCTGGAAAGTGTGGCGGAAGAGGCCGATGCGGCCAACCGCGCCAAGTCGGCTTTCCTGGCCTCGATGAGCCACGAATTGCGGACGCCGATGAGCGCCATGATCGGCATGACCGAACTGGCCTCGCGGCGGATCGATGACCCGGTGGCGCAATCGCAGTTGCAGAAGGCGCTCGGCGCCTCGCACCACCTGCTGCGGGTGATCAACGACATTCTCGATTTCTCCAAGATTGAAGCCGGCGCCTTGAGCCTGGAAAAGGTGGAATTCCGGCTGGGTGAAATTCACGAGAACCTGATCAGTATCCTGAGCGAACGGGTGGCGCACAAGAATCTGAGCCTGACCATCGACCTGGCACCGGAATTGTGCCGGCAGGTGGTGATCGGCGATCCGCTGCGTTTGTCGCAGACGCTCATCAACCTGGTCGGCAATGCCATCAAGTTCACGGAACACGGTGGGGTGACGGTTCATGTTGTCGTCGAAGCGGATGCCGATCAGCAACTGGCCTTGCGCTGGGATATCGTCGATACCGGCATTGGCGTTCCGGAAGACGTGCAGGGCAAGCTCTTCCAGTCCTTCCAGCAGGCAGATGGCTCCATCGCCCGCAAGTACGGCGGTAGTGGCCTCGGTCTGTCGATCTGCAAGGCGCTGGTCGAGATGATGGGCGGCGAGATTGGCTTCAGCAGTCGATCTGGCGAAGGCAGCACTTTCTGGTTCCGGGTTCGCCTGGAAAAAGCGCATCTACATGCTGATGCGCAGGATAGCGAGCCACATATCAAGCCGGAGCAGGTCATCCTCAATAAATACCAGGGGACGCGCGTGCTGCTGGTGGATGACGAGCCGATCAATCAGGAAGTGTCGAAATATCTGCTGGAGGATGTCGGCTTCGTCGTCGATCTGGCCGATGACGGCGAACAGGCCGTCGATCTCGCCCTGCGCGAGGAGTACGCCCTGGTGCTGATGGACATGCAGATGCCGGTCATGGACGGACTGGAAGCGACGCGGCGTATCCGCGAAACACCCGGTCCGGCTGGCCAGGTGCCGATCATCGCCATGACGGCGAATGCCTTCGAGGAAGACAAGCAGCGCTGCTTCGCCGTCGGCATGAACGATTTCATTTCCAAGCCGGTCGAGCCCGAGTTGCTCTATGCCACGCTGCTGCGCTGGCTGCCGGCCAAGCCGCGCCGGCGCGATCAGGTCAAATCCAGCTAGCTAACGAGAGCGGTCGGCAATAGTCGATCGCCGCATCAGGCATTGTTTCCGATGTCTCCGGACGAACGCATGTGGGCGACATCGCGCGCCGGCGGGGCGCCGAACAGCCGGCGGTATTCGCGGCTGAACTGCGAGGGGCTCTCATAACCGACCCGATGCGCCGCGCTGGCGGCATCGTGATCGTCGGAGAGCATCAGCCGCCGGGCTTCGTGCAGGCGGAGCTGCTTCTGGTATTGCACCGGGGTCATCGAGGTCAGCGCCTTGAAGTGGTGGTGCAGCGAGGATTTGCTCATGTTGGTTAGGTCGGCCAGATGTTCGATGGTCACCGGTTGATCGATGTTGTTCTTCAACCAGCCGATGGCACGCACGATCTGATGGCTGTGGCTGCCGGCCGTGGCCGCCTGACACAGGCGTGCGCCCTGGCTGCCGGTGAGCAGGCGATAGAGCAGTTCGCGTTCGATGATCGGTGCCAGCACCGGGATGTCCTCCGGCGTATCGAGCAGGCGGAGCAAACGTAACGCCGCATTCTGAATCTCCTGGCTGAGTTCGCCGATACCGAAGCCGCGATCGACGACAGTCTTCTGCGGTGGCCTGGGCATTTCGGCGCAGATTTCGGCAATCTTGCGCGCATCGAGATTGATCGCCATGCCGAGGTAGGGCGCATCGGGGCTGGCATAGGTGATGCGCGAAGAGATCGGCAGTTCGACGGCAGCGATCATGTAATGCCGCGCATCGTATTCGTAGGCCTCTTCACCGACGAGAACGCGCTTGGCGCCCTGGGCAATCATGGCGAAGGTCGAATTGACCACGGCGCAGGTCGGCTTGTCGGTGGCGCAACCGCGAAACAGCACTAGGTCGGCGATCGGCGTCTCCTGTTTTCCAATCCCCGGGCAGTGCCGGTCGACGATGTCGGCCATTTCGCTACGTTGGGCGGCAAAGAGACTTTCTGCGATGTCGATGGAATTTCCGCTGGCAAGCGCAGTCTGAGGGTGATCGTTCATGGCGTTCTGCTTTGAGGCAATCGATACAGGCTGAAGAGTAGCGTTTTACGCCGCGGCCAACGAGAGTGTTCGCATCAGATTTGGATGATTAGGCAATAAGTCTGAATTTTTGGGTTATCGCTCCGTGCACCGCAGGGCTGAAACTGCAGGCCATAAAACCGGCCGGGCCGACCACGGGCAAGGTCAGTTCCCCCAACCCCACGGAGGAAAAGCAGATGATCCAACTCAATATCAACGGCAAGGACGTCAAGGTCGATGTCGATCCGGATACCCCATTGCTCTGGGCGCTCCGTGACACCCTGCAACTGACCGGCACCAAGTACGGCTGCGGCCAGGCCTTGTGTGGTGCCTGTACGGTGCACCTCGACGGGCAACCGACACGTTCCTGCGTCCTGCCCGTTGCCGCCGCTGTCGGGCGCAAGATCACCACGATCGAAGCGGTCGATGCCAACAAGGTCGGCAAGGCGGTGCAGGAGGCCTGGCGCAAGCTCGATGTCGTCCAGTGCGGCTATTGCCAGTCCGGGCAGATCATGAGTGCCGTGGCCTTGCTCAAGAGCAACAGGAAACCAACCGATGCCGACATTGATGCGGCCATGTCGGGCAACCTGTGCCGTTGCGCCACCTACGTGCGCATCCGCGCCGCCATTCACGAAGCCGCCAAGGCGCTGGCCTGAGGAGATGGACATGAACGCAAAACTGAATCCATCCGTCGCTGGCGAACTGTCTGCCGCAGCGCTGCAAAACGTCAGCCGCCGCCGCTTTTTGCAGGGCGGTGCGGCGCTGACCCTGGGCTTCGTGTTGCCGGCCGGCGCCGCCGACAAATTGCCGGCCGCCGGACCGGGCAAGGCCGGCGAAGGGCTGGCGGCAGCCGTGCACTTCGAGCCCAATGCCTTCCTGCGCATCGGCGCCGACAACAGCGTTACGGTCATTTCCAAGCACCTGGAGATGGGCCAGGGCACCTACACCGGGCTGGCCACCATCGTCGCCGAAGAACTCGATGCTGACTGGAAGCAGGTCAAGGTCGAGGGCGCGCCGGCCGATGCCAAGCGCTACAACAACCTGTTCTGGGGCCCGACGCAGGGCACCGGCGGCAGTACGGCGATGGCTAATTCCTGGGAACAACTGCGCAAGGCCGGTGCGGCCGGGCGGGCGATGCTGGTCAGTGCCGCCGCCAAGCGCTGGAAGGTGGCGGCGGGCGAGATCGTCGTCAGCAACGGCGTCGTTAGCCACGCAGCCAGCGGGCGCAAGGCGAGTTTCGGCGAACTGGCGCTCGATGCCGCCAACGAAGCGGTGCCGGCCGAGGTCAAGCTGAAGGATCCGAAGGACTTCAAGCTGGTCGGCAAGCGCGCCAACCGCAAGGACAGCGCGGCGAAAACCGACGGTACGGCGAAATTCACGCAGGATGTGCTACTGCCGGGCATGCTGGTCGCCGTCGTCGCCCATCCGCCGCAATTCGGGGCCAAGGTGAAATCCTTCGATGCCGCTCGGGCGCGCCAGGTCAAGGGTGTGGTCGATGTCGTGCAGATTCCGCAAGGCGTGGCTGTGCTGGCCAAGGATACGTGGAGCGCCAAGAAGGGGCGTGACGCGCTGAGCGTGGTCTGGGACGATAGCGCTGCCTTCAAGCTGAGCAGCGAGGAAATCCTGGCCCGTTACAAGGAAATGGCCAAGTCGCCGGGCAAGGTGGCCAAGCAGAGCGGCGACACGGCCACGGCTTTTGCCGGGGCGGCCAAGGTGATCAAGGCCAGCTATGATTTTCCGTATCTCGCCCACGCCGCGATGGAGCCGATGAACTGCGTCATCAAGCTCGATGCCGACGGTGCGGAGGTTTGGAATGGCGAACAGTTCCAGACCATCGACCAGGCGGTGGTCGCCAAGGTGCTCGGCCTGAAACCGGAGCAGGTCAGGCTGAACATGCTCTACGCCGGCGGTAGCTTCGGCCGGCGGGCCAGCAAGGATGTCGATTACCTGGTCGAGGCGGCGCATATCGTCAAGGCGATCGACGGACGCGCGCCGGTCAAGCTGGTCTGGCTGCGCGAGGACGACATGCGCGGTGGCTACTACCGCCCCTTGTTCCACCACGCGCTGGAAGCGGCCATCGACGGCAGCGGCAAGCTGGCCGGCTGGAAGCATCGTCTGGTCGGGCAGTCCATCCTGATCGGCTCGCCCTTCGAGGCTTTCCTGGTCAAGGACGGCATCGACGGCGTGTCGGTCGAAGGTGCGGCCAACCTGCCTTACTCCATTCCCAACCTGACGGTCGATCTGCACACACCGACCGATATTCCGATACCCGTGCTGTGGTGGCGTTCGGTCGGCTCTTCGCATACGGCCTTTTCCACCGAAGCCTTCTTTGACGAAGTGGCGGCGGCGATGGGCAAGGACCCGGTGGCTTTGCGCCTGGACTTGCTCGACAAGCATCCGCGCCATGCCGGGGTGCTCAAGCTGGCCGCCGAGAAAGCGGCCTGGGGCACGCCGCTCAAGGCCAAGGCCGGCGAGCGGCGCGGCCGTGGGGTAGCGGTGCATGAGTCGTTCAATTCCTATGTGGCGCATGTGGCCGAGGTGACCGTGGCCAAGGACGGCATGGTCAAGGTGGATCGCATCGTCAGCGCGGTCGATTGCGGCACGGCGATCAATCCGGACAACATCCGCTCGCAGATCGAAGGCGGCATCGGTTTCGGTCTCGGCGCGATGACCCAGGCCATCACCTTGAAGGAAGGGCGGGTCGAGCAGGGCAATTTCGATGGCTTCCCCCTGCTGCGCATCGGCGAAATGCCCAAGGTCGAAGTGCATATCGTGCCGTCGACGGCGGCCCCGACCGGTGTCGGCGAACCGGGCGTGCCGCCGGTCCTGCCGGCCGTGGCCAATGCCATCGCGGCGGCCACCGGCAAGCGGCTGCGCAATCTGCCTTTCAACACCAATGAATTGGCGGTGTGACATGGACAGTCTGGATAAGCAGGTACTCGATGCTGCCCGCCAGTGGGCGGCGGCCGGGCATCGTTTCATGCTGCTGACGGTGGCTCGGACCTGGGGTTCGGCGCCGAGGCCGCCGGGCGCCTGGATGGCGGTGCGCGACGACGGGCAAGTGATCGGCTCGGTCTCGGGCGGCTGCATCGAGGACGACATGATTCGTCGCATCGGCGCCGGCGAGTTTGCCGGCGAAACGCTGCCGCGCGTGCTGCGCTATGGAGTGACGGCCGACGAGGCGCATCGCTTTGGCCTGCCTTGCGGCGGCACGCTGGAACTGGTGCTGGAACCGGCGCCGGATGCCGGGCTGCTCGCCGAGTTGGCCGAGCGCATCGGCGGCGGCCAGCTGGCCCGTCGTCAGGTGTCGCTGATTGACGGTTCGGTGAGCATCGACAGCGGCTCGGCTGGCGACAGCCTGCAATGGGATGGCGAAACGCTGCTCACCCTGCACGGCCCGGCCTGGCGCCTGCTGATCATCGGTGCCGGCCAGATTTCCTGCTACCTGGCGACGATGGCGCTGGTCCTGGGCTATCGCGTCTACATCTGCGATCCGCGCAACGAATATGCCGATGGCTGGAATGTGCCGGGCAGCGAGCGGATCATGGCCATGCCGGACGATGCGGTGACCGAACTGGCGCTCGATCCGCGCAGCGCCGTGGTGGCGCTGACGCATGACCCGAAACTGGACGACCTAGCCTTGCTCGAAGCGCTTAAGTCGCCAGCCTTCTACGTTGGGGCGCTCGGTTCGAAAGCCAACAACGGCAAGCGGCGCGAACGGCTATTGCAGTATTTCGACCTGTCGCAGGCCGAGGTCGATCGTCTGCACGGGCCGGTCGGGCTGCCCATCGGTAGCCGGACGCCGCCGGAAATCGCCGTGGCCATCCTGGCCGAGATGACGGCCGTGAAAAATGGCCTGAATCGCCTGTCCACCGCAGCAGTGGCCGATCCTTACGCCTGCAGGGTGGCATGAGCGAAATCGTCGGCATCCTGCTGGCCGCCGGCAGCAGCCGGCGCTTCGGCAGCGACAAGCGCTGGCATCGCCTGGCCGATGGCACGCCGATGGCTGTCGAGTCAGGCCGGCGTTTGCTGGCCGCCTGTCCGCGCAGCGTGGCGGTGTTGCGGCCGGACGATAGCGAACTGGCGCGCGCCCTGACGGAACTCGGGATGCAGGTGGTTTTCTGCGCCGAGGCCGTTGGCGGCATGGGACATAGCCTGGCTGCCGGTGTAGCCGCAGCGCAGGAAGCCAAGGGTTGGCTGGTGGCGCTGGCCGACATGCCGGGCATTGCGGCCACGAGCTATCAGGCCGTGCTCGATACGCTGGTGGCCGGAGCCGGTATTGCGCGGCCAACGGTGAATGGGCAAGTCGGCCATCCGGTCGGCTTCGCCGCGGCCTATCGCGACGCGTTGCTCAGCCTGACCGGCGACCGTGGCGGCAAGGCGATCATCGCGGCGCACCCGGCGGCGGTGGTAGATTGCCCGGTGAGCGATCCGGGCATCCTGTTCGATATCGATACGCCGGCGGCGGCCTAGTTTTCGTCCGCTTCCAGCTTCAGCGAAGCCGAATTGATGCAGTAACGCAGACCGGTCGGTGCCGGGCCGTCCTCGAAGACGTGGCCGAGGTGGGCGCCGCAGTCGTGGCAGGTGACTTCGGTGCGGATCATGCCGAAACTCTTGTCCATGTGCTCGTCGATCAAGCCTTCGTCGTTGGGCGCATAGAAGCTCGGCCAGCCGCAGCCGGAGTCGAACTTGGTTTTTGACGTAAACAGCGGTGCACCGCAGCAGATGCAGCGGTAGGTGCCGTCCTGGTCGCAATCCCAGTATTTGCCGGTGAAGGCACGCTCGGTGCCTTTCTGGCGGGTGACGTAATACTGTTGTTCGTCCAGCTGGGCGCGCCATTCGGCGTCGGTCTTCTCGATTTTCGGCATGTCGTTTTCCTCGCAGATGCGCAGTATGACCGATTCCGCCGACAGAGATTCCCGACTCAGCGGAACTCGAACAGTTCGCGGTGGAACTGGCCGGGCAATAAACCGCTGGACTGCAGCTTCCGTTGCAGGGCCTCGCCCCAGGTGCGCGGTCCGCAGAACCAGACGCTACCGCTCGGCTGCAGGGCGGCCTTGACTTCGGCCGGGTCGAGTTGTCCGTCGCTGTCGGTTTCGCGCAGGTGCAGGCGGACGCCAGAGGCGGCGCACAAGGCCTGCAGTTGATCGGTCACGTCGCCGGGATGGCGGCGCGGCAGGCAATAGAAGAAATCGACCAAGCGTCCATGCTCCGGTTGTTCGCCCAGCGCCTGCAGGCGAGCGAGGAAAGGAGTGACGCCGATGCCGCCGGCGATCCACACCTGATGCTCGGCCTTGTCTTCGGCGAAGTCGAAGCGACCGTAGGGGCCTTCCAGCATGACGGGCTGGCCGACGGTCAGGCGTTGCGCCAGCGTGGCCGTGTAGTCGCCGAGGGCCTTGATGGCCAGCGTCAACGTACCGTCATCGGGCGACCAGGCGGAGGCGATGGTGAAGGGATGAGGCCCTTCGCCGCGATGGCCGAAATCGGCAAAGACGAATTGTCCGGCGGTATGGCCCGGCCACTGGGCCGTCGGGCGCAAGCTGACGAGCAGTACTCGATCTGGGCAGGTTTCGATGCGTTCGATCTGCGCGGCGTGCCGGCGCGAGCGCCCGATGCGTCCGCTCAGCGAGAGCAGGGCGGGGACGACGCCAACCGCGGTAACGGCCAGGGTCAGCCAGGCCAGTGGGGTTTGCCAGAAGTCTTTCGGCATCAGCAGCAGGCCGTGGAAGGCACCGGCCAGGAAAACCAGCGGGAAGACCTTGTGCACCAGCCGGAAGTAACGGTAGGGAATGCGCCGGATCAAGGCGATGACGACCAGCGCCATCAGGATGTAACCCGCCCATTCGCCCACTTCCTTGGCCAGGCCGATCCACCAGTCTTCCGGCGGGCGCGGTCCGCCACGAGCTGGGCGGGCGATCAGGCCGGCCTTGGCCAGCGTCTTGGGCAGCCATTCGAGTTGCCAGTGCAACAGGATTAACACGCCGGCGCCGATGCCGAAGTTCTTGTGCAGGCGGTAAAGCTTGTCCAGCCCGCCGAAGACGTTTTCCAGCCAGACCGGGCGGGTAGCCAGCAGCATGCCGGCACTCATCCACCACAGGGCGAGGATACCGGAGAGCAGGATCAGGGCACGGCGCCAAGCCCACAGATTGGGATCGGTGGCATAGAGATCGGGCAGGATGAAACCCAGCCAGCAGGCGAGAGGGATGAGGGTAAGGGCAAGCAGAGGATGGCGACGCATGATGTTCTCCCGGCATCTTGTTATGACTCCAAGATACGCTTGAGCGCCGCGACTTGCTGTAAGGAAGCGTAAGCAAATGCAACTGGGTCACTGCTGCGGTGCACAGGCCGAAATGGGCAAAAACCGAGCCGGAAAAGCGGGGCTTATCCCTGACGCCGAGCCGTGGCTGGGCTATCATTCGGTTTGTCTCTTACGAAAGCGCAGCCATGAATCCACAGCCCCTGAACGACGACGATCTCGACCGCCTTGAAGTCCTGCTCGAAGCGGAGGTTTTCGGCGGGGAGGCGATGCGGCTCGATGAAATCCAGGCCATGCTATGCGCCATCGTCAGCGGCCCGGCCACCGTGGCGCCGACCATCTGGTTGCCCGAAGTGCTGGGCGACGGCATGAACGCCGGCAACGACCCGCTGGTCACCGAAACCATCGAATTGCTGATGCGCCTGAACAACGACATCGCCAGCGCGCTGATGGCCAACGAAACGGTGGCACCGGTGCTCTATCCGGTCGATGAAAACGCCGAAGAGTACGACTACGAAGCCTGGGCCGACTCCTATGTCTATGGCGCGGGCCTCGGTGGCGACTGGTACGAACTGGCCGGCAAGCACGCCGACGACCTCTCGGAACTGCTCGAACCGATGTTCCTGCTCAACGGCATGTTGAAGGAAGACGCCGAGAAGAACGGCGAGCGCTGGTTCCCGCCGGCCGAGGAGGCCCGTCTGGTGGCCGACATCCAGGAAAACCTGCCGGTCATCGTGCAGACCCTGTACAACTTCTGGCGCAACAAGCGTGAGGGCGGCACGGTACAACGGGCCGAAGAGAAAACCGGGCGCAACGACCCATGCCCCTGCGGTAGCGGCAAGAAATTCAAGCAATGCTGCGGGAGTCCGGACAAGCTGAACTGATCCGGCCTCTCAGGCAAGCTGATGGAACGGCAGACTGGATCTGCCGTTTTTTTCGCCATAAAATATCAAAACGTAGTGTACATATTAAAAATATCAATTATGATGAATTAAAGGAGGCTTCCTCGAACAAACAAGAACGAGCTCGCTGATGGCTCGAGAAGGGCGGAGAAAATGAAAAGTGCTGAATGTCGCGAGTGCGCTGATTTGATCAAGACCGCCGATCTTCAACAGGTGCTCGACAACAACCCGGTTCCTTCCTTCGTGATCGACCGCAATCACGTCATCACGCATTGGAATCTGGCCTGCGAAAGGATCATTGGCGTCCAGTCTGACCAGATGGTTGGCAGCCAGGAGCAATGGCGCGCCTTCTATCCCTCGCCACGGCCGGTATTGGCCGACCTGATCGTCGAAGGGGGCATGGAAGACGCCATCGGCAGCCTCTACGCCGGACGATTCAAGCGTTCAGAAATCGTGCCCGATGCCTACGAGGCCGAAGATTACTTCCCCCATTTTCCGGGAGGCGGCCGCTGGCTGTTTTTTACCGCAGCTCCCTTGCGCAATGCCGAAGGGGAGATCGTCGGGGCCATTGAAACCCTGCAGGACGTAACCAAGCGTCGCGAGGCCGAGGAGTCCTTGCTGCAACTCAATACTCAGCTTGAAGAGCGCGTGCGGCGGCGGACACAGGAGCTGGAAAGATCCAACGAGGCCTTGCAGGACACCATTTCCCGCTTGAAGGCGACGCAGGCCGAGCTATTTGCGTCGCAACAAGCGGCCGAGAGCGCCAATCGAGCGAAGAGCGAGTTTCTGGCCAACATGAGCCACGAAATCCGCACGCCGCTCAATGCCGTGATCGGCATGGGCTCACTGCTGAAGGACACCGAGCTCGACAAGACGCAGCGCGACTTTGTCGACACCATCACTACCAGCGGCGAAGCCTTGCTGGCGCTGATCAACGACATTCTCGACTACTCCAAGATCGAGGCCGGTCACCTCGATCTCGAATTCCATCCCTTCGATCTGCAGGAATGTATAGAAGCGGCGCTCAGCCAGATTTCCCTACGTGCTGCCCAGAAGGGCGTCGAACTGATTTTCGACATCAACCCGGACATGCCACGCGTGGCGGTCGGCGATGTCACGCGCTTGCGTCAGATTCTGATCAATCTGCTGACCAATGCGGTCAAATTCACCGAGCACGGTTACGTCCTCATCCGGACGGAATTGACCTCGGGCATCCCCGGTCCTTCGATCAACCAGCTGGCGCCGGTGGAAATCCGCTTTTCCGTACAGGATACGGGCATCGGCATCCCGCCGGACAAGCAGGACCGCTTGTTCAAATCCTTCAGTCAGGTCGATGCCTCGACCACGCGCAAGTACGGCGGTACCGGCCTGGGCCTCGCGATCAGCAAGAAGCTGGTCGAACTGATGGGCGGTTGCATGTGGGTGGAAAGCAGCGGCATGCCGGGGAAAGGCGCCACCTTCAATTTCACCGTCGCCATGCTGGCGGCGCAGCAGGAGTTGTCGGATTGGGAGCGCGAGCATCGCAGCCAGCTTGCAGGCAAACGCGTGCTGGTGGTCGATGACAACCCGGTGAACTTACAGATTGCCGAACGCGTGACGACCCGCTTCGGCATGATTCCCAAGCTTTATTTCAATCCGGAATCCGCCCTGGCTGCCGTGCGTAGCAGCCTGGAATTCGATGTGGCGCTGATCGATATGCAGATGCCGGAGATGGACGGCGTGGCGCTGACGCGTGCGCTCAAGCAAGTGCCGCAGGCCGGGGAGCGGCCGATGATCCTTTTATCCTCGCTCGGCTATCCCTTGCCTGATGGTGACAAGGCGTTGTTTTTCGACTTGTTGGCCAAACCCTATCGTTTCTCGGCCTTGTTCGATGGACTGGTGCGCGCCTTGTCAAACCACCTCGAGTCGGCCAATGTCAGGCGCGGGCCGGTGCAGGTCGATGAGCCGGTGACGCCGGTGCGCATCCTGCTGGTCGAGGACAACCAGATCAACCAGAAGGTGGCTATCCACATGCTGGGGCGACTGGGCTTGCAGGCCGACATCGCCAACAACGGCCAGGAAGCCATCGATTGCCTGCGCCGGCAGAGCTACGACGTGATCCTGATGGACATGCAGATGCCGGTGATGGGCGGGCTCGAAGCCACCGAAGCGATCCGCCGCGAGATCGCTGCCCAGGCGCCACCCTACATCATTGCGCTGACGGCCAATGCAATGACGACTGACCGCGATAATTGCCTGAAAGCCGGGATGGATGACTACATTTCCAAGCCCTTGCGCTTCGAGGAATTGAAGCAGGCCATCGAACGCGGCACCGCCGTCGTCGTGCTCGAAAACTGAAACGAAAAAGGCGGGCAGCCTTTTTGGGGCGCCCGCCTTGTCGTGCCAGCCTGGTCAGCCCAGATCGACCGGCACGAAGATGCGCGAATCGCCGCGTTCGACCAGGATGGCGGCTTTCTTGCCCGATTTGGCAATGACGCCGCGCAGTTGATCGACGCTGTCGATCGGCTGGCCATTGACCGAGAGAATGATGTCGCCCGGCCGGATACCGGCGCGGGCGGCGGCGCCGTTGGCTTGTTCGACGATCACGCCGCCCTTGACCTCAGCCTGACGTTTTTCTTCCGTCGACAACGGGCGGACAGCGACGCCCAGTCGGCCCTTGTCGGCGCTTGGCGTTTCGGCAGCGGCGACCTTTTCCTCGGCGAAGCTGCCGACCTTGACCTCGATGTCACGCGTGCTGCCCTTGTGCCAGACCTGCAGGCGGGCGCTTTCTCCCGGCTTTTTCAAGGCCACGGCAGCCGGCAGGTCGCCGGCGCTGGCGACGCTCTTGCCATCGATGCCGAGGATGACGTCGCCCGGCTCCAGGCCAGCCTTGGCAGCCGGGCTGCCTTTTTCGACCGATGACACCAGCGCCCCGGCCGGCTTGCCGAGGCCGAAGCTGTCGGCCAGCGCCTGATTCACTTCCTGGATGCTGACCCCGAGTTTGCCGCGCTGTACCTTGCCGGTGGCGACAATCTGGCGCTCGACGTTCATCGCTACCTCAATGGGGATGGCGAAGGACAGGCCCTGGTAGCCGCCGCTGCGCGAATAGATCTGCGAGTTGATGCCGATCACCTCGCCGTTCATGTTGAACAACGGCCCGCCCGAGTTGCCGGGGTTGACCGCGACGTCGGTCTGGATGAAGGGGACGTAGCTGCCATCCGGCAAGGAGCGCGACTTGGCCGAGACGATGCCGGCGCTGGCGCTGCTCTCGAAACCGAAGGGCGAGCCGATGGCCAGCACCCATTCGCCAACCTGGGTTTGCGCTGTGCTGCCGATGCGCACGGTCGGCAGGTTCCTGGCCTCGATCTTCAGCACGGCCACGTCGCTGGCCTTGTCGGCACCGAGCACCTTGGCCTTGAATTCGCGCTTGTCGTTGAGCTTGATGGTCACTTCTTCGGCGCCCTCGACGACGTGGGCATTGGTCAGGATGGTGCCGTCGGCGCTGACGATGAAGCCGGAGCCGAGGCCCTGCGTCGGTGTCGATTCCCGCGGCATCTGGCCGCCGAAGCGGCGGAAGAATTGATAGAAGGGATCGTCCGGGTCGAGCTGCGGCAAGGCGGCCGACGTCTTGCGCGTGCCGGTGACGCTGATATTGACCACCGCCGGCGCGTTGGCCGCAACGATGCTACGCATGTCGGGCAGCGCGGTCGGCGCGATCGCGACCGGCGGTGAGGTTTGAGTCACCGGTGCGGCGACTGGGGCTGCATGGGCGCTGGAGATGGTTT
The DNA here is from genome assembly GCA_041904995.1 of Azonexus sp. Classification (GTDB taxonomy): domain Bacteria; phylum Pseudomonadota; class Gammaproteobacteria; order Burkholderiales; family Rhodocyclaceae; genus Azonexus. The sequence continues at coordinate 60,388 of JAYRMB010000001.1, forward strand.
GCAGATGGCCGAGAGAGTAGGCGCCACCAAGGGCGGCTGCGACTGCAACAGCGGCGACAGTCATCTTCAAAGTTTTCATATTGGGTTTTCCTCGAGGATGAAGATCATTGTTGGGAAGATTTTTCCGCAGGTGCGGTGAGCACTGCGCCCGCGGTCGAAGGGCTTTCCCGCTTGGCTGCACTGCGCGGCGTTTCGCGTTCGGTCGGCGGGCGTAAGGTTTCGATGGCGAAGGCCGGATGAGCCAATGCAGTTCCGAGCGAACCGGCAACCAGCAAGGAGCGCAGGGCCGGACGCAGGCGACGGAAGGGGTTGCTCGGCACTGCCGAGGCGGCGGGCGGCAAGTTCAGGTAACGGCGGGCGGCCAGCAGAAATTCGGCTACGACTCGCGCTTGCAGGATTTCATTGCTCTGCATGGGAATCTCCTTGAAACGGGTTTTGGCCCATAGTTTTGCGCCAAACCGAAAGTTTTCAAGTTGTCTTTGTGCGACGATTTGTATCGAAGTTTTTCAAACACGGCCCTACTGCGGTGCACAGGCCAAAATGGGCAAAAACCGCGATGGGCGCTAAGATCGAGCCTCGATCCCAAACGCTTGCCCCATCATGAAAATCTACCTCGCCGGCCCCGATGTCTTTCGTCCCGATGCATTCGCCTGGGCCGAGTGGGCGCGGGCAGCCTGTGCGGCGGCCGGGCACCAGGCGCTGGTGCCGCTCGATGGCGTCGAGACGACAGCGACGGGGATTTTCGATGCCAATATCGACCTGATCCGTTCGGCCGATGCAGTGCTGGCCAATCTCAATCCGTTTCGCGGCTGCGAGCCGGACTCCGGCACCTGTGTCGAGGTCGGCTTCGCGCTGGCGCTGGGCAAGCCGGTGATCGGCTACCTGGCCAGCGACGAAACGACGAACGAACGTGTCGCCCGCTGGCAGGGGCAGCCCTTGCTGGAAAGTAATGGCCGCCCAGTGGATCGCGACGGCCTGCATGTCGAGGATTTCGGCCTGCGCCTCAATCTGATGCTGGCTGTGCCGGTAAGCCTGGTAACGGGCGGTCTGGAAGAGGCGTTGGCGGCGCTCACCAGCGCCGAGTGAATTTGCGACCTTCCTCGACGGCGGCGAGGGCGATGGCGAAGGCCGTGCCGGTGAGCCACACACTGGCCGGCAGCGGTGCCGTACCAAACAGCAGGTTGCCCAGGCCGGTGTAGACGATGGCAGCGATCAGCCCAAGTTCGATGGCGAGGCCAAGTAGCAGCAAACGGTTCTCAAACAACGGGAAGCGCCAGAAGGGTAGTTGCGGGTGGCGGCAAACAAACAGGTTGGCCACCTGCGCCAGCACGATGCCGAGCAGGCAGGCAGTGGTCGCCTGTAGATAGATCGGGTTGTCCGGCGCCAGCATCTGGCCGTATTCCCAGCCATGCCCAGCGAGCACGATGAAGAACAGGGCCATGGCGCTGGCCGCTTCCAGTGGGCCGAGGAAGAGATAGGCACGGGCGAGCAGCGGCCACGACAGCAGGCGCTGGTCGCGCTGGCGCGGCGGGCGCTGCATTACTTCCGGGTTGGGGGGCTCGGCGCCGAGGGCGAGCGCCGGCACCATGTCGGTTCCCAGATCGACGGCGAGAATCTGCAGGATGGTCAGCGGTAGCGGAATGCCGAACAGCGCCGAGGCGAGGTAGGGCACCAGTTCCGGAATGTTCGAGGTGAGGATGTAGGTCAGGAACTTCTGGATGTTCTCGAAGACCGCCCGGCCTTCCTCGATGGCATTGACGATGGTGGCGAAGTGATCATCGAGCAGCACGATATCGGCCGCTTCGCGCGCCACGTCGGTGCCGCTCAAGCCCATGGCGATGCCGATGTCGGCGGTTTTCAGCGCCGGCGCGTCATTCACGCCATCGCCGGTGACGGCGACGATGTCGCCCTTGTGCTGCAAGGCCTGGGTGACCAGCATCTTCTGGTCGGCGGTCATGCGGGCGAAGACGATTTCCGGGCTGTCGAGCGCCAGTTGCAGGCTGGTCGGACTAAGGTCGCGCAACTGGTCGCCGGTCACGACCTTGGGCGTGGCGCTACGCACCAGGTCGATTTCGCGGGCGATGGCGAGCGCCGTATGCGGATGGTCGCCGGTGACCATGATGACGCGGATGCCGGCCGCCCGGCAGCGGGTGATGGCGTCGTGTACCTCGGGGCGTGGCGGGTCTTCGAGGCCGACCAGGCCGCACAGGCGCAGGCCGTTTTCTTCGGCCGTCTCGCCCTCGGCCAGCGGTTTCCAGGCCAGCGCCAACACGCGCAGGCCGCGGGCGGCGAGGTCTTCCTGTGCCGCCTTGAACGTGGCGAGGGCGGCGGCATCGAAGGGGCGTTCGGCATCGCCGTCTAGCCAGCCGGAACATAGCGGGAAAAGTACTTCCGGGGCGCCCTTGCAATACAGATTGCCGCTGCCATCGGGTTCGCGATAGATGACCGACATGCGCCGCCGCTCGGTGTCGAAGGCGAATTCGCCGATGCGCTGCCCGAATTCCGGAATGTCGCCGGCGAATTGCCAGAGGGCGATTTCCATCGGGTCGCCGGCCGGTTGTCCGTCGTGGAATTTCAGGCTGTGGCAGCAGCGCGCCCCGGCACGCAGACGCAGGTCGTCGGCACGCGGCCAGCGTTCGGCGGCCAGATGGTGGCGGCCGGCGACGAACAACTCGCGCACGGTCATGCGGTTTTGGGTCAGCGTGCCGGTCTTGTCGGTCAGGATCACCGTGGCGCTGCCCAGCGTTTCGACCGCCGGCAGATGGCGCACCAGCGCGTTGCGTCGAGCCATGCGCTGGGCGGCCATGGCCAGGGCCAGCGTGACTGTCGGCAACAGGCCTTCCGGTACGTTGGCGACGATGATGCCGATGGCGAAGATGAAATTGGCCCAGAACGGAAAGCCCATGGCCTGACCGATGGCGAAGAAAACGACGCCGAGCGCCAGGGCGAGCAGGGCGACGAGGCGCGACACACGCTGGATTTCGCGTTGCAGCGGTGAATCGGTCTCGCCGGCCGTTTGTGTCAGGTGAGCGATGCGGCCGAATTCGGTGCGCATGCCAGTGGCGAACACCGCGGCGGTGCATTCGCCGGCTAGGATCATGGTGCCGGCGAACAGCAGGTTGTTGGCCTGCAACAGGCTGCTGGCTGACGAAGCATCGGCGCCGATGGCCTTGGCGTAGGATTCGCCGGTCAGCGTCGCCAGGTTGGCGCGCAGGCCCCAGCTTTCGATCACCCGGCAATCGGCCGGCACCTTGGTACCTTCGGCCAGTTGCACGATGTCGCCGGGTACCAGTTCGGCGGCGGATATTTGTTGCAGCACGCCGTCGCGCCGTACATCGACCTGCTGCGGCAGCAACTGCTTGAGCGCCGCCAGCGCCTGTTCGGTGCGGTAGGCCTGCCAGAAGGAAAAGCAACCATTGACCACGATGACGCCGACAATGGCCAGGCCCAACTGGAACATGCCCTGGCCGGGGTCGGCATAGGCCGCGAAGAAGGCCAGGCCGGCGGCCACCCACAGGATCAGTGCAAAGAAATGGCCGAATTCGCGGGCGAACATCAGCCACAAGGGTGTGGCGGCAACTTCCTCGACCTGATTGCGCCCGTATTCGCCCAGGCGGCGCGCTGCCTCAGCGGCCGACAAACCTTCGCCGCGGCTGCCCAGGCTATGCAGGGCCGCGTCGGGCGTCTGACGCGCGATACTCAAACCGGTGGGGTCCATGATCGGCTGGAAGGTCGATGCGGCGGCGAACTACCGCCATGCATCTACGATAGCCGCCCGCCCGGCTTAGAGCAACTCGGTGTCGTCGTGCGAATAGGCCGGCGCGCAGCAGCACAGGATGTGCAGCGGCGCGTGGCTGGTATTGGCGATGCAGTGCGGCGTGCCCGGTGCGATGGCGATGCTGTCGCCAGTCGCGACGGCGAATTCGCTATCGCCCAGCGTCATCAGGCCGTGGCCTTGGGTGATGTGATAAATCTCTTCGGTCAGACGGTGGCGATGCAGCAGGGTCTTGCCGCCCGGTGGCACGATGGCCTCGGCCAGGCTCTGATTTTTGACGGCATGCTGCGTCGGATGCAGCAGTTCGCGAATCTCCGAGCCGTCCTTGGTGATGTAGGCCGTGACGTCCGGGTAACGGGTATGGACGCTCACTTGCCGCCCCAGGGCTGGATCGGCACGGTGGAAATGGCGTTGGCCGGCGCGCCCTCGATCAGCTTGCGGCTGAGCGCCAGATAGACCAGCACGTTGCGCTTGGTATCCATGAAGCGGCTGACGCGGGTTTCCTTGAAGACCAGCGAGGTGTCTTCGCTGAAGATCACCTCGTTTTCCGGCAGCTTGGCGGGCAGCGTGATCGGCCCGATCTGGCGGCAGGCCAGGGAGAATTCGGAAGGGTCCTGTGCCAGTCCGAAGCTGCCCTTGACGCCGCCGGTACGGGCCTGGCTGATGTGGCAGGTGACGCCGGGAATGCGCGGGTCGTCGAAGGCATAGACGCAAACGCGGTGATTGGCGCCGATCAGCTTCCAGGCCGTGGTGACGCAGCCGATTTCCTCGTCGGCCTGGGCGGCGAAGGCGAGGCAGGCGAGCATGGCGGCAAGCAGGTATTTCATGGGGGGCTCACAGGTTGGGTGGCAAGGGGGTCATCTTGCCGACGTATTTGGTCAGAATCTTGAAGGTGTCGCGGTCGAATTGCGGGCGGCCGTTGTCCAGCAGTTCGGCCAGTTCCTCATCCGACTTGGCGGTGCCAAGGTAGCGCCAGCCTTCGATCAGGTGGGCTTCGTCGCCCTCGCGGATGATCGCCGGACCGGGGAAGGGCCAGGAGACGAGCTTGAGGCTGGTCAGCGCCGTCATCAGACGCATGGTGTGCTTGGCGTAAGGCTCCTTGCCGACACAGGCGCCCTTGCAGCGGCGAATCTGGAAGCCGAAGCAGGGCTTGCCTGGCGCGGCTTTCTGCAGGCCGAGCAGGATGTCGCACAGATTGTGCGATTCGGCCAGGCCGCGCAGTACCTCGTTGGCTTCCTTGCTGTTCTTGAACAGGCCGTAGCACGAGGTGCCGATGCCGAATTCGAGGTCGCGCGCCCAGGCGAGTTGCGGACGGAGCAGGCCTTCGCCTTCATCGACCAGCGTCCAGGTGCACACCTCGTCGTTCTTGCGCAGCATGCGGTTGTGCGTCGGCAGCAGTTCCTTGACCAGGGCCGATTCCTTGAGCAGCGCGCCAATTTCACCGGCCGTCTCGATCCAGGTGATGCGTCGCACCTGCTGGGTCAGCGCCATTTCCTTGCTCGAACGCACGTCGGCCGAGAAGTGCGAGAGTACGCGGGTGCGGATGTTCTTGGCCTTGCCGATGTAGATCGGCAACTCGTTCTCGCCATGGAAGAGGTAAACCCCCGGCGTTTCCGGCAGCTCATCGACCACCGTCGGGTCGAGATTGGGCGGCAGGCTGGGGCGGGCGTTCTGTTTCTTCAGCGCGGCCTCGATTTCCTCGCTGCTGCGGTGCACATGGATTTTTTGCCAAAATTGGTGGATGAGCTGGGCATCGGCCAGCGCCCGGTGGCGGCCCTCGGCGTGCAGGCCGTGGCGTTCGATCAGGCTGTCCAGGTTGTGGCGATGGTGCTCCGGATACAGGGCGCGCGACAGCTTCACCGTACACAGCACGTTGGCCTTGAAATCGACCCCCAGGCGTTTGAATTCGGTTTTCAGAAAACCGTAGTCGAAGCGCGCGTTGTGGGCGATGAACAGGCGGCCGTGCAGACGGCGCAGCGCCTCGTCGGCGATGGCTTCGAAGGCTGGGGCATCGGCCACCATGTCATTGCTGATACCGGTGAGCTGTTCGATGAAGGGCGGAATCCGCATGCCCGGATTGACCAGTTGCTGCCACTCGCGCACCGAACCGTCTTCATCGACTTCGACGATGCCGATTTCGGTGATGCGGTCATGGGTGGCGGTGGCGCCGGTGGTTTCCAGGTCGACAAAAGCTAGGGAGCGCATGGGCGATATTTTCGCACGAGGCGCTTCATTCCGATGAGGTCATTCCCGCGCCGGCGGGAATCCATGCTGTCGAAATTCTGGGTTCCCGCCTGCGCGGGAACGACGGGAATTTGCTGCAAGTGTCAGACTTCGGGCGCCCGGAATTGCTCCAGCAGCCAGGCCTTGAAGCGCTCGGGTGCGGGGCGCAGCGGCGTGCGTTTCGGATGTACGACGTAATAGCCGGTGGTCAGCGGCAGACGATGCGGGAAGGGCTCGATCAGTGTGCCGGCCGCCGTTTCCTCGCCGGTGACCAGGCGGCTGGTCATGACCAGGCCCTGGCCGCGGCAGGCGGCATCGATGGCGAGCAGCGCCTGGTCGAAGTGGATGGCGGGAATGCCACGCACCTGTTCCGCCCGCAGGCTGGAGAAACGCTCCAGCCAGGTCGGCCAGTGCGGGTGATAGGTCGTATTGAGCAGGGTGCAGCGCAGGATGTCTTCCGGCTGGCGGATATTGGCCCGCCGGGCGTAATCGGGGCTGCAATAGACGCGGGCGTCGTCGGTGGCGAGCAGGGTGGCGTCGAGTTCGGGCGCGTGACCGTCGAAGTAGCGGATGGCCAGGTCGACCTGTTCGCTGTCGAAATCGACCAGGGCGGTCGAAGAATTCAGGTGCAGCTCGGCATCCGGGTATTGGGTCAGGAAGTTGGCCATGTGCCGGGTAAACCACTTGGCCGCAAAGGTCGGCGGCATCGACAGCCAGACGCCGGTGCGCCGGCTGTCCTTGAGCGCGCCGCTGGCGTCGCGAATCTGCACCAGCGCTGGCTGAATGCGCTTCCAGTAGATCAGCCCCTCGGGTGTCGGCTCGACCTGCCGGATGCGGCGAACGAACAGCGTCACGCCGAGCCAGGCTTCAAGTTTCTGGATCTGCTGCCCGACCGCGCCGGGAGTCACGAACAATTCCTTCGCTGCCATAGAAAAACTGTTGGTGCGCATGGCGGCATCAAAGGCAATCAGCGAATTAAGTGGTGGGTAACGGTCCATGGTGCAGAAAAACTATCGTATGGCACAAATATTATCAGTTGTCGTCATAAGCACATGCCGAAATAATTTAAGGCAGAAAAAAAAGGAGAGCGGCATGTTCAGAAGTTTGCAGCACCCCGGCGTTCTTGCCATCACGCTGGCGGCGGCCGGCATCCTGATGGTGACCATGGGCATTCGTCAGTCTTTCGGTCTGTTCATCAGCCCGATGGATACGTCGACCGGCCTGGGCGTGGCGACCATCAGCTTTGCGCTGGCCGTCGGCCAGTTCACCTGGGGTGCCATCCAGCCGGTGGCCGGCGCGGTGGCTGATCGCTACGGTCCGCGCCCGGTGCTGATGGCCGCACTGATCATCCTGGCCATCGGCTGCGCGGTGACGCCCTTCGTGCAGAGCGGTTTTGGCCTGGCGCTGACCTTCGGCCTGCTCGCCTCGATGGGGTCCGGTGCCGGCAGCTTCTCGGTGCTGATCGGCGCGGCAGCGCAACGCCTGCCGCTCGAATCGCGCGGTGGCGCCTCCGGGGTCATCAACGCCGGCGGCTCCTTCGGCCAGTTCATCTTCGCCCCGATCAACCAGAAGCTGATCCAGAGCATCGGCTGGATGAACAGCCTGTGGGCCATGGCCATCATTTCGCTGGCCGCCATCCCGCTGGTGAACAAGCTGACCGGCAAGCAGACGGCGCCGCATCCGCATGTCGAAGGCGACCAGGGGCTGCGCCACGCTGTCACCACTGCCCTGAAGAACCCGAGCTACTGGCTCCTGCACGCCGGTTTTTTCACCTGCGGCTTCCACATCGCTTTCCTCGTCACCCACCTGCCGGGTGAGGTCAATCTTTGCGGCCTGCCGGCTTCGGTCGCCAGCTGGTCGCTGGCGATCATCGGCCTGTTCAACATCGTCGGCAGCATCTACGCCGGCGCCTGTGTCGGCAAGTACCGCAGCAAGTACATCCTGGCCGCCATGTACGGCTCGCGTGCCGTGCTGGTCGCCATCTACCTGATGCTGCCGCGCACCGACTGGACCTTCTACGCCTTCGCTGCCGGCCTCGGTTTCACCTGGCTGGCCACCGTGCCGCCCACCGCTGCCATCGTCGGCAAGCTGTTCGGCACGCGCTACCTCGGCACGCTGTTCGGTCTGACGCTGCTGTCGCACCAGGTCGGCGGCTTCCTCGGTGCCTGGCTGGGCGGCCTGGCGATTACCCAGTACGGCGACTTCACCTGGATGTGGTACGCCGACATGGTGCTGGCTGCGGCTGCCGCCCTGGTCAATCTGCCGATCCGCGAGGCGGCGGTGGTGCGCCCGGCGGCGCAGCCGGCTTAAAACCAAACCCCATCCCCATCTTCTCGCGGAGATGGGGAAATAAAAGCAACACCAACCAAAAACCATAAAAGGAGACAGCCCATGAGCAAATTGCGCCCCGAAGTCAGCATCGACATCCTCAATCAACGTGGCAAGGAGTACTTACCGGGTTATCTCGGTATCGAGATTACCGAGCTTGCCCCGAATCAGTTGAAAAGCCGCATGCCGATCCAGAAGCTGCACATCGCGCCGAACGAGTTCCTGCACGCGGCGAGTGTGGTGGCGCTGGCCGATACCAGCTGCGGCTACGCGACCATCGCCCATCTGCCGGATGGGGCGCAGTCTTTCACCACCATCGAGCTGAAGAGCAACCATCTCGGCACGGTCACCGAAGGCGTGGTCAGTTGCGTGGCGACGGCACAGCATCTCGGGCGCACGACGCAGGTGTGGGATGCCGTGGTCACCGACGAGGCGTCCGGCCGCAAGCTGGCGCTGTTTCGCTGCACGCAGATGATCCTTTGGCCGAAGTGAGATAACTGCCACTATCAGTAGTGGCTGATTAAGCGTCAGCTACTACATTTAGTGTTCCGGCTGTTGACCTTCAATAGCCGCTGCGCATAAACTGCGCTTCGTTGATGGTTCCTTTCAGGGATTAAAAGGGAATCCGGTGCCGGGCCGTAAGGTCTGAAATCCGGGGCTGCCCCCGCAACTGTCATCGGCGAGCGTTTCGCCATTCTGGCCACTGGTTCTTACTGGGAAGGCGGACGAAACGCGCTGAGCCGAGAGCCAGGAGACCTGCCGCAACGTCCTTCCAACCAACGATGGGGCGGGGTGTCCCTGACGAAAGGTTTGTGCGTGTTGCTGCTCGTTTTCGTTCGTGCGTCGTTTGCTGCCTTGGGCCTGGCCCGGGTCGGTGCTCGTCGCGCGTCCGGCACGCTCTTTCGCTTCTCCGCCCCCCAATCCGGAGAATCGTCGTGTCCTCGAACGTCCTAGCGCGCATTTCTGATTACTCGGCCAGCGAATCGGCGCTTGCCGCCCTGCAGGTCATCCGCCGCAACGGCGCCGTCGTCGCCTTCCATCCCGAGAAGATTTCGGTCGCGCTGACCAAGGCCTTCCTCGCCGTCGAGGGCAGCCAGAGCGCCGTGTCGTCGCGGGTGCGCGAAGTCGTTGCCCGGCTGACCGACACCGTCGTCCGCTCGCTGAGCCGCCGCCTGCCGGATGGCGGCACGGTGCATATCGAGGACATCCAGGATCAGGTCGAACTGGCGCTGATGCGCGCCGGCGAACACGACGTCGCCCGCGCCTACGTGCTTTACCGCGAACGCCGCGCCGCCGAGCGTGCCGCGCAGGCGGAAGAGCAGGGCGTGCCGGCGTTGCATGTGACGGTCGATGGCGAGCGCCGCCCGCTCGATATCGCCGCCTTGCTGAAAACCTGCGAAGCGGCCTGCGCTGGCTTGGGCGAGGGCGTCTCGGCCCGCACCATCCTCGACCACGCACTGAAAAACCTCTACGACGGCGTTGCGCTGGCCGAGGTCAAGCAGGCGCTGGTCCTCGCCGCGCGCATGCTGATCGAGCGCGAGCCGGGTTACAACTACGCTACCGCCCGCCTGCTGCTGGCCAGCCTGATGGAAGAGGCCACCGGCCAGCCGGTCGCGCCGGAGGCCACTGCTGCGGTGTACCGCGAATATTTGCCAAAATTCATCGGCCAGGGCATCGCCGCCGAACTGCTCGACCCGCGCCTGAAGGATTTCGACCTCGACCGCCTGGCCGCCGCCTTGAAGCCCGAGCGCGACCACCTGTTCGGCTATCTTGGCCTGCAAACCCTGTACGACCGCTACTTCCTGCACATCGACGACCGCCGCATCGAGCTGCCGCAAATCTTCTTCATGCGCGTCGCCATGGGCCTGGCGCTCAACGAGATCGACCGTGAAGCGCGCGCCATCGAGTTCTATGACCTGATTTCCAGCTTCGATTTCATGTGCTCGACGCCGACGCTGTTCAACAGCGGCACGCTGCACTCGCAGCTGTCGTCGTGCTACCTGACGACGGTGGCCGACGACCTCGAGGGCATCTACCAGGCGGTCAAGGAAAACGCGTTGCTGCAAAAATATGCTGGCGGCCTGGGCAACGACTGGACGCCGGTGCGCGCGCTGGGCAGCCGTATCAAGGGCACCAACGGCCAGAGCCAGGGCGTCATTCCCTTCCTGAAAGTGGTCAACGACACGGCGGTGGCGGTGAACCAGGGCGGCAAGCGCAAGGGCGCGGTCTGCGCCTACCTCGAAACCTGGCACCTCGACATCGAGGAATTCCTCGACCTACGCAAGAACACCGGCGACGAGCGCCGCCGCACGCATGACATGAACACCGCCAACTGGATTCCCGACTTCTTCATGCAGCGCGTGCAGGCCGGCGGCGAATGGACGCTCTTTTCGCCCTCCGACGTGCCCGATCTGCACGACAAGTTCGGCGCCGATTTCGCCGCCGCCTACGAAGCCTATGAGGCCCAGGCCGCCGCCGGCGAGATCCGCCTGCACAAGAAAGTGTCGGCCGTGCAGCTGTGGCGCAAGATGCTGACCATGCTGTTCGAAACCGGCCATCCGTGGATCACCTTCAAGGATGCCTGCAACCTGCGCTCGCCGCAGCAGCACGTTGGCGTCGTGCATAGCTCCAACCTGTGCACCGAGATCACCCTGAACACCTCCGACGAGGAGACCGCTGTCTGCAACCTCGGCTCGGTCAATCTGCTGGCCCACCTGAAGGACGGCGCGCTCGACCAGGCCAAGCTCGCCCGCACCATCCAGACCGCCATGCGCATGCTCGACAACGTCGTCGACATCAACTTCTACGCCACGCCCAAAGCGCGCAACGCCAACCTGCGCCACCGCCCGGTCGGCCTCGGCATCATGGGCTTTGCCGATTGCCTGTACGAACTCGGCCTGGCCTACGCCTCGGCCGACGCCGTCGAATTCGCCGACCGCAGCATGGAAGCTGTCTGCTTCCACGCCTATTGGGCTTCCACCGAGTTGGCCTGCGAGCGTGGCCGCTACTCCAGCTTTGCCGGTAGCCTGTGGGACCAGGGCATCCTGCCGCTCGACTCCATCGGCCTGCTTGAAGATGGGCGAGGGGAGGCCGTCGAGGTCGACCGCAGCGCCCGCCTCGACTGGGCGGCCCTGCGCCTGCGCGTCGCCACCCACGGCATGCGCAACTCCAACTGCGTCGCCATCGCGCCGACCGCCACCATCTCCAACATCGTCGGCGTCTCGGCCAGCATCGAGCCGGCCTATCAGAACCTCTACGTCAAATCCAACCTCTCCGGCGAGTTCACCGTGGTCAACGAAGCGCTGGTGCGCGACCTCAAGGCGCTCGATCTGTGGGACGAAGTGATGGTCGCCGACCTCAAGTACTTCGACGGCTCGCTGGCCCGCATCGACCGCGTGCCTGAAGAACTGAAGGCCCGCTACGCCACCGCCTTCGAGATGGACCCGGTATGGCTGGTCGAAGCCGCTGCCCGCCGCCAGAAGTGGATCGACCAGGCGCAATCGCTCAACCTCTACCTGGCGCTGCCCTCCGGCAAAAAACTCGACGAAATCTACAAGCTGGCCTGGAAACGCGGCCTCAAAACCACCTACTATCTGCGCACGCTGGGCGCCAGCCAGGCCGAAAAGGCCGGTGGGCGGGACGAGGCCGTGGCGCAGGAAGAAGCGCCGAAGTTTTGCAGCATTGACAACCCCGAGTGCGAGGCTTGCCAATGAGTCCAGCCCACGAATATCGAGGGGTTGCGGCGCAGGCCAACCAGGCTTGCCGGGTTAAGCGCAACGGCCGCAGCCACAACCCGGAGTGCGAGGCTTGCCAGTGAAATTCATACGTCTCCCGCACCCGTCATTCCCGCGCAGGCGGGAATCCAGAGGTGCACTCCTGGGTCCCCGCCTTCGACCAGAGGAACTCCCTGCGGGGCGCGGGGACGACGAAACAACTGCAGCAATTACCAAGAACCACCCATGAAAACCACCCTAAAAACCTTCCTCCTGCTCAGCCTCGCGCTGCTCGCCAACCTCGCCCAGGCGGCCGATTGCCCGCGCATCATCAGCCAGTCCCCCTATATCAGCCGGGCGCTGGAGTGGATGGGGCGGGGCGATTGCATCGTCGGCGTCAGCCGCTACGACCGCCTGCCGCTTTTCCACACCGGCGGCGTCATGGACCCGGATGGCGCGGCGATGGCCGATCTGGAGCCGGATGTCGTCATCTACTCCGAATGGACCAAGGAAGAAACCGTGCAATCGGCTACGCCGCATGGCGTGCAGGCGGTGCGCGTCGGCGGCTTCCGCGGCATGGCCGGGGTCGAGACCATGCTGCGCGAGGTCGGGCAGGCGGCCAAGGTGAATGACATCGATCGCCGTGTCGCCGGGTTCGCCGCCGATTGGCGCAAGGCCGCCGCCCGGGTCGATAGCCGCCAGCGCCGCGTGCTGATCCTCTCCGCGTGCAGCGATACGCCTTACTCCTTCGGCAAGGGCAGCACGCTGTACGAACTGTTCGCCGCCGCCGGCTTCGAGGTGGTGGCCGACCACGACAACATCCGCAACTTCAAGGCCGGCACGCCGAAGGGCGACGTTTCGGCCTGGATCAGCCAGCGCCAGCCGGATCTGCTGTTCGCCCTGCAGGACCGCAAGTCCGAAACCTGCAACCCGGCCATCGCCAAGCCCGGCATTCCCATCCTGCCGCTGACCGGCGAGCACTTCACCCATCCTGGCCCGGAGTTGCTCAAGGGCCTGGAGGAGTTGCGCCAGACCATGGCCGCCTTTGGCGCGTAACCCGGAGTTGCCCATGAAAATATCCATCTCCCTCCGTCGCTGGCTGCTGGTTTTTCTGTTGCTGCCGCTGTGGGCCAACGCCACCGAAACCGCCTTGCCCGATGAAATTGGCGCCACGATGCAGGTGCACCTCAGCGAACGCGACGGTTTGTGGGAAAAGACCCTGATCGTCCGCTTTGCCGGCGAGCGCCGTGTGCTGTCGACCAGCGACGGCATGCTCGATGCGCAGGCGGCGATCAATCATGCGGCGCACCCTAGGCTCTGGCATAGCCTGGGCCGCGACAGCAAGGCCTACGCTGCGGAGGTGCGCGACGCCACGGCCGACCGCCTGCAACTGCCACGGCAGGCGCTGGCCCAGATGTCCACGGCCGCCGACATGGACAACCTCGCCGTCGTCACCCGGCGCTACGGCCCGCTCACCGTCACCGTGCTGGCCACGGCCGGCGCGCGGACCAACGCCATCCGCACCGGCGTCGATGCCGGGGCCTACATCGAAGGCCAGATCAGCGCCACGCCGCCGGCCGGCACCATCAACATCATGGTGCTGAGCAACATCGCGCTCAGCGACGCCGCGCTGGCCCGCGCGCTGATCACCGTCACCGAAGGCAAGACGGCGGCGCTCGAAGACCTGCGCGTGCCGAGCAGCTACACGAAGGACGTGCAGGCGACCGGCACCGGCACCGACAGCATCATCGTTGTTTCCGGCAACGCCGCACCGCGCGCCAGCTACACCGGGGGCCACAGCCGCATCGGCGAGCTGATCGGCAAGGCCACCTACGCCGCCGTGGTCGAGGCGCTGGGCAAGCAGAACGGCTTTTTTCTGCCCGGCAGCAAGCGTTTTGCCGAGGCCGCCAACGGCCCGGCCAAGGCGGCGGGCGACCTGCGCCTGGCGCTGCTGCATCTCGACCCGGTGCCGGGCGACATTGCCGGCAACCGCGAGCGCATTGAAAACGGCATCCGCCAGGCCGTGCGCAACGGGGCCGATTGGGTGGTGACGCCGGAGCTGGCCGAAACCGGCTACAACTTCGCCAAGCGCATCGGCACCGACTGGATCGCGCCTTTCCCCAGCGCCTGGGTCGGCACGCTGGCTGCCATCGCCCGTGACAACAACGTGGCGCTCTTCGTCGGCGTGGCTGAGCGCGACGAGCGCACCGGCAAGCTGCACAACAGCGTGGCGGTGATCGACCGCAGTGGCAAAGTGCTCGGCACCTACCGCAAGCAGCGCCCGGTCGGCAGCGCCGAAGCCTGGTCGCAGGCGGGCAGCGAAGGGCATCCGTTCAGCGTCGATGGCGTGGCCGTCGGCACGCTGATCTGCGCCGATGCCTGGGCCGCCCAACCCGCTGCCCAACTGGCCCAGCGCGGTGCCGACATCCTGATCTCGCCGGCCAACTGGCCACCGGTCGAAGGCATGGGGCCGGGCGATGTCTGGGAAAAGCGCTCGCGTGAAACCGGCCTGCCCATGGTCGTCGTCAATCGCGGCGGCAAGGAGCCGGAACTCGACTTCTCGCGCAGCGAGAGCGCCGTCTCGCTCAAGGGCAAACGCCTGCACACCTTCACCGCCGCCGAAGGCGACATCTTTTACGTGGACTGGAACCGCCAGCAGCGCTTCCGCACCGTCCGTCCAAACTGAACACAGGAGCCCCCATGAACGCCGCCTACCGTTTCGACGACTGGGAAACCCCGTCTCAAGCCACCGCATCCACCACCGCAGCCGCCGCTCAACCCACGGCTGCGGTGCACAGTGAAAATTGGCCAAAAACCGATGTGCACCGCAGCAGTCCGCCGCCGGCCGCCGCGCTAGGTGCCATCAACGCCGCCGACAAGCGCATCGTCAATGGCAAGGCCGACATCAACCAGCTCGCACCCTTCAAATACCCCTGGGCCTGGGAATTCTTCCTCAAGGCCAACCGCAACCACTGGACGCCGCTCGAAATCAGCATGGCGCAGGACGTGCACGACTACCACCACAAGCTCAGCCCGGCCGAGCGCCACGTTTTCGAGAACGTGCTGGCCTACCTGACGACTTCCGACATCCTCGCCATGCGCAACATCGGCCTGGCGGTGATGGAGAAGATGAGCGCGCCCGAGCTGCAGATCTACCAGGCCCGCCAGGTCTATGAAGAAGCGCTGCACACCTGGACCTACCAGCACTGCATCGAAAGCATCGGCCTCGACCAGCAGGAAATTTACAACCGCTACCGCGTCGTGCCCGAAATCCACGGCAAGATCGCGCTGGCCAACCGCCGGCTGGAAAAGGTGCTGCGCTCCGACTTCGATCTGACCGACCGTGCCAATCTGCACGAATTCGCGCTCTCTTACTTCTTCTTTGCGGTGATCTTCGAAGGCTGCTGGTTCTACAACGGCTTCACCCCGGTGTTTGCGCTGCAACGGCGCGGCCTGATGAAAGGCGCCGCCGAGCAGCTGCAATACATCATGCGCGACGAAGTGTTGCACTGCGCCTTCGGCATCCGCGTCGTGCGCGAGTTGCTGAAAGAAGAGGGCCTGGAGCTTGACCCGCAGGCCCTGCGCCAGTTGTGGGACGAAGCCGAAGTCGCCGAAGCCGCCTACGCCGGCTACATCCTGCGCGAGCCCATCCTCGGCTACAACGCCGATCTGCACGTGCAGCAATTCCGCTTCATCGCCAACCGCCGCGCCCGCCAGGTCGGCGTCGCCGAGCCATTCCCCGGCGCCGAAAACGTCCTGCCCTGGCTCGACGAACAAGCCAACCTGCGCAAGGAAAAGAACTTCTTCGAAACACGCGTCACCGAGTACCAGACGGGCGGGGCGCTGGCTTGGGATTGATCGGCGAGCGGTTGATCGCCACACCGCTGCGCCTGTCGGCCGTGTGGCGACCCGCTGTACTCAAGCACCTGCTCGCCCTGAACCGGCACGACCGCTACGGCCGCTTCGCCAGCCCGCTACCCGACGAAGGCATTGCCGCCTACGTCGAGCGCATCGACTTCGCCAAAGACTACGGTTTCGCCACCATCGAGCCGGACGGCCAACTCTCCGGCTTCATCCACCTCGCGGTCTATGGCACTTTCGCCGAACTCGGCGCCAGCGTACTCGCCGCCCAACGCCGCCAGGGCAGGGCGCGCCGCCTATTCCAGGCCGCGCTCGCCTACGCCGCCGAACAAGGCATCCGCGAAATCCACCTCGCCACCGGCCACCCGGTCGCCCGCAGGATTTGTGCGGGCTTGGGGTATGGGATGACGGAGGGTGTGGGGTATCCGAGGGTTAGGGTTGGAATAGCATAGAACGATGGCTATAAATCTAGCTCGCTGGCGTTCCCAAAATCGTCAGCGTGATCGTTATAAAATGAATTAACCCAGTCGTCGCAATATTTAGAAATCTGCCACGTTTCTAAACTAGCAATTGACTGCGTGACCGCATTTGCTGGTGTTTTTGAAAAAACCAATCGGAGTTTGTTTGCTTCCTCTGGAATGTCATTTTCCCAGATATTTATAGCATGCAAAATAAAATATATAGATTCATTTTGCTTCTGTTTTGAGTGTACGATTTCGTGGATCCACTTGGCAGCGTAACCAAGGTTATGGCTTGAATTGAAACTAATTCCGCAGTCCTTCAATGATTTATAGGACTTGCAAATGAGAAACAATGCATGGTTTTGGTGTCCCAGCCCTAATAGGCATCTTCCAATATTGCCATACGTGGTTCCGGAAATTTCATCTGAGATAACGTTGCTCAAATAGAACTTGAGATCTTTTGTGCCACAGAAAAATTTTAATGCCTTCTTAATGTTATCGGGTTCGCCAGAGTCACGAAGGGCTAAATTATAATGATGTAGACCTGCCCATATATCCTCGCAGCCGAGTACCGATATTAAATCTGCTGCACTTTTTCCTTCTTTAATGGCACCAGTGTAATTCCCATTAGTCCATTCGCGATAGCAAAGTGCAGACTTTGCCAAAATCATGTTTTTGTCAGCTCTTGGGAAAACGACCAGATATGATTCTAGGTGCTTATCAAATAGATCATTGCGACCATAATTAGCGCTGGATACAAAAAAATCGTTGATTAAGTCATGGAATCCAGGTATTGCGGAAATTTTCTTGGTTGACCAGATGTTCTTCGAGAGAAGCAAGTCACAGAGTCGTAGAAACTCCTCGTAATAACCCGAGAGCCTGAATGAGTCAGCGGTAAGGCGCAATTCATTTGCGGCATCGGAGTATTTGTCGGAGTTTATAAGTATTTCTATCTTCTTGATAACTAGATCGATGTCGTCTGGATCGAGGATGCGCCCAAGCTTGTTCTTAATTAAGCAGAGAAAACCATCGAGATAGCTCACATAAAGAGCAATGAAGTTTTCTTGTTGCTCCAATGCATAGTTGGCTTTTATAAACTCTCTCACTAATGGGTGCAATTCAATATAGCCGTCCCCCTCTTTTGCGACAATTAAATTGAACGACCGCAGTGACTTCATGGCTTTGCTAAATTGATTATAGTTGAGTTTTTTTTCTACAATTTTTGCAAGATCATCTTCCTTCTCAGCAATGCTAGATATGGAAAGTGTTCTTAAAATTATTTTTTCTCTATCTTTTAGTTTTCCCCATACATCCTCCAAGATTGTCCTAGAAATTAACGCAGAAAGATTTGCGTTAGCACTGGAATTGTGGTGTGTGGATATCTTGTTAAGTATTTCATCCATCTCCGCAATGCTGCTTCTTGATTGAGCTAATATCAACCCCATCCATAACGGATGGCCTTGGGTGGCAGCATGAAGTCGGATTGCTAGATTGTGCAAGTGATCTGATGATATGTTTTGATGGTATTTCTGTATCAGATCTTTAACGTCATCAAACTCCAGACCTTCAAGTTGGACCTGATAAAATCCAATTCCTGCGTGGTGTATAAAAGGCCGGCAAGTGAAGACAAATTTTGAGTTGTGAGGCGATTTCAGTGCTTTGTTGAAGAAATAAGCGATATCACCTGTTGGCGTGAATGTTTCAAGATCAATGTATTTATCTATATTGTCGAATACAAACAATCCTCGATTTTTTCCGAGAGCCTCGAAAAAAGTGTCAACTAGTTGGTCGTTTTCCAGCCCAATTAATTTTTTGGTAGTTATCGAGCGTGCGGATACCAGTTCGATCAACTGATATAGTTTGCTCTGTAAGTTTAGGTCTTCTTCTTTAAAATCTCGCCAGTCCAAAAACTCATAGCTCTCAGATGATAATTCTTGGATTAGTCGTGACGCCAATGCAGATTTTCCTTGCCCCCCAATTCCAGTAATAAAGCAAACTTTATATGGCGAAGAAAGTGCGCGAAGCTCCTCGGCGCGTCCAGTCCAATTCTCAATGATAGGCGGCGCATCACTTCCAAAGTTGATGGGAATCCCATCATCTAAGCTTTGGGTGAGCGAAGATTTGTTTTCTTCAGTTGGATGGGTAATCGTTGCTGTGCCTTCGTTGCACTTGTCGAGGTTAGTGACATTTTTGGCGGATGACCTGAGCTTTCCGAGATTATCAATTATCGCGCTAATTTCATCATATGAATTTATTCTAACTGTTTTTACGCTTGGGTGATCTATGTTATCTATAGATATGGCGTAATGATCACGCCCTAGCCCTTGATACATCGTGTTTAAACGATCGAAAAGCCTTGAGACATAATGATCAGCCATGCTAAAACCAATGAACAGGCAGGTGTGTGTCGATATAAGTTTTTCTAACTGAAATTTGGCCAGGCCATTCTGCTCTCCATATAGCTTTTCGTAGTCGATTGTGAATATTACAGCGTTATCTATTTCGTTGCAGCTGCCGTGAATTTTTAGAACGAATTCACTTTTTTCATCTATTTTGCTTAGACTGTAAGCACTGGTAGGACTGAGTGCAGAAAGTTGGCAGTTCTGCTCGATCAAGCAGTCATAGTTTGTTGTAACGATTTTCCCGCTTATTTTTGTGAGTTTTTTATGAATTGGGGAATCAATATTCGTTGATGTTAGTTTTTCAAATGTTGCAAATATCTCTTTTTTGGCAACGCCCTCTATTTTGTCGAGGGCTTCTAAAGGTGTAAGGATTTCATCGTTAATTGCTGTGATGAAGCTTGGGCCTTTATCTATTGACGGGTTTTTCAATGTTTCAATTACAATTTCTTTCCAGCTAGGTAGCCCGACTGATTTAGACAATCCGGCTCCAATAAATAGAATTATTTTGTTCTCGATGATTGCTTGTTCGAGATTTTGAGGTATTTTTAATTCGCTCATCGTTGGTCCAAATGGTGGCGTTTTGATGCTATCGGGTAAATACTGTATATGCCGTTAGTGTTTTTTCGTTTGTTATTAGTCTTATTATCTTTGGGTCCGGTCATTTTTTACGATGGGCCTTGTTAGCAAGGCGCACCAACTCGTGGGGAATGACATTGTATTTTATACAATTCTTGTGTATCTAAAAACAATCGGGGACAGACCACGGTTTTTCGGTGAATTGCACAGTGCACCGCAGCAGTGCCGGGATTCGGCCTTGACACCCTTATTTGCTAGTAAACCCTAGCCCAGCCGGGCGATCCGCTCGGCTGCCGTGCACATATGGTTCCCCAGCGCACTCAGACATTCAGCAAAGTCTGCGCTCAGCCCGTCTTCTTTCTGCAATCGCACCAGGTAGGCCTCTGCCAACTCCAGCGCTTGTCGCCATTGGGCATTTTCGATTTGGGCGTCGATATTGGCGGCAGGCAGGGTGTTGGGGAGTTCACCGCTACTGCGAGGGGCGAAGGCCATGGGGAGCATGTCGTAGGCGGGGGCCAGGGCGTAGGGGCGGCCGCTGTCTGTGGTGAAGGAGAGGTTGCCGGGGTGCATGTCGGTGTTGCCGATCAGCGCGCCGAAGGCGTGCAGCAGGCAGGCGGCGGCATGGGCGTCGCGGGTGATGTGGCGCTCGGCGGCGAGGCGGGCGGTGATGGCGGGCCAGCCGCCGCGGCCGAGGCCGACGAATTCGGCGTCCATGGCGCTGAGCGAGATGAGGCCGCGCCGACCGTGCGGGCCGATGCGGTCGAAGCGTTCGACTTCAAGAAAACGTTGCCGGCCGTGATCGACGATGCGCGTGGTGACGGCGGCGATACCCCGGCTGCGCAGCAGCGTGAGCGCGTGGTGTTCGGCCAGCAACAGGTCGCGCCAACGTTGGGCGATGGGGTTGTCGTTGTCTTCGCTCACCGCCAGCGAGAACTTGACCAGCACATGGCGCGGGCCGTCGGCGGTGGCGACATAGGCGCCGAACTTGGGTTGTTCGCCGCCGGCGGAGGAAGCCGGGGCTTCGCCGGCGAGCGCCGTGCGGGCGCGTTCGGCGTAGGCCTCGGCGAGCGTGTCGGGCGGCAGGGGGGTGGAGTCGGGGCGCTGGATGAAATGCTCGCGCCCGGCGTCGCCGAGGATGAGGTTGCCGACGGCGTCGTTGCCCGGCTGGCTGAGCAGGGCGCGCAGAACGTGTTCTTCCTGCCAGTCGCCCAGGCGGCTGGGCAGCCCGAGGCGGTCGGCCTGGGCGGCGACGAAGGCGCGCCCGAGAAAGCCTTGCGGCCACATGTCGTACAGCCACCAGGGAAAGCCTTCGCTGTGGCTGGCGCTGCCGTCGGGGCGGGTCATGACGTAGCCGGCGGGTTCCACCGGGCTGAGCTGGCCGAGCGCTTCGACCCGGCCTTCCGGTGTGACGCGGTAGACCGGAATCTCCGCCGTGGCGAGCAGCGGGCGGCGCAGTGCGTATTGAATCGATCGGTAGGGGCCGAAGCGGATGATGTGATCGCCGAGTGACTGGATGGCGCGCGACACGCTGGCCTGGCTGATGCCCAGTTTCTCGACCAATTGCCGCGCCGTCAGCGGGCCGCTGGCGAGCAGGGTGCGGATGGCGAGGGTGTGGTCGAGGGGCATTTGAATTGATCGGTGAATAGATTGGTGAATTGATTATAGACCGATTTTCGGAGGCGGCCAGGGTGGCGATACCGTTATTCAGCAGAGAAACGCCAACTGAACCGCGTCGTTCCCGCGAAGGCGGGAACCCAGTGAGTTGCTGGATTATGGATTCCCGCCTTCGCGGGAATGACGCTCACTGAATCGGCTGACGGCGAGGCCAGCGCACATTTGCCGCTCTGCCCGCTATCGACCGCCGCCCAAGCCGCGTATCCTTGTCGCCCACGCTTGTTTCTGCCGCCCCGATGTCCACCGAGCTTTCTCCCCGTGCCGAACGTTTTTTCCTGCTGACGCTGGCGGGCATTCAGTTCAGCCATGTTCTCGATTTCATGATCATGATGCCGCTCGGGCCGATTTTGATGGCGGCGCTGGGCATTGGGACGCATGAGTTCGGCCTGCTGGTGGCCTCCTACAGTTTCAGCGCTGCGGTGTCCGGCGTGCTGGCGGCGACCTTTGTCGACTTGTTCGAGCGCAAGCGGCTGTTGCTGGTGAGCTTTGTCTTGTTTGCGCTGGCGACGCTGGCTTGCGGCTTGGCGCCGAGTTATCCGGTGTTGATGCTGGCGCGCGGACTGGCCGGGGTGTTCGGCGGCATCATGGGCGCCTTGATCCACACCATGTTGGGCGACGCGATTCCGTTCTCGCGCCGGGCGCGGGCGAGCGGCATCGTGTCCAGCGCCTTTTCGGTATCGACCATCGCTGGCGTGCCCTTGTCGTTGTGGCTGGCCAACCATTTGGGCTGGCGCGCGCCGTTCATCTTCATTGCCGGGTTGAGCGTGATCTTTCTCGCCGTCGGCCTGCGTTTCTTGCCGGAGCTGCGCCATCACCTGAGCGACGAGAAGCGGGCGCATCTGCTGTCGGCCACCTTCAGCGTGCTGGGCGATGCCAATCATCTGCGCGCCTTGCTTTTTTCTGCGCTGATCATCTTTTCCGGCTTCACGGTCATTCCGTACATCACCGTGTATGCGGTCAATAACGTGGGCATCGCACAGCAGGACATTCCGCTGGTGTATCTGGTCGGCGGCTTCGCCACCTTCATCAGCGCCCGGCTGATCGGGCGTTGGGCGGACAAGCACGGCAAGGTGGAGGTGTATCGCCTGGTGGCCGGGCTGGCCATGGTGCCGCTGCTGGTGCTGACGCACGTGGGCGCGGTGCCGCTGTGGGTCTGGGTGATGTGCACGACCAGCTTTTTCGTGCTGATTTCGGGGCGGATGATTCCGGCCATGGCGATCATCGCTTCGGCCGCCCAGCCCAAGCTGCGCGGTACTTTCCTGTCGTTGAACGGCACAGTGCAGTCGCTGGCCATGGGCCTGGCGACGACGCTGGCCGGCTATCTGACCTCGCTCGATGCCGGCGGGCGGATCGTTGGTTACCCACAGGTTGGGTACGTGGCGGTGGCGGCCAATCTGGTGGCGATCTGGTTCGTCGTCCGCATTGTCATGCACGGGCGCCAGGGTTGATGGGGGAGAGCATGGATAAGACGGTTTTCTGGATTTTGCGTTGCGAACACCAGTTGCTGGCCTTGCCCGGCAACGCGGCCGGGGCGCTGTTTCCGGCCTTGCCGGCGGCTGCTGTGGAGGCGGCCGAGGAGGCGTTGTATGTCGGCGAACTGGCCGGGCAGCCGTGTCACGCGCTGGACGTCGAGCGTTTTCCCGATGTCGCCGGTGGCGAGCCGACTTCGCTGCGCGCTGTGTTCGCGCTGGCCGGGCCGGAGGTTTTCGCGCTGGCCGGGCGGGCCGTGCAGTTGCTCGATTGGCGCAAGCATCATCGTTTCTGCGGCCAATGCGGCACGCCGACGCAGATGAAGGAGGGCGAGTTCGGCATGGACTGCCCGAACTGCGGCCTGATCGTCTATCCACGCATTTCGCCGGCGGTGATGGTGCTGGTGCGCGATGGCGACAAGCTGCTGCTGGCCCGCAGCCCGCGCTTCAAGGCCGGCGTGTTCAGTGCCCTGGCCGGCTTTGTCGAACCGGGCGAAACGCTGGAGCAATGCGCCGTCCGCGAGGTGCGCGAGGAGGTCGGCGTCGAGATCGCCAACCTGCGCTATTTTTCCAGCCAGCCGTGGCCTTTCCCCAATTCGCTGATGGTTGCCTTCTTTGCCGACTACGCCGGCGGCGACATCGTGCCCCAGCCGGGCGAGATCGAGGCGGCCGGCTGGTACTCGCCGGACGATCTGCCCCTGCTGCCGGAGCCAATCAGCATTTCGCGGCAGTTGATTGACGCGGCGCTGGTTGAGTTACGCGGCTAATCGCCGCCTTTGGTTTTTGCCCTCTTTGGCTTGTGCACCGCAGCAGCGTTCTTTGACTTCCCATTGTTGTTCTCGAGGCAAGGCGGCGCTTCCTTTGTGCGAGTAAAGTGTTTCTCAATATTGACAAAATACATTGTTTGTCTAGTATGAGAAACACTATGCCAGCAAAAGCACCGATAACTCCTACTGCGGTCACCGAGCAGCTCGTCGCGCTCGGCGAGCGTATTCGTGCCCGGCGCAAGGCTTTGAAGGTGAGCTCGACGGCCTTGGCCGAGGCGGCTGGGATGTCGCGGGTGAGCGTGCATCGCATCGAGCGTGGCGAGGCGTCGGTAACGATGGGGGCTTACCTGAATGTGTTGGCGGCTTTGGACATGACGCTCACGGTGCAGGCGCCGGAAGACATGGCGGCGGCGCGCGATGAGGCGTTGGCCGAGGTGCTACCGTTGCGCATTCGGCTGGCCGAATATCCGCAATTGAAATTGCTGGCGTGGCAGGTTCAGGGCGTCGACGAACTGCTGCCGCGTGAGGCTTACGGCATCTACCGACGCAATTGGCGGCATGTCGATACGTCGGCGCTGACGCCGCACGAATCCCACCTGATCGGGGCGCTGCGCACGGTGTATGGCGATTTCGCCGCGGCCGACGATGTTTGAGCGGCCGCACCATCGGCGCATCGCCCGCGTGCTGGCGGCGCTCGATGGCGATTTGCTGCGCCAGATGAATTGCCTGTTCGGCGGCGGTACGGCGATTGCCTTGCGTTATGGCGAGTATCGCGAGTCGGTGGATATGGATTTTCTGGTGTCCGATTTGCCGAGCTACCGCGATTTGCGCCAGCGGCTGACCAGTGAGGCTGGGTTTGCGAGCCTGTTGCGTGCCGGGGCGGAGCCGATCTCGCCGACGCGAGAGATACGAGCGGATCAGTACGGCATTCGTACTGTTTTACTGGTCGATGGCCAGCCGATCAAGTTCGAAATCGTGCTCGAAGCGCGCATCGCCCTGGCGCCGCCGGGCAAGGGTGACGAGGTGTGTGGTGTGGCGAGCCTGACGCCGCTCGACTTGGCTGCGAGCAAACTGTTGGCCAATCAGGATCGCTGGAACGATGACGGGGTATTCAGCCGCGACGTGATCGACCTCGCCATGATGCGACCGAGATTGCCCTTGCTGCGCCAGGCCTTGACCAAAGCGGAGGAGGCCTATGGTCAGGCGGTGAGCCGTGATCTGGGGCGGGCCATCGCGCGGCTGCAGGAGCGCCCGGATTGGCTGGAGCGTTGCATGCAAGCGATGGCGATGACTTTGCCGAAAGCGCAACTGTGGTCGCACATCCGCACCTTGCGCCGTGGCTTGACTCAGGGCTGAGCGCCCAGGGGTTTGGTTTTTTCCCATTTGGGACAGTGCACCGCAGCAGTGAAATTTGGCGTGGATCCTTGGTTTTCTTGCTTTGTTCAACCGCGCTGCCCCCCTTGCCAGGGGAAATTCCTCTATCGTCAGCCCACGGATTTCCATCCCCTGACAAGGGGAGGGCCAGGGAGGGGTTAGGGTTTTGGCGTAGGTTTGGTCGCTGGTTTGGCTACTGTGCCAGCCTCTACAGGCAGCGCCCGCCTTGCATGCGGGTGAAGCCGGGTTCGCTGTTGCGGCCGGGCTGGATGCAGATGGTGACGCCGAGCGAGCGGGCGGCTTTGTCGATGTCGGGCGGGAAGGGCGAGAAGGGCACGGAACGTTCGACGACAGCCTTGATAAAGGCGATTTCGTCGGCCTGGTCGGCGGCATTGAGCACGACGAAGGATTTGAGCGTGCCGTCCGGATTCAGGCGGAATTGCACGGCGGCGGTTTGTACGCCCTTGTGCTTGCGCTCGGCGTTCACAAAGCCGGCGCTGCGGTTGAGGCGGCGGACCAGGCCGTCGAGATAGAACTCCAGGCTGAAAGGATTGGCTGGCGGGCCGTTCGGGCGTAGTTCGAGCAGCGCTTCGCCGGCTTCGTCGGCGCGTGCCATTTCGCGGCCGACTTCACGCGCCATGGCGAGCGAGCGCTGGGCCAGTGTCGGCGGCGGTTTGCGCTTGGCTTCGTCGGCGAGTTCGTTGAGGAAGTTGTCCATCTCGGTCTTTTGCGCGGCCGTCCAGGTTGGCGCGCTGCGGCTGGCGTTGTGCGAGCGGTCGACGGCCAGGATTTCGCGTGGTTTCTTCTGCTTGCCGGCCTTGGCGTTCGGCACGGGTGCACTGGCAACTTCCGGCACTGGCGGCGTCGTGACGATGCGCGGTGCCAGCCGTGCCTGCAAAGGCGCGGCCGACGCCAGTTCGCGGCTCGGCTCGGCATGAGGCAGGGCCAGCGCTATGGCGTGAATGGCGAGCGAAGCGGCAACGGCCCGGTAGAAGGCGAGGCGTTCGGAAGGCTGGGGCGAAAAAGACATCGGCGGCATTGTACGCATGCGGCCCGGTTTGACCTGCGCCGGCTTAGTACCTTGGGCCTGTAGCAAGGTCGGGTGTTTCGGTTTTTGCCGTTTTTTGACGGTGCACCGCAGCACTCGGGGCATGGGCGATGAGACCGACACGGCTTATCTCAGATGCGTATTTTCCGTATGACCGATAAATTTATTGGTCGAAATGAACTCTCTTCGATCGCTACAATCAAATCGCGGTATCGCTTGTGTGGCATGGTATTCGGGTTTCAGACCCGGTTGATCTGCGGTGTTGTTTTATTTTCGGTAATGGCGTTCAATCGGGCCTTCGTGTTGCATCTAGGTGCTCTCGGGCTCTTGATTACAATGTGGTGACAAATATGGGCTTGGATTTGAGCCAATCCCTATTAAAATGATAAAAACGTTTATTAGTTTCAAAAGTAATATTTACCCTGGCAGGGCATCTTCGCTTGTGGGATATAAACCCAGCGTTTCAAACATAGGCATGGGGGAGACTTATGATTTCGAATAAGGCGCCGATTCGTCGGCAACTGATGACCGGCTTTGGCATTGTGCTTGGCATCTTTCTGGTGGCCGGTGCGATCGCCTTCTGGTTCCTGCTGAAGGTGGAACACAGTGTCGACGTGGTGGCCCACAATCGCTATCCCAAGGTGATGATGGCGCAGGCGATCATCAAGCGGGTGATCGATAACGGGCGACAACTGCGCGGTGCGGCCATGGCTGAGAGCCCGGCCGATGCGGAAAAGATCATCGAGAAGATCATCGCCAATCGCAAGCAGAATGGCGAGGACATGAACAAGCTCGCTGACCTGATGACCACGCCCAAGGGCAAGGAAATGGTTGGCGCCATGCTCGCTGCGCGCGACAAGCTCGGGCCTTTGTATGACCGCGCCATCCAGCTGGTTCGCGAGGGCGACCGTGCCAAGACCGCGGAGTTCCTCAAGGAGGTTGGCGCCGCGAACAACGTGCTGTGGGATGCCGCCGAGGCGTTCGGCAAGTATCAGGAAGGCGAAATGGAGAAGGCGGCCGTCGAGGCCATGGATGCCGCCAAGCTCGTCCAGCTGATCCTGGTGGGATCGACCGTAATGGCGATCGCAATTGGCATCTTCATCGCGCTGAGCCAATCGAAGGGAATTTCACGCCGTCTGGGCCAGGCGGTGACGGTGGCCGAAGCGATTGCGCAAGGGCGCCTGGATAGCAGCGTGCAGGATTCCGGTGGCGACGAAATCGCCGATCTGCTGAAG
Source organism: Azonexus sp. (assembly GCA_041904995.1). Taxonomy (GTDB): domain Bacteria; phylum Pseudomonadota; class Gammaproteobacteria; order Burkholderiales; family Rhodocyclaceae; genus Azonexus. The sequence continues at coordinate 87,294 of JAYRMB010000001.1, forward strand.
GCCATGTCGTCGATGCAGCAGGGGTTGAATACGCTGGTGGGCGATATCAAGAGCATCGTTTCTGCCGGTGAGCGTGGCGACCTCGGGCAGCGCATGGCGATGAACGGCCGGCAGGGCTTTGGCCTGGAGATCGGGCAATCGCTGAACCGGCTGGTGGAAACGGCCGATACGAGCTTGCGCGATATTTCCCGCGTTTCTGTGGCGTTAGCCAACGGCGATCTGTCCCAGCATATCGAAGCACGCTACTCAGGTGCCTTCGGCGAGACGGCGAGCGCGGTCAACAAGACGGTCGATGTGTTGAATACGGTGATCGGTGAAGTCCGCGCCATGGTCAATGCGGCGTCGGAAGGCGATTTCAGCCAGCAGATCTCGAGCGGCGACAAGCAGGGTTACGCCAAGGTGCTGGCCGATCTGCTCAATGCGCTGGGCAAGACGGCCAACGAGGCTTTGACCGACATTTCCCGCGTTGCCCAGTCGCTGGCCGACGGCGATCTGACCCAGAGCGTCGACAAGGCGTATCCGGGCCTCTTTGGCTCGACCGCGGTGGCGATCAACGGCATCAGCGAAAACCTGCAGAACCTGATCGGCAACATCGTTGAAGCGGTGGGCCTGATCAATACAGCCGCCAAGGAAATCGCCTCGGGCAACCAGGATCTGTCGAGCCGGACGGAAGAGCAGGCTTCCAGCCTGGAGGAAACCGCCTCCAGCATGGAGGAGCTGACCAGCACGGTGAAGCAGAATTCGGAAAACGCACGCCAGGCCAGCGATCTGGCCAGCAACGCCAAACTGACGGCGGTGCAGGGCGGCGAGGTGGTGAATCAGGTGGTCGATACCATGACGACCATTCACCAGGCGAGCAGCAAGATCGCCAACATCATCGGCGTGATCGACGGCATCGCCTTCCAGACCAACATCCTGGCGCTCAACGCGGCGGTGGAAACGGCGCGCGCCGGCGAGCAGGGGCGTGGCTTCGCCGTGGTGGCGACCGAGGTGCGCAATCTCGCCCAGCGTAGCGCGACGGCGGCCAAGGAGATCAAGGATCTGATCGCCGACTCGGTAAGCAAGGTCGAAGCCGGCAACCAGCAGGTGGCACAGGCCGGACGCACGATGGAAGAGGTGGTGCGCAGCATTCAGAACGTGGCCAATATCATGGCCGAGATTTCCGGGGCGAGCCGCGAGCAGACTTCGGGCATCGAGCAGGTGAGCCTGGCGGTCGGCCAGATGGATGAGGTGACGCAGCAGAACGCCGCCTTGGTCGAACAGGCCGCTGCCGCTGCCGAGTCGCTGGAAGAGCAGGCGCATGCCCTGGCCGTCGCGGTCGGGCGTTTCAAGCTGTCGACCACGCAGAAGAGCGTGGCACAACTGGCCCCTCCGCGCGAAATGCCGCGCCCGGCACTCAACCGTCCGGCCGCCAAACTGTCAGCCCCGGTGGCGCCTCCCGACGAAGATCATTGGGAGGAGTTCTAAGTCCTGCGGCAGTTTGCGACTGAGGACTTTGAACGTGCCAGGAAAGGAGTCGAATTGTGGATGCATCGATGCAAAATCGTGGTGATGACGGTGAAGGCGGTGGTGAATATCTGACCTTTGTGCTGGGGAGTGAGGAATACGCGGTCGATATCCTGCGGGTTCAGGAAATTCGCGGCTACGAGCCGCCGACGCGGATTGCCAATGCACCGGCTTTCATCAAGGGGGTGGCAAATCTGCGGGGGACGATCATTCCGATCATCGACCTGCGGATCAAGCTCAATATGCCCAAGGTGGAATACACGGCCTTTACGGTGACGATGATTCTGAACGTCGCCGGGATTGTCGTGGGCGTGGTAGTGGATCAGGTGTCCGACGTGGTGGCGCTGAGCAGCCAGCAGATCATGATGCCGCCGGATTTCTCGGCGAGTTTCGACACCAAGTACATCACCGGTTTGGCCAATATCGACAAGCGGATGCTGATCGTGATCGATATCGATCGCCTGTTCAGCAGCGGCGAATTTGGCGTGATCGCCCAGCAGCTCGATAGCCAGGCGGCCTAAGTTTAGCGGGCTGGGCAGTGGTTACGAGGGAAGCCAAACGGCTTCCCTCGATGCATTTTGGTGGTTCTGAAATTTGCCCGTTTTGACCGGTGCACCGCAGCAGTGTGGCTGTGCGGGCAAACTCCGCGACCGGAACATTTTTGCCTTGGCAGGATGCTCCGCACAGCGTCGGCGGCTGCCGGGGAGGGGGCTGGCTGAGGTATAATTTCGCCCTTTCCGCCACAGCCGAATTCTTCTCCATGGCCGACATTCTTTGCCTCAAAGGCGACGCCGCCTTTTCCGCCTTCCGCCTGCAACGCCTGCTCGCCCGCCTGAACACGGCCGTGGCCGACATCGAATCGGTGACCGCCGATTACTGGCACGTCATCGCGCAGAAGCGCGCGCTGTCCGCCGACGAGCGCGCCAAGCTGGCCAAGTTGCTGGAAGAAGTGCCGGCCGGCGAGGACAAGGGCGAACTGTTCCTTGTGGCACCGCGTATCGGCACCATCTCGCCGTGGTCGTCCAAGGCCACCGACATCGCCTTCAACTGCGATCTCGAACCGGCCATCGAGCGTATCGAGCGCGTCGTCGCCTTCCATGTGGTTTTGAAGCAAAACCGGGCGTTGACCGCTGACGAGAAGAAGATCGTCGCCGGCCTGCTGCACGACCGCATGACCGAATCGGTGCTCGCCGGTTTTGCCGAAGCCGGCGAACTGTTCCGCCATTTCGAGCCGAAGCCGCTGTCGACTGTCGACGTCCTGGCTGGCGGCAAGGCCGCGCTGGTCGAAGCCAACGGCACGCTGGGCCTGGCGCTGTCCGACGACGAAGTCGATTACCTGCTCGACATCTTCACCAAGGCCGGCCGCAATCCGACCGACGTCGAACTGATGATGTTCGCCCAGGCCAACTCCGAACACTGCCGTCACAAGATCTTCAACGCCTCCTGGGTCATCGACGGCGAGAAGAAGGACAAGACGCTGTTCGGCATGATCCGCGAAACGCACCAGGCCAACCCGCAAGGCACGGTGATGGCCTATGCCGACAACGCCTCGATCATCGAAGGCGCGACCATCCCGCGTTTCTACCCGGATGCCGACCGCGGCTATTCCTACAAGGAAGAGCTGACCCACATCCTGACCAAGGTCGAGACGCACAACCACCCGACCGCGATTTCCCCGTTCCCCGGCGCATCCACCGGCTCCGGCGGCGAAATTCGCGACGAAGGCGCTACCGGCAAGGGCTCCAAGCCGAAGGCCGGCCTCTGTGGCTTTTCGGTTTCCAACCTGAACCTGCCGGATGCGCCGCAGCCCTGGGAAAAGGCCTATGGCCGCCCGTCGCGCATCGCCTCGGCCCTCGACATCATGCTCGAAGGCCCGATCGGTGCCGCCGCCTTCAACAACGAATTCGGTCGTCCGAACCTGACCGGCTACTTCCGTACTTACGAGCAGGACGTGGCTGGCACGGTGCGCGGCTATCACAAGCCGATCATGATCGCCGGCGGCCTCGGTTCCATCCAGGCCGAGCAGTCGTTCAAGGAAGAAACCTTCCCGGTCGGCACGTTGTTCGTGCAGCTTGGCGGCCCCGGCATGCTGATCGGCCTGGGCGGCGGCGCCGCTTCGTCGATGACGGCCGGCGTCAATGCCGAAGACCTCGACTTTGCCTCGGTCCAGCGTGGCAACCCGGAAATCCAGCGCCGCGCGCAGGAAGTCATCGACCGTTGCTGGCAGATGGGCAAGGACAACCCGATTCTCTCCGTGCATGACGTCGGTGCCGGCGGCGTTTCCAACGCCCTGCCGGAACTCGCCCATTCGGGCGGCGTCGGCGCCAAGTTCGACCTGCGCAAGGTGCCGACCCTGGAACCGGGCATGTCGCCGGCCGAAATCTGGTCCAACGAATCGCAGGAACGCTACGTGCTGGCCATTCCGCCGAACCGTATCGGCGAATTCCAGGCGATGTGCGAGCGCGAGCGCTGCCCGTTTGCCGTGGTCGGCGAAGCCACCGGCGATGGCCACCTGACCGTTACCGACGCCCACTTCGGTGTCAATCCGGTCGACATGGAAATGGAAGCGCTGCTCGGCAAGCCGCCGCGGATGACGCGCGATGTGACGTCGCAGCCGTCCACGTTCGTGCCCTTTGACGCCGTTTCCATCGAACTCAAGGACGCCGCTTACCGCCTGATGCGTCTGCCGACCATCGCCGACAAGACCTTCCTGATTTCCATCGGCGACCGCTCGGTTGGCGGCATGACGGCGCGCGACCAGATGGTCGGCCCGTGGCAGGTGCCGGTGGCTGACGTCGCCGTGACCACGATGGGCTATCAAGGCTACCTCGGCGAAGCCTTTGCCATGGGCGAGCGCACGCCGCTCGCCGTGCTCGACGCGCCGGCTTCGGGCCGCATGGCCATCGGCGAGGCGCTGACCAACCTGGCCGCCGCCGATGTCGGCAGCCTGGACAAGGTCAAGCTCTCGGCCAACTGGATGGCGCCGTGCGGCGTGCCGGGCGAGGACGCCCGCCTGTACGCCACGGTCGAAGGCATTTCCGAACTGTGCAAGCAGATCGGCGTGTCGATCCCGGTCGGCAAGGATTCGCTGTCGATGCGCACCGCCTGGGACGAAAACGGCGAGAAGAAGCAGGTGGTGTCGCCGCTGTCGCTGATCGTCACCTCGTTTGCTGCGGTGGACGACGTGCGCAAGACGAAAACCCCGCTGCTCGCCTGCGAGCAGGGTGAAACCGAGTTGCTGCTGCTCGACCTTGGCAAGAACCGCCTCGGCGGCTCGGCGCTGGCGCAGGTCTATAACGCCACCGGCGACGATGCGCCGGATGTCGACGAACCGGCCAAGCTCAAGGGTCTGTTCGAAGCCGTGCAGAAGCTGAATCGCGACGGCCTGCTGCTCGCTTATCACGACCGTTCCGACGGCGGCCTGTTCGTCGCTGCCTGCGAAATGGCCTTCGCCAGCCGCTGCGGCGTCTCGCTCGACCTCGACGGCCTGTGCTTCGACGGTGCCGCGCTCGACGTCGATGGCGCCGAGAAGCGTCCGGACCTGATGGCCGGCCGTGATTTCGAGAACATCGTCCGCGCGCTGTTCAACGAGGAACTCGGCGCGCTGATCCAGATCCGCCGTGCCGACCGCGAGAAGGTCACGCCGATCCTGCGCGCCAGCGGCGTGCCGTATCACTTCGTCGGCACGACCAATGAGTGGGACGAAATCCGCGTCACCCGCAACGCCAAGCGCGTGCTACGTGAGAAGCGCGTCGACCTGCAGCGTGCCTGGTCCGAGACCAGCTACCAGATGCAGGCCATGCGCGACAATCCGAGCTGCGCCCAGCAGGAATTCGACCGCATCCTCGATACCAGCGATCCGGGCCTGACGCCGAAGATCACCTTCGATCCGCAGGACGACTTCACCCAGGTTTACGCTGCCGTCAGCGGCCGACCGCGCGTCGCCATCCTGCGCGAGCAGGGCGTCAACAGCCATTACGAAATGGCCGCCGCCTTCGACCGCGCCGGCTTCCAGTCGGTCGACGTGCATATGAGCGACATTCTCGCCGGCCGCGTCAGCCTCAAGGACTTTAAGGGCCTGGTCGCCTGCGGCGGCTTCTCCTACGGCGACGTGCTCGGCGCCGGCCAGGGCTGGGCCAAGACCATCCTGATGCACGACGGCTGCCGCGACGAGTTCGCCGCCTTCTTCAACCGTCCGGATACCTTCGCACTGGGCGTCTGCAACGGCTGCCAGATGATGAGCGCACTCAAGTCGATCATTCCGGGTGCAGAACACTGGCCGGCCTTCCGCCGCAACAAGGTCGAGCAGTTCGAAGCGCGCTTCGTGATGACCGAAGTGCTGGATTCGCCGTCGATCTTCTTCGCCGGCATGGAAGGCTCGCAGATACCCATCGTCGTCTCGCACGGCGAAGGCCGCGCCGTCTTCGATAACGCCGACGACCAGGGTAAGTGCCTGTCCGCCGTGCGCTACGTCGACAACAAGGGCGAGCCGACCGAGGTCTATCCGTACAATCCGAACGGTTCGCCGGGCGGCCTGACCGCGGTGACTACGGCCGATGGCCGCTTCACGATCATGATGCCGCACCCGGAACGCGTCTTCCGCAGCGTGCAGATGTCCTGGCATCCGGAAAACTGGGGTGAGGACAGCCCGTGGATGCGCATGTTCCGCAATGCGCGCCGCTGGGTGGGCTGATTGCTGGCCAGCTCTTAGGGTAAAAAGGACGCTGCGGCGTCCTTTTTTATTGCTGTCTGTTTCTGGCAAAAGCCACGTTTGGTGGGGCATGTGCTCGCTGCCATCCGTAGCGAGCCTCTGTGCCTTGGCTCATAATGAAGACAAACGATACGGAGAGGAGAGACCATGAATCGCCTGCTTCATACGCCGGACGATGAGTCGCTGAGCGAAGAGAGTTCGGCCTTCAGAGGGTTGGTTCGCTACGAGCAACAACTGCCGGTTCGCCAAGTGGCTTATTACCTGTGCGGCGAAATTCGCGAACCGCAGTACTACACCGAGCTCTTCTACACGCTGCGCTCAGCAGCCGAAACCGATCTGATCTACATCCACTTGAATTCGGCCGGCGGCGATTTCAATACCGGGCTGCAGATCATCAATAACATCCTGGCTTCGCCGGCCCGAGTTATCACCATCCTTGAGGCACGTGCCTACTCGATGGCGGCGCTGATTTTCCTGTGCGGCGACGAGTTGATCGTGCATGACAACTGCCAACTGATGTTCCACATCTATTCGGGCATCTTTGCTGGCAAGGGCAACGAGCAGCAGGCCGAGGTGGTAGCGATCAGCAATTGGTTCGAGAAGGTGATGACGCGCCTGTGTTCGCCTTTCCTGAGCGAAACCGAGATCGCCAGCATTCTGAAGGGCGCCGATCTTTGGATGGATTCCGACGAAATTCGCCGTCGCTTGTTGCGCTTGCAGCGCCAAAAGGCCGCTCAGCACCGCAAGAAGCTCAGTCAGGTCGAGGAAAAGTCGGCCAAGGCCGTGAAGGTGGCGAAAGCGGCCAAAACCGTCGATAAATCGCCCAAGCAGGCAAAACGTTAGTGATTTGATCATTGAGCGGAAAGAAAAATGGCGCAGATATCTGCGCCATTTTCGTTGCTAGCTGGGAAAGCTCAGCTGTCGCGGTTCTCGCGCAGCTTATCGAGTGCCTTGACCAGCTGGTGCGATGCCTCGCTCAATTCCGGCAACAGCAGGTCTGCCGCGTCAGCCATCCCGTTATTGCTGAGATCGACAATCTCATTGGCCAGGGTATGGAACTTGTCGTGAACTGCGATCAGTTGAGCGTAGTCAGGAGTCGCCACGTAAGCGCCTTCGGCAAGTTGGAGTTCCTTGCCCAGCGTGCAACCACGGTGTTCGGAGAGCGGCATGTCGGCATAGGCCCCACCGGCAAAAGCGTTGAGGAACTGGCGCCGCCACAAGTTGTGCAAGCGTATGGCGTTATCGATATCGACACGCTTCATGAGCTGAATTTCTCCGAGTAGTTGATTGTTGGCGGCGTTTGCGCCGCTTCTTGGCAACCCGAATTATGCCGCAGGTCGAAACGGCGGCAAGAGTTTAGGGCAGATTCACGGAATGAATTGCTGGTGTTTGACGAAAATGTCCAATTGCCTGCGGTCGAAAAAAACCAAACGAACCTCCTGAACCGAGTTGTTCGTTGGCAGGCAAGTGTTGAATGCTAGCGAAACGACCCACGCCGCCTCTTCCGGAGGATATCCGTAGATGCCGGTCGATATGGCGGGAAACGCGAGGCTGCGCAGTCCGTGGCTATCGGCGAGCGTGAGGGTGTTACGGTAGCACGCGGCGAGTAATTCGGCTTCCCTGCCACTATGGCGGCTGTAAATTGGCCCGACGGTATGTATGACGTATCGCGCGGGTAGGGCACCGCCAGCGGTGATGGTAGCTTCGCCAGTGGGTAATCCTTCCGGCCATCGTGTGCGTCGCAATTCACGACAGGCTTCAAGTATCGATGGTCCGCCGCGCCGATGAATTGCGCCATCTACGCCGCCACCACCCAATAACGAACTATTTGCGGCATTGACGATAGCGTCTACGGACTGCTCGGTCAGGTCGCCGAGATGCAAACTGATTCGCCCATTCAGGTATTGGTGCAAGGGAAGATACATGGTCAAAACACGGGGTGATGATAAGCAATGGTTTTAGCGAATTTGACAACCCGAAGCAACGGGATTCCCCGGTATCATTCGAAACGTCATGCGAATGAAATACATAATTGGCAATGATGATAGAAAAATAGTTTTATACTGCAAAAAATATATCAAAAACAGTATTGCCACATTAATATATACGCGCGTGCTTATATACGCACCAACACAATCAAAGGGGAAATTCATGTTCAAGAAAGTATTGCTGGCGCTAGGCTTGGCTGCGATGACCATGAGCGTCACAGCACAGGAAAAGGAACTGTTGCGCATCATCGGTGAAGACAAGCAATTTGTCGTACAGACCAAGAACGGTCCGTTCGTCATTACCCGCACCATGACACCTTGCGCCAAAAACAAGGGCTGGTTGCAACCATTGATACCCGTGCCAGGTGTACATCCGGTAACCGAAATCGAAATTCTGCACGCCATGAACGACAAGGACGCACTGATTGTCGACATGCGCGAACCGGACGACCGGATCAAGGGGACGATCCCGAATTCCTACCACATCCCCTACACCCAGGTGGCTGGCCGGATGGACGAACTGGGTTGCAGCAAGAACAAGGCTGGCAAGTGGGATTGCACCAAGGCCAAGAAGGTTTTTGCTTTCTGCAACGGACCGGTATGTCCGCAAAGCCCGACGGCGATTACCGCAATGGTGCGCGATGGCTTCCCGGCCGACAAGATCTACTACTATCGCGGTGGCATGCTCGATTGGGATGCTCTGGGTTTCCCCATCGTCAAGGATGAGTTCTGAGCATCAATCCAGAATCCGACGAAGGCGGCGGTTGCCGCCTTTTTTGTTGTAGATCAGCGCTTAGCCAATGCGCTGACGGCGACGCCAGCATGCAGGCACTTGCAGCGCGTCGATATCCGGGCCATGCTGGGCAAAGATGGAGCGGGCACGTTCAAGGCGGGCATTTTCTTCATGAGAGATGCCGGCGAGAAGATCGAACCAGTGTTGTAGACGTTTCATGTTGGCCTCCGTATCCTAAATTCGCGTACTGTATAAATAACCAGTAATTGGCGTTGAGGCGAAGATTAATCGATAACTGTATAAAAGTACAGTATTCGAATTGTTTATTTTCAGGGGTAGGCTACGGCCGTCGAAATACCGGGGATACAACGCCATGTCTCCTGCCCGTAATGCCTGGATTCCACCTGCCGGGGTAGTCGTCGCCTATGCCGGTCGTAGCCGCAAGGCATCGCGCAACGTTCGCGTCCTCGCTGAGGCATCAGGTGGACGCATGGTGGTGGAAGCTATTGGACGACAAGGCGTTCCCGTGCGCTTGACCGTCAAGCGCGACAACTTGTCGCCAATGCAACCGGATTTATTCGATTAGCTAGGCGCAAATTCCTGCCTGGGGTGGCGTCTTCTTGGTTTCGAAACAGTTCCTCAATTTATCGAGTAGTGTCGGCGAACGTCGTAATGCTGCGCTGGCCGAACCGACGCCCTCGACGAGTGCCAATCCATTGCCGCGAAGTCGATAAGTTTGGCCGGCGAGCAGGAAATGATCGGTGTAGTCGCCCGCCTCAGTCACCCACAAGGTTCCGGTGACACAGCGAATCTCTATGCCGCTGGCGCGGACAATTCTTAATGCTTGTCCATCGGCCAACTGAAACTCGTAGCCGGTCCAGTCGATTTCCATGGCATCTCTCTCCATTTGAAGTGATGCCAGTTTAGAAAAAGCAATAACGCTGATACAGTCTCAATAAATTCAAATTGTAATCAGCACAGTTTATTGATTTCTAAACTGTGCTGGTGATAGATGGCGAGAACTGTGTTGATGGAAAATTCTTCACTGAGATACGAGAAGCTGGCGGGTGAATTGGCTGGGCTGATATCCGGTGGCGTTTTACAGCATGGCGACCGCCTGCCATCTGTACGCCGACTGGCTCAAGAGAAGCGTCTGTCCGTATCGACGGTCGTCCAGGCTCTGCGACAGCTTGAGGACAGGGGGCTGGTTGAAGCTCGGCCCCAATCGGGCTACTTCGTTCGGCGCCCCTTGGCTGGACGAGCCGCCCCTTTGGCAAGAGCCACGCCAGTGGCGCCAATGCCGGTCGATATTTCACAGCGATTGGTCAGAGTACTTCAGTCGGGGATGCGTCCGGGTGTTGCGCCGTTGGCTGCGGCGTTGCCTGCCAACGAATTGCTACCGCTGGCGACACTGAATCGATTGTATGGATCTGTGGCGCGCCGGTATCCCACGGTATTGACCAGCGGCAGTCACGTTCATATGGATGAGCCGGCACTGGTTCGGCAATTGGCAAGGCGCTCGCTGGCTTGGGGTGGCCCCCTGGCGAGCGAAGAGTTCGTCATTACCAATGGTTGTACGGAGGCCCTGAATCTCTGTTTGCGTGCCGTCACTCAGCCAGGGGATACGGTAGCCGTCGAGTCGCCGGCCTATTACTTGATGCTGCAATTGCTCGAATCGCTCGGCCTGCGTGCACTGGAAATCCCGACCGATCCGCGTACGGGGTTATCGATCGAGGCACTGGAACTGGCGACGAGGCAAGGAGGTATCGCCGCATGCCTGCTGGTTTCCAACGGGAGCAATCCACTCGGGTGCGTTATGCCAGATGAAAACAAGCGGCGTCTTGCAACACTGCTGGCAATGCGAAATGTGCCCTTGATTGAAGATGACATCTACGGAGACTTACATTTCGGTGACCAGCGCCCGTGGCCGGTCAAGGCTTTCGATGAAACAGGTAATGTCATGCTGTGCGCCTCATTCTCGAAAAGCCTCTCCCCGGCGCTCCGCGTTGGTTTTGTTGCAGCAGGTCGTTACAGGCCGCGACTCGCTTTGCAGAAAACCATTATCAGCGGCGGAACCAATCCGTTGTCTCAGATGGTACTCGCCGAGTATCTGGAGTCCGGGGCTTATGAGCGCCATCTGCGTAGCTTGAGGCGTGCCTACGAGCGGCAGGTGGAATCGATGCGGGCAGCGATCATTCGGCATTTCCCTGCGGAAACACGAATCACCCGGCCAGAGGGAGGTTATGTGCTATGGGTGGAGTTGCCAGAGGAGATTGATACGACTGCACTCTACGAGCATTCCGTGGCGGAGGGCGTGGCCTATGTTCCGGGTGAGTTGTTCTCGGCGAGCGGAATGTATCGCAACTGCCTGCGCCTCAATTGCGGCAATCCTCATACACCGGAAATCGAAGATGCCGTCCGTCTTTTGGGGGCTATATTCCGCACGGTGAAAGCCTGATCCGGATTCACCGTACTTGCGGTTTTACTTGCAGGTCGGGCCACGCATATTCCAGGCAAACAGGCTGACCAGGCCACCGAGTACGGACGCCATTGCTACTTCGAAATCCGGTCCGCCCGGCTGGATCAACAATTGGAAATATTGGCTCGCAAGCGCTGCCACGCCCAGGAGAACCATGACTTGCAGGCAGCCGATTCTCGGGCGAATGGCCATGATGCCAGTAGCCAAAATGGCAAAGGCGAGTGCATGGAATATTTTTTCCCAAGTATCGGTCAATAGCTGCCCAATCGCGGGATGGATGCCCAGGATGACCAATACCACAACAGCTGCACCAATCATGCGCTTGCCAGTTGTGACGGTAAAGGGAAGGGTATGTGCATACATGGCTGACTCCTTGTTAGGTCTGCTGGCCAGGCTCATTCAGGGCTCTTGCAGATCAAATCCTTATTGTTCGGACGTATTCTAGGTGCGGTCAGTGGATGCGGCTGTGAGATATTTCCGGATCTAATGAAAATATCGGAAAACGAACGGCACAATACCTCAGGCATTGACCGGCTAGAGACAATTGCCAGCCAGTCAATGCGGTTTGACCAGAGATATTAGAGGCGCCAGATCGAGATGCCGTGTTCGGCGAATGTTTTTTCGTCGAGAACGCTCTTGACGTCTGCAATGACGCCGTTGGCGGCGATTTTTTCCATGAGCGCTGGCGTTCCCAAGGCCTTGAACTCTTTATGACTGACCGCCATGACGACGGCCGCCGCTTTCGGTAGTTTGTCCCAGGCGACCAGTTGCACGCCATATTCGTGCATTGCTTCCTCGGGATCGGCGACCGGGTCGTGCACCACGACATTCGCACCATAGGATTGCAGTTCGCGGATGACGTCGATGACGCGAGAGTTGCGCAGGTCCGGGCAGTCTTCCTTGAAAGTCAGGCCAAGAACGAGGATGGGCGCATCCTTGATCGGGTGGCCGCTGCGCACCATGTGCTTGATGGTCAGCTCGGCGACGAACTTGCCCATGCCGTCGTTGATCCGGCGGCCCGCCAGGATGACTTCCGGGTGATAACCCAGCTTTTGCGCCTTGTGCGTCAGGTAATAGGGATCGACACCGATGCAGTGTCCGCCGACTAGGCCGGGGCGGAATGGCAGGAAGTTCCACTTCGTGCCTGCGGCTTTCAGTACTTCGAGCGTATCGATGCCGATGCGGTCGAAAATGATCGCAAGTTCGTTCATCAGGGCGATGTTGAGGTCGCGCTGAGTGTTCTCGATGACCTTGGCCGCTTCAGCGACCTTGATCGACGAGGCCGGATAGACGCCGGCGGTGATTACGCTACTGTAGACATCCGCAACGGTCTTCAGCGTTTCCGGGGTGTCGCCGGAAACCACCTTGACGATCTTGGTCAGCGTCCGTTCCTTGTCACCAGGATTGATCCGTTCCGGCGAATACCCAACGAAGAAGTCACGCTTCCAGACCTTGCCGGAGTGTTCTTCGATGACAGGGATACAGACTTCCTCTGTGGCGCCCGGATAAACGGTCGATTCGAAAACAACGATGGCACCCGGTTTCAGGTTCTGGCCGACGGTGCGCGATGCACCGATCAACGGGGTGAAGTCCGGTTGATAGGCATCGTCTACCGGAGTCGGTACCGCGACGACGACGAAATCGGCCTCGCTGAGCAGTGCCGGATCGGTGGTGACCTCCAGCTGCTTGGCGGCACGCAGATCGTCACTGCTGACTTCGCCCGTTGGGTCGACGTGGTTGCGATAGGCTGCGATCTTCTGATGCGACAGGTCGAAACCGATGGTGCGGAATTTCTTGCCGAACTCGACGGCGAGCGGTAGGCCGACGTAACCCAAACCAACTACAGCAATTGTTTTCATTTACAAATATCTCTTTAAACAAATATTAACGCTGACTAAGCGCGGCTCAGTCGAAAATAAGAGCCGCCGCCACCTGACGACCTTCGGCGGCAAGAATGTTATAGGTACGGCAGGCGGCTTGTATATCCATCACTTCGAGTCCGATGCCGGCAGGGGCGAAGGGGCGAAGCAGGGCGCCTGGCGGAAAGCGCAGGCGTTGGCCGGTGCCGAGCAGGACGATTTCGGTGCCAAGTTCGAGCAGTTTGGCCATATCGGCCCCGCTCAAGGTTTCCGGCTTGGCTTCGGTCCAGGCAGGCATGATGGCCTCGGGCAGCAGGATCAGGCTTTTTTCGTGTTTTTCATTGTTCACCGCAACATAGCCCTCGCCATAGGCGGTGAACATGTTAATTCCTGCAGTGTTGGCGAGATGAAGTTTCACGGGTTGACGTCCTGTCCGGCAGCGCAAAATTGCGGTGCACCATACGATAAAGTAGGATTATACCTTTGGCCTTTACAGGCTATAAGCCGCCCAGCCGGAACATTTGCATGAAACACGTCAAGAAATCCGCCAAACTCGCCAACGTCTGCTACGACATTCGCGGCCCCGTGCTGCAGAAAGCCAAGCAGATGGAGGAAGAGGGTCACAAGATCATCAAGCTGAACATCGGCAATCTGGCCGCGTTCGGCTTCGATTCGCCCGAGGAAATCCAGCAGGACATGATCCGCAACCTGCCGAATGCGGCGGGTTACACGGACTCGAAGGGAATCTTCGCCGCACGCAAGGCGATCATGCATTACACCCAGCAAAAGGGGATCAAGGGCGTGACGCTGGACGACATCTATGTCGGCAACGGCGTCTCCGAGTTGATCGTCATGGCGATGAACGCCTTACTGGATGCGGGCGACGAAGTGCTGGTGCCGGCTCCAGACTATCCGCTGTGGACGGCGGCGATCAGCCTCTCCGGCGGTACGCCGAAGCACTACCTGTGCGATGAGGAAAAAGGCTGGCTGCCCGATCTCGACGACATCCGCAGCAAGATCAACGCCCATACCAAGGCGATCGTACTGATCAACCCGAACAATCCGACCGGCGCGCTGTATCCGGACGAATTGCTGCACGAGATCATCGATATCGCCCGTCAGCACCACCTGACCATCTACGCCGACGAAGTCTACGACAAGGTCTTGTACGACGGCGTCAAGCATACGTCGATTGCCTCGTTGGCCGACGATGTGCTGATGATCACCTTCAACGGCCTGTCCAAGAATTACCGTTCTTGCGGCTATCGCGCCGGCTGGATGGTGGTTTCCGGTGACAAGCGCCATGCCAAGGACTATATCGAGGGCCTCGACATGCTGGCCTCGATGCGCCTGTGCGCCAACGCGCCGGGGCAGCACGGCATTCAGACCGCGCTCGGTGGCTATCAGAGTATCGACGACTTGATCAAGGAAGGCGGCCGCCTGCGTCGCCAGCGCGATATCGCTCACGAGTTGATCACGGCGATTCCGGGCGTCACCTGCGTCAAGCCGAAGGCGGCACTGTACATGTTCCCGAAACTTGACCCGGCGATCTATCCGATCAAGAACGACCAGCAATTCATTTCCGAACTGCTGCAGGAAGAAAAGGTACTGCTGGTGCAGGGCACGGGCTTCAACTGGCCGCATCCCGACCATTTCCGCCTTGTTTTCCTGCCGCACGAAGACGATCTGCGCGAGGCGATCGCTCGTATCGCGCGTTTCCTCGAAGGCTATCGCAAGCGTCATAACACCAACCATCTCATCCACAAAGACTGAATAATGAAACCCATCAATGTTGGCCTTATCGGCATCGGCACCGTCGGCGGTGGCACCTGGACCGTTTTGAAGCGCAATGCGGAAGAAATTACCCGCCGCGCCGGTCGCCCGATCCAGATTACCGCCGTGGCCGACCGCAATGTGGACCTGGCCAAGGAAATCACCGGCGGCGCGGCCCGCGTTACCAATGACGCTTTCGAACTGGTCAAGGACCCTGAAATCGACATCATCGTCGAGTTGATCGGCGGCTACACAGTGGCCAAGGATCTGGTCATGCAGGCCATCGAGGCCGGCAAGCACGTGGTCACCGCCAACAAGGCGTTGCTCGCCGTGCATGGCACCGAGATTTTCACCGCTGCCCAGAAGAAGGGTGTCATGGTTGCCTTCGAGGCCGCTGTGGCCGGTGGCATCCCCATCATCAAGGCGCTGCGCGAAGGCCTGACCGCCAACCGCATCGAGTGGGCAGCCGGTATCATCAACGGCACGACCAACTTCATCCTGTCCGAGATGCGCGACAAGGGCCTCTCCTTTGACGAAGTGCTGAAGGAAGCCCAACGCCTGGGTTATGCCGAAGCCGATCCCACCTTCGATATCGAAGGCGTCGATGCTGCCCACAAGGCCACGCTGATCGCTTCCATCGCCTACGGCATCCCGGTCCAGTTCGACAAGGCCTACATTGAGGGCATCACCAAGCTCGAAGCCTCCGACATCAAGTATGCTGAACAACTCGGTTACCGCATCAAGCTGCTCGGTATCGCCAAGCGTCGCGAGCAGGGCGTCGAGTTGCGCGTGCATCCGACCCTGATTCCGGCCAAGCGCCTGCTGGCTAACGTCGAAGGCGCGATGAACGCTGTCATGGTCAAGGGCGACGCCGTTGGCATTACCCTCTACTACGGCAAGGGCGCCGGCGCCGAGCCGACCGCTTCGGCCGTCGTGGCCGATCTGGTCGATGTTGCCCGCCTGGCCACTGCCGATGCCGAACACCGCGTGCCGCATCTGGCCTTCCAGCCGGACGCCATGTCCAATCTGCCCGTCCTGCCGATGAGCGATGTCGAGACCGGCTACTACCTGCGTCTGCGCGTCGAAGACAAGCCGGGCGTGCTGGCCGACATCACCCGCATCCTGGCCGATCAGGGCATCTCCATTGACGCACTGCTGCAGCGCGAGCCGGAAGAGGGCGAAGGCGAAACCGACATCATCATCCTGACCCATGTCTGCAAGGAAAGCGCTGCGGATGCCGCGATCGCCAAGATCGAAGGCCTGTCGGCGCAAAAGGGGAAGGTCAAGCGCATTCGTCTGGAAGAGTTGCAATAAGCCGGATGTGATTTGCGGAAAAGGGGACTGCGGTCCCCTTTTTGTTTTGCTGTGGAGATTACTGGATGCGAGAACCAGTTGAATTAAGCAAGGCCTATCTGTTGCTGAATCACGGACCGGTCACGCTGGTGTCGAGCGGCGCCGGTGGCAAGCGAAACGTGATGGCGGCCTCCTGGGCGATGCCGCTCGATTTTGCCCCACCGAAAATTGCCGTGGTGATCGACAAGAGCGCCTACAGCCGTGAGTTGATCGAGGCCAGCGGCGAGTTCGTTCTCAACATTCCGTGCCGTGCAATTGCCGAGCAAGTGCTGGCCGTCGGGTCGTGCTGCGGGCGGGGCGAAGACAAATTTTCCCTAACCGGCTTGAGCACCGAGCCGGCGTCCATTGTGGACGCACCGCTGGTCGGCGGTTGCGTCGCCTGGCTGGAATGCAAGGTCATTCCGGAACTCCATAATGAGCAGCGCTACGACCTGTTCCTGGCCGAGGTGGTGGCGGCCTGGGCCGATCCACGGGTGTTTTCCGGCGGACGCTGGCATTTCCCGAGCGACGATCTGCGCACCTTGCACTATCTGGCGGGCGGCAATTTCATCGCGACCGGCGATGCCTTCTCGGTGGGCACGGAAACCGAATGAACCTGCCGCACGGAAGGGTATTGCGATACGGATCAAGGAAGAGTGGCGGCGGGCTCGGCACAATCGCCCCATTGCCAATCCGGCATGCTTTTTCTGGAGCCAACATGCAACACCTTCATGCCTGCAGCAACCCCACCCCGGAAGCCCTGTACCCTTTCGACGCACGCGGCATCGCCAAGCGTTTCCGCCATGCCGCCATCTTCGGCGCGCTCGACGCCCTGCAAGTTGGTGAAACCATGCGTTTCTGCAACGACCACGATCCACTGCCGCTGCTTGCCCAACTGCAACAGCGTTACGGCGCCCACCTCGACATCGAGTACAAGCAACGTGAGCCGGGTGCCATCGTCATCGATTTCAAAGTGGTTGGTTGATTGCTGCTAACGGCGAGCCTAAGCCTCCTTTCCCTGTTTGTCAGTGCCGGATTGGCGCTGAATGGAGTGGGCTCGCCGGCTGCCGTTGCGCATGTCGCATTCGCCGTCGGCATTTTGCCGCTTATCCTGGCGGCCATGATTCATTTCGTACCGGTGCTGACACGCACCGGCGACGCTGCGCGTTTTATCCGCGTCATCCCGCACGGCGCACAGCTATTCGGGCTGGCCGTCCCTCTAGCCATGCTGGGGCTGTTGCCGTATCACAGCCTGTTGGCCACTGCTGCGGTGGACATCGTTTTTTCGGCAATTTTGCTTGTCTGGTTCCGGCGCCGAGCCAAAGCGACGCTGGGGGCGCCGCACCCGGGCTGGCGCTGGTACGCTGCAGCCTTGGCCTGCCTGATCGCAGCCCTGTGCGCAGTCTTCGCCTTGATCCTGTGGCCTGCCAGCTGGCGTGCCTGGCGCCTGTTCCACCTGCACCTGAACACCCTCGGCCTGGTTGGGCTGGCCGCTTTCGGCACCTTGCCCGTTTTGCTGCCGACAGCGCTGGGGCGGCCCGATCCGGATGCGGCCGCCTGGCTGAAACGCCGGCTTTGGCTACTGGGCTGCGGCGCGCTTCTGGTCGCCTCCGGCAGTGCGTGGTGGTGGCCGCTTTCGGTCGCTGGAGGGTCGATCCTGTTCGTCGGCATCTTCAGTCTGGTCGGGCAGTGGTGGCGGCGCAACGGCTTGGCGATACTGCTGGGCGACGGCGTTACGGCTTCTTTGCTGGCGGCGGTCGTCGGCTATCTGCTGGCCTTGGGCGCTGGTGCCGTGCATGCGGCTGGCCTGTTCGCTGCCGATACGGCGGTGCTGGCCTGGGGCGTCGGCTTCCTGTTGCCGTTGGTGACCGGCGCCTTGAGCCAGTTGTTACCGGTTTGGCGTTGGCCTGGGCCGCAAACGCCGGCACGCCATCTGATGCGGCAACGTCTGGCGGCCACCGGGCAGTGGCGCGCTGGTCTGGCCTTGCTGTCTGCGGTCTGTTTGCTGGCCGGTGAATTCACCGCGGCAGCCTGGATGACGGCATCGATGCTCGCCTTATTTGCCACTGGCGTCGTTCAGGCGGTTCGCGTCGAGGCGTCGACGCGGTAAAATCCCGGTTTTTCGCTTTCCAGGTTTTCGCCATGCGCTACATCTCGACCCGCGGCCAATCCGCGCCCCAGGCTTTCTGCGACATCCTCCTCGGCGGCCTGGCCCCGGATGGTGGCCTCTACCTGCCGGAAAGCTACCCGCAAGTCAGCAAGGCTGATCTCGACGCCTGGCGCAAGCTGTCCTATGCCGATCTGGCCTACGAAATCCTGTCGCGCTTCATCGACGACATCCCGGCCGCCGATCTCAAGGCCATCGTCGCCAAAACCTATACCGCCCAGGTTTATTGCCATACGCGCAACGGCGGCAATGCGGCCGAAATCACGCCGCTGACCAAGCTGGCCGACAATCTCTACACGCAGGAACTGTCCAACGGCCCGACCCTGGCCTTCAAGGACATGGCCATGCAGTTGCTCGGCAATCTGTTCGAATACGTTCTCGACCAGCGCGGCGAGTCGATCAACATTCTCGGCGCCACCTCCGGCGACACCGGTTCCGCCGCCGAGTACGCCATGCGCGGCAAGCACAACGTCAAGGTGTTCATGTTGTCTCCGGACGGCAAGATGAGCGCCTTCCAGCGCGCCCAGATGTATTCGCTGCAAGACGCCAACATCTTCAACATCGCCGTGCGCGGCATGTTCGACGATGCCCAGGACATCGTGAAGGCCGTTTCCAACGACGCCGCCTTCAAGAAGCAATACAAGATTGGCGCGGTCAATTCGATCAACTGGGCCCGGGTTGCGGCGCAGATCGTCTATTACTTCCAGGGCTATTTCCTTGCCACGAAGTCGAGCGACGAGCAGGTCTCCTTTACCGTGCCGTCGGGTAACTTCGGCAACATCTGCGCCGGCCATATCGCCCGTCAGATGGGCCTGCCGATCAAGCAACTGGTGCTGGCTACCAACGAAAACGACGTGCTCGACGAATTCTTCAAGACCGGCGTCTATCGTCCGCGCACCTCGGCCGAAACCAACGTCACCTCCAGCCCGTCGATGGATATTTCCAAGGCATCGAACTTCGAGCGCTTCGTGTTCGATCTGGTCGGGCGCGATTCCGCCGTCGTGCGTGAGCTGTGGGCCAAGGTCGACAAGGGCGAGGCCTTTGACCTCTCTGCTACGGTGCACTGGGCAAAAATGCCGAATTTCGGTTTCGTCTCGGGCAAGAGCACGCACGCCGACCGCCTGCAGACCATTCGTTTCGCCAACGAAACCTACAAGGTCATGGTCGATACCCACACCGCCGACGGCCTCAAGGTGGCTTTGGAGCACCGCGAAGCCAATGTCCCCATGATCGTGTTGGAAACCGCCCAGCCAGCCAAGTTCGAAGAAACCATCCGCGAGGCACTGAACCAGGAGCCGGTGCGTCCGGCCGACCTGAAGGGTATCGAGAACCTGCCGCAGCGCGTCGTGGTCATGGACCCGGACGTTGTTGCGATCAAGCAATTCTTGGTTGAACGCGTTTGATCACCGCTCAATGAGTTAAGCAAGGGCGGCTACGGCCGCCCTTTGTTTTTCAGAAGTACCAGGCGACCGCTGCCTTGAATCTTCCGTCCTGGATAACCGGAAGCACCACCATCGAGGTCAGGCCAACCCCGGTTGCTGCACGTGCTGCTGCGCTGGCTTCGAAAACGATACTGCCACGCACGGCGGGAACGCCTTTCTGCCATGCTTCGCCGATTGCCCCTTCCCATGGTGCGATGGTGGCGCCGGCATGACATTCCGAAAGATGCGGCATCTGGTCGCAATGGCCGGCACCGAAACGTAGTGCGCTGTTTTCGTCATTCGGTACCCAGATTTCGAAACGGCGGGCGATGGGGGTTCCCAGTGCCGACAGGAAAGTCATGACCAAGGCTTGCTGGCTGTTGAATGAGCAGGGAATGCCTACCCCTTTGCTGATACCGACCTTGACCGTGCTATCGCGACGCAGCGTACGCTTCGAACTGAGCAAGTCTTCCATGATGCAGGGCATCCCGGTTTGCCACACCGTGCCTGGCAGGCCGAAACCCGGCCGGAACTTGGTGTGACGCGCCGTCCATTCAAACGTCTCGGCCGTGCCATAATGGCCGTCTTCCAAGCCGATGTCGTAGGAATCTACCGGCGTGTTGCTCCATAGCTCGATTCCGCCGACATTTTCCTCGTCGTCGCCGATGAAGAAGACAATCACGGCCTGCAGGTAGTCGCCGGCGAAGATGGGCAAGGCCACCCCAGCAGTCAATCCGGCCTTTTTCGCGGCTTCGGTACGCAGGAAGTAGGAATTGTCGAAACTGTGCAGGATGACCGGCTTTTTAGCTGCCCAGGCTTTACCGGGCAGGCCTTCGTCGTAGGCAAAACGCATCGTCTCGCTCGCCCCTTTGAATTCGACGAGTTCGCCATAGAGGCCATCAAAGAATTCGAGGTGGGTGCGTTGCTTATTGGGAACCCAGATTTCGGTGACACGGATGAGTGTTTTCATGGTTTGTAGCAATTCCGACAGTAAGTGTTGAACGATCGATGCTTGGCCGGTGTCGCCGTTGACGCCGTAAAATCAGGACACTGCGCGAATCACTCTGACTCGCGAAGCGCTTGGGCGCCTTTGCCCAAGCCAATGCAAGCAATTTTCAAACCTTTCTGGAGTCCAGCCCATGAGTCAATTCGACCACGAAGCCTTTTGGTCAGCCCGCTATCGTGATGCTGGTGATGACTACCTGTTCGGCACGGTACCCAATCGATTTCTGGCGGAGCAGGAGGCCTTGTTCCAGCCTGGTATGCAGGTTTTGTCCGTGGCCGATGGCGAGGGGCGCAATTCGGTTTGGCTGGCGGAACTCGGTTGCTCGGTGACGGCTACGGAAATATCCGCTGTGGCCTTGGGCAAGGCGCAAAAGCTGGCCCATGGTCGGCATGTGTCGGTGGATTTCGTGCAGGCCGATCTATTGAGCTGGAACTGGCCGCAGGCTACCTACGATGCCATCGTCGGCATCTTCATCCAGTTCGTTGGGCCGAGGGAGCGGGAAAGCCTGTTCGCCGCGATGAAACAGGCGTTGAAGCCTGGTGGTGTGTTGCTGCTGCAAGGCTACACGCCAAAGCAACTGGAATACCGTACGGGTGGGCCGTCGGCCGTAGAAAACCTCTATACGGCGGAGTTATTGCGCCAAGCTTTCGGTGCGTGGGAAATCGTAGTCCTCAAGGAGCACGAGGCGGAGATCAGCGAGGGCAACGCCCATGTCGGCCGTTCAGCTTTGATTGATCTGGTGGTGCGAAAACCTACAGGTAGATGACCGCCGGGAATACGGTTGCAGCCAGAACCAGGACAAGCCATTCGATGTTGTGCCGTGCCAGAAAACCGGTGAAGTGCAAGACAAGAATCGTGATGGCAACGACGTAAAACAGCGCGAACAGCATGTCGAATCTCCCTATGCGCGTATCATTATCAATGCATTTGGGGATTATGACGTTTTTTGGGGCAAAAGCCTAGTTAACGAAGCGCATCGACAGATCGAGCGCCTTGACGTCCTTGGTCAGGGCGCCAACCGAGATACGATCAACACCGGTTTCGGCAATGCCGCGTATCGTTTCCAGCGTGACGTTGCCGGAAGCTTCGAGAATAGCGCGACCAGCGTTGATCACGGCAGCTTCGCGCATCATGTCGAGCGTGAAGTTGTCGAGCAGGATCATCTTGGCGCCGGCTTCAAGGGCCTGCTTGAGTTCGTCGAGACTTTCGACCTCGATCTGGATGAACTTGCAACGATCCTTGGCCTGTTCGGCAACGGTCTTCGCCGCGGCCATGGCCTGGGCGATGCCGCCAGCGGCGTGGATATGGTTTTCCTTGATCAGGATGGCATCCCACAAGGCAAGGCGATGATTGCCGCCGCCACCGCAGCGGACGGCAAATTTCTGGGCGATGCGGAGGCCGGGCAGGGTCTTGCGCGTATCGACCACCTGCGCTTTCGTGCCGGCGATGGCATCGGCATAGATGCGTGCCTTGCTGGCAACGGCAGAAAGCAATTGCAGGAAATTGAGAGCGCTGCGTTCGGCGGTGAGCAGGGCGCGGCCATTGCCGGTAATCTCGCACAGCAGCTGGTTGGCACCGATGCGTTCGCCGTCGGCAGCGTGCCAGGTCACTTTGGCACTCGGGTCGAGGCGGGCGACACAGGCGTCAAACCAGACCGTTCCGCACAGCACGCCGGCCTCGCGGCAGATCACCGTTGCCTTGACCGAGCGATCGCCGGGAACGAGGCTGGCCGTCAGATCACCGGCTCCGACATCCTCGCTCAGGGCAGCGTCGACGTTACGGGAGATTTCGGCGGCAAGAGGATAGTCGAATTCGATGGACATGGCGTTCGGCGAGCGGCTGGCGAAAACCATTATTGTAACTGCTTGCGCCGGCCAATTCGGCGGCCAGGCGTTACTTAGGTCAAAGGGCGGCGACGCATCCGCGCTGGTCCAGCCATGCGTTGAATACCTGTCGCGCGGCATCGACGACTTCGCCAGCGGTCAAACCGACCGGGCCGATGCCTTGGCCGACCAGGTTGTCGGCGGCCGCTCCGTGCAGATGCACGCCGGCGAGCAAGGCTTCCTCGGCGGGCCAGCCTTGGGCGAGCAGGGCGGCGATCAGGCCGGTCAGCACGTCGCCCATGCCGGCACTGGCCATGCCGGGGTTGCCGGAGATATTGATCCACCACTGGCCGCTGGGCGAGGCGACGATGGTGCCGCAGCCCTTCAGCGCAACATGGCTGCTGTAACGCCGGGCCAGCTCCTTGGCACTGCTTATACGGTCGTGCTGAACGTCTCCGACCGAAACCCCGAGCAGGCGCGCAGCCTCGGCGGGATGTGGGGTCAGCAGGGTGGCTGCGCTCCGTTTTTCTGCTTGGCTTTGCAGCTTGGGACTGCCGGCCAGGATATTCAGGGCATCGGCGTCGAGGACGATCGGGGCCGTAGATTTCAGGCTTTGTTCGACCACGCCGACGGCTTCAGCGGTGGTGCCAAGACCGGGGCCGCAGGCGAGTGCATCGAGTTCGGTTTGTAGCAAGGCGTCGGCACTGCGCAGCATCAGTTCCGGTTGCAAGGGATCGACTGGCGGTGCCGTCGGATCAAGCAGCCCCAGATAGACGCGGCCGGCCCCCAGCTTGAGCACAGCGCGACCGGCCAGCAAGGCCGCACCGAGCATCGAGCGGTTGCCGCCCAGAATGCCGGCATTGCCGAAGCTGCCCTTGTGTGAATTGCGTGGGCGGGGTTTCAGATAGGGCCGGAAGGCTTCCGTCGTGACGATGGCGCCGTCAGCCGCTTGTGTCGTAGTGATGCCAAGGTCGGCTATGCTGATCTGGCCGCAATGATCGGGGCCATCTGCGGTGCACAGCCCCGGTTTGGCAGAAATGAAGGTGACGGTGTGGCTGGCCCGGATACAGGGAGTGAAGGCGGTGCCGCTGTCGGCATTGAGGCCGGAGGGGCAATCGAGGGCGAGCAGCGGGCAGGTATCGCGTTCGGCCAAGCGGTTGGCCGCATCGATCCATTCGGCGTAACGACCTTCCGGGGCGCGGGTCAGTCCAATGCCGAACAGGCCATCGACGATCAGCCCCCAATGCTGGCCATCGGGAACGTGATCGGTCGTCGTGCCGCCGGCTTCAACGAACCTTCGGTAGGCCGCAGCTGCGTCTTTCGGCAAGCGCGCCGGGTCTCCAGCAAAGACCACTGCCACCAGGAAGAAGCGTTCGCGCAACAGGCGGGCAGCCTCGAAGGCATCGCCGCCATTGTTACCAGGGCCGGCCAGGATCAGTATCGGCCGGTTGCGGTCGGTCGCCAGTTCGCCGGCCAGGTCGGCAGCGGCCAGTCCGGCCCGCTGCATCAACGGCTGATCGGCAAATTCGGCCTCGATCGCGCGCAGCGAGGACGACAGGAAGAGTTTGGTCGGTTTGCTCATGACCCTTGGATTCTAGCGCGTCGCGCTATGAACGGGGCCGGCGATGTTTCAGAATCAGGGCAAACAACTCTTCCGGGTCGATCGGCTTGGAAATGTGGGCGACCATGCCCGAGGCGGCGCAGGCTTCGCGTTCTTCCGGCAGGGCGTGGGCGGTTTGTCCGATGATCGGCAGGGTTGGATCCAGACTCAGCAGTTCGCGCGAAGCCTCGTGGCCGTTCATGACCGGCATCTGGATATCCATCAGCACGATGTCGAAGGCATCCGTGCCTAGCGCTCTCACTGCCTCCACTGCAGCGCGGCCATCGCCAACGATATGTGGGCTCGCGCCGACATCGCTCAGGAGTTCCTGCATGATGTGCTGGTTGATATCGATGTCTTCGGCAACCAGTACCCGAATGCCGGCCAGCGGTTGGTCGCAGTCGTGAATGCTCGGCTCGGAAGGCGATGTTTCGGGGGGCGGAACGTCGACTGGAATGAAGGGAAGGCTGACTTCGAAGCAACTTCCGACATCTGGCGTACTCGTTACCGTAATCGTGCCACCGAGCAGCCGAACGATATGCTCGGTAATGGCCAGTCCGAGACCTGTGCCGCCAAAGCGCCGGCTCATGGTGTTGTCACCTTGCTCGAAGGGATTGAATATCTTGTCCAGTTGATCCGGCGTGATGCCGATGCCGGTGTCACTGATGCGGAAGCAGAGATGATCGCTTTTCTGGGAGGCCTCGAGGGTGACCGAGCCGCTGTCGGTAAATTTGACCGAATTGGAGAGCAGGTTGAGCAGGACTTGCCGCAAGCGCAAGGCGTCGCTCAGGCAATGGACGGGCAGGTTGGCGCTCTTTTGCAGTTTCAGCGCAAGCCCCTTGGCATTGGCTCGCTCCTGCATCAACTCGATGGTTTCATCGAGCACGCCGTTCAGATCGACCTCATTCTGCTCGATCTTCATCATGCCGGCTTCCATCTTCGAGAAGTCGAGAATGTCGTTCAGAATGCCGAGGAGCAATTGTCCGGAATGAGTGATCTTGCTGAAGGCATCGTGCGCCTTACTGCCTTCTTCAGTGGCTTTCTGGCCGATGCGCGCCATGCCGAGAACGCCATGCAGCGGGGTGCGGATTTCGTGGCTCATCTTGGCCAGGAACTCGCTTTTGGCCTTGGCCAGGCGTTCAGCATCGGCCCGAGCTTGTTCCAGATCGGCAGTACGCAGCTCGACCAATTGCTCGAGATGGTCTCGATAGACTGAAATCTCTGCATCCTTGCGCTGGTGCTCGGCGATGGCCTCACGCAGGTCGGCTTCCATCGACTTCAACTCGGAGATATCGGTCACGACGCCGAAAATGGTCACGTAATCGCCATTCGAGCGCTCAGGTATGCCTCGCACAAGCAGCCATTTGATGCGCCCGTCCGGCAGGCTGATACGGTATTCGAAATGCAAGGGCTGCATCGTATCGGCGCATTCCTTGAGGGCGCGAAGGTAATGGTCGCGATCCTCCGGATGAGCCATCTGGCGGATGATGGCTGAACTGTCCTGAACATCTGTAGGTGTAATTCCGTAGAGCTCGCGAATGCCATCGCTGGCAAACGGGAAATCTCCGTGTCCATCGGGATGAATACGATATTGAAAAACCATTCCCGGAACGCTGGAGACAATGCGCTTCACCCGCATGTTCGCAGCGTGTTCGGCCGCTTTCTCTTCCTCTGCGATGATGACTTTTTGCAGCGCATTGAAGCTAGCGACTAAAGCGCCGACTTCGTCTTCGCGCCGGATTGGGATCGATTGGCGGGGAATATCCCCTTGTCGCATTTTCTCGACGTAAGAAAACGCCTCGCCAAGCGGCGCCAGTTGTCGGCGCAGCCAGAACCAGCTGAGGATGCCGGCGAGCAGTGTCAAGCCGACAGAGATGGCCATCAGCTGATTCTGCAGGTTGGTGATGGGTGCAAAAGCCTCCGAGGTTGGGAGAACCGATTGCATCAACCAGCCGGTCGTGGGAATGATCTTGCTGGACGAGAGTTCCACAACCCCACGTGAACTGCGAGCGACGCCGGAGCCTTCGAATCCGTTGATGTATTTGTCGTAAACCGGGTTGATTCCCGATGGCGGACCTTTTTTCAGAACGCGCGCCGGATCAGACGAGGCGACATAGCTACGGGTTTTCGGGTCGGTGACGATGTAGTCGCCCGTCTGGCCATAGCGGGTTCGGCTGATTTCATCCAGGAAGTTTGGTTTGGCGAGATTGGTTACACCAACCACCGCGCCGATCACCACGCCTTCGCTGTTCCGGATTGGCTGCATCATGGCCACGATGGGGGCATTTGTGTGGCCGCTGAGGAAAGGTTCGGTGACGAAGCCAGTTTGGCCCGATAACGTCTCCCGAATTCCTGGATAGGCGGAAAAATCCACACCGGAACGACCGAGTGCTTCAGGAATGCTGGCGATGCCGACACCGTTTCGGTCAGTGACGACTACCCCCCAATTGAACAATATTTCCGGTAGTGGATAGCGTTCAAGGGTGGCTTGTATGCCACTTCCACCCGTGGTGGTTTGCGCGGAAAGCGTTTGTGCCAAGCTGTCCAGCGTGCCCAGGCGTTCCCGTAGCGATCGATCGATTTCCACAGCGATCATCGAGACCGTGGAAAACTGGCGGGCGGAGAGCGAGTCTTCCAGTTCGTTGCGCAGGTTGTGCAGGGTCAGCAGAACAGCTGTCCACAGGATCAGCAGGCTTAGCGCCACCATGCCGACCGCAATTCTCGCCCTCAGCGAAACTCGACGTAGCTTTGCAACGATCCCGCCCATGCGCCCCAGTCTCTCCTGAACTCCAGCCAGTCACATAAACCATGACTTTCGGAGTAGCTTATCTGCCCCAGAATGTTTTTGCCAGTTCTATCGTATTGCGGTGAATTTGTACGGTATCGTCGATATTCCTGGCATAGCCGCCGGCCATGCTGATGGCGACAGGCAAATCGGCCTGACGACAACGCTGGAAAACCCGGCGGTCACGTTCGATAAGACCGGCGAAACTCAGGCCGAGGCGGCCCAGACGGTCGTCGAGGTAAGGGTCGGCACCAGCCAGATAGATGACGAGTTCGGGGCGGGCGAGATCGAAGGCGGTGTCGAGGCCGTGATCGAGATGTAGCAGGTAGGCTTCGTCGGTGCAGCCGTCGGGTAGCTCGATGTCGAGGTCGCTCTCTTCCTTGTCGAAAGGATAGTTGCGCGCGCCATGGATGGAGAAGGTGAAGTTGCTGTCATCGCCGCGCAGAATGCTGGCCGTGCCGTTGCCTTGATGAACGTCGCAATCGACGATCAGGATGCGCTCGGCGCGGCCTTCGGCCTGCATGGCGCGGGCCGCGATGGCGGCGTCGTTGAAGACGCAGAAACCCTCGCCATGATCGGCGAAGGCATGGTGCGTGCCGCCGGCGAGATTGGCCGAGACGCCATCGGCCAAGGCGGCGCGGCAGGCGCAGATGGTTGCCCCGGCCGAGCGCCGTGAGCGTTCGACCATGCCTTCGCTCCACGGGAAGCCGATGGCTTTTTTTGCCTTTTCGTCGAGTGCACCGCAGGAGACGGCCTGAATGTAGGCCGGATCGTGGGCGCGGGCGAGTTCTTCGTCGGTGGCGGCGTGCGGCAGGTGGAAATCGTCCTCATCGAACTGGCCGCCGGCGAGCAGCGCCTGACGCAGCCGGGCATACTTTTCCATCGGGAAACGATGGCCCGGCGGCAGCGGCAGGACGAAGACGTCGGTGTAAAAGAGCTTCACGGCCGACGTCGGGGACGTGCTTAGTTCAGCGTGGCGGAGAGCTTGCGGCGGTATTCGCGGACGAGGTCGTCGTACTGCTCGCCGGACAAGGCTTCGAACAGACCGAGCAAGGCGGTGCGGCCCGCGCCCTGTTCGAAGAAACGGTCGCGGCGGACAACTTCCAGCGCAGCGTCGAGCGCTTCGCGGAAGCGGCTTTGCGCGGCGTAGGCCTTGGACAGTTCGAGGCGGGTGGCGTGATCGTCCGGGTTGGCTTCGAGTTTTGCTTCGAGCGGAGCGGTGTCTGCCGCACCATCGAGCAGGGCGAGGCGGGCACGCAGGGCGTTGGCGCGGTCCGGCTCATTAGTGTATTCGCCGCCGAGCAGTTGCTTGGCTTCGTCGTTGCGGCCGAGTTGCATCAAGACTTCGATGGCGTCGAGCTGGATGGCCTGATCCTGCGGATTGGCGTGGCTGGCTTCGACCAGCTTGGCGAGCGCTTCTTCGAATTTGCCTTCGGCGACCAGCGCGGCGGCTTCTTCGCGCAGGTTACCGCCTGGGCCGGCGGGCAAGGCGATGCGGTCGAGGAATTCGCGCAACTGGCTTTCCGGCAGCGCGCCGGTGAATTCATCGACCAATTGGCCCTGATAAACCACCTTGACCGTCGGAATGCTGCGCACGCCAAAGTGCTGGGCGATTTCCGGGTTTTCGTCGGAGTTGATCTTGGCGAGCAGAAAACGGCCCTTGTACTCCTCGGCCAGCTTTTCCAGCATCGGCTTCAAGGTCTGGCAGGGTTGGCACCACGGCGCCCAGAAGTCGACCACGACCGGCACTTCGAGCGAGGGTTGCAGCACCTTGGCCTGGAAATCTTCGAGGGAAGCGTCGAAAGCGAATTGGGACATGTCGGTTACCTGAAATTTAAAGTCGGACGAATTCTACCGTTTGCCGGAAAGCCGCGGGGGCTTGGAGCCGGAAGGCGGGTGCGTCACCGGCCAGCCAGTCGGCAAGTAGGTACGGGAGTTCGGGTTGATCGGGGTGGCCGGTGGCCTCGTTCTCCGTTAGATGGAGCCGGGCCGGCGGTTTTTCAAGGGCGTCGTCGCCGAGCAGCAGCCAGCGGCCTGAGGCTTCATCGCCGAAGGCGTCAAGTTTGGCGCAGAGGACTTGTTGGCAGCGGCCGGCTGCCAGCCAATGCTCGGCCAGCATCAGCAGCGTTGCCCAATTCGCTTGACCATCGATATCGAGCGGGCAATGGCTGGCGGCGATCAGGCCGGGCAGGTAGGGCTGGATCTGGGCGGCGGCGATCGCTGGCTGGGTAGCGAGAAAGTCGTAAGGCATCGGCTCGCCGCCCTCGGCCATTTCGTCGAGCAGGGCGAGCGTTTCCTGGCGTGGGCCGCTGGTTGATTGCCAGAGCAGCAGCGTCGGCAGGGCTCGGCGCTCGAGCGGCAGGCAGGCCAGCGCACCGACCAAGGCCAGTTGCGTCAGGGCGGCGGCGCGCCGTAAGGGTTTGCCGAGCGTGGCACGAACAGCGTCAGCGAGTTCGACCGGCGTGAAGGTCTGGCTGAGGCAGGCATGCAGGTGGCTCATGCGCGCTCCACGATCAGGTTGGCCAGGCCGCCGCCGAAGCCGATCAGGTTGAGCAGCAGGCAGTTGATGCGCCGCGACTCGACGGACTGCGTCGGCGATAGACCGATTTCCGGGGCAATTTCGGAAAAGCCGGGCGTGCCTGGAATGAAACCGGCGTCGAGGCAGGCGAGCAGGGCGCTCAACTCGGCAATGCCGCTCGCGCCCAACGTGTGGCCGAGATAAGGCTTCAGCGAGACAAGCGGCGGCAACGGATCGCCAAACACCTGGCGCAGGGCATTGGCTTCGGCGAGATCGGTGCCGGGCGAGCCGGCGGCTTGCAGCTTGATCAGTTGAATATCGGCCGGCTCGGTTTTTGCCGTTTTCAGACAGTGCACCGCAGCAGCGGCAATCGGGCCACCCTGCGGGTCGGGGCCGGTGGTCGAATAGGCATCAAGGCCGGCGCTCAGGCCGGCGATGCGCCATGTGCCGGGGCGGGCGGAGAGATGCACGGCGGCAAGCGCTTCGCCGAGGACCAAGCCGTTGCGCTGGCGGTCGAAGGGACGGCAGGCATCGGGCGAGAGCAACTCCATCGAGGCGAAGCCAGCCAGCGTACTGGCGTTGGCGAGTTCGACGCCGAGCACCAGCGCGTCGTCGATGATGCCGGCGGCAATCAGCGTGGCGGCGGCATCCAGTGCCGAAAAGCCGGAAACGCAGGCGTTGGAAAAACACTGGCGTGGGCCACTCAGACCCAGCCAATCCGCCAATTGGCCAGCAAAGGAGGCGCAGGCGCGCGGCAGATCGAAAGGCCGCCCTTGCTGCTCAAAAAGACCCATCTGGAACGACGATGAAGCGATGAATAAGGGCGTGTCGGCGGACAGATTTGGCAACTCGGCGCGCAAGGCGGCGCAGGCAGATTTTGCCCGCGCCAGCCAGTCATTCTCGGCGAATGGCAAGGCAAAAAACGGGAAGGTCCGCTCGCCCAGACGGCGCTGCGTACAGGTCGTTTCGCCCGCGCGGATCGCCGCTGCCGCCGCGCTGGCCGACAGCCCGCGGGCGCTGACCAGCGCATGCGCGGCGAAATGGACTGGACGACTCATCCGCGCGTGGCGAGCCAGGCGGCTAGATGGTCGGCCAGTGCGCCGACATTGGCCATGACGCGGCGGGTTTCCTTGCTGTCCGGCAGGCGCAGGCCGTATTTCTTCTTGATCGCCATCGAGACTTGCAGGGCGTCGAGCGAATCGAGCTGGAGCGGGGCTTCAGGCCCGAACAGGATTTCGTCGTCGCTGATCGAGTCCGGGGCGCAATCCTTGTCGCAGGCTTCGACGATCAGGGCTTTGAGTTCATGGCACAGGTCGGCGGTCATGGGGTTTCGCGGTGATTGAGCCAGACGGCGGCGAGCAGGGCGGCGGCCGCGCAGGCGAGCAGAAGGGAAAGGCTGGGCAGAATGGCGACGAAGCCGCCGTGGCGCAGCATCACGGTATGGAAGCCGTCGAGGCCCCAGGCCATGGGCGAGAAGGCGGCGACAGTCTGCATCGTGGCCGGCATCATGAACCTCGGCACCATGATGCCGCCGATGGCACCCATCAGGATGTTGCCGATGCCGCCGACGACCACCGCCTGCTGCGTGGTTTGCGCCAGTGTAGCGACGAGCAGCGCACAGGAAACCGCGGCCAGGCTGACGGCCGCGGCCACCAGCCACCACAGCGCCAGGCTACCACCGGTCGGCATGACCAGTGCTTCGCCGCCGAGCAGCGGCACGACATGAATGCCGACCAGCACCATCAGCGTCGCCTGAATCTGATTGACCACGAAATACGGCAGCAGCTTGCCGGCCAGAACATGGCGAAAAGGCAGGCCCATCGCGGCCAGGCGTTGCAGCGTGCCTTGCTGGCGTTCGCCGACGAAGAGCGCCGACATCGGCACGACGACGAAGAACATGGCGAAGACCAGCCAGGCCGGCACGTTCTGCTGAACGGAGGAAGGCGGGCGCACGTTGCGCTCGTTCTGGACGGCTTCGCTGAGGATTTCGTCCGGCCAATCGCGTTCGCCGCTGGCGCCGGCGGTGGGCAGGCCGAACAGCTTGCCGGCGCTGCGGGTCAGTTCGTCGGCGCGCACCGCGCCCAAGGCGGCCGCCGTCTGGTTGCGGAAAGCGAGTTGCAGCGCCGGATTGAGCGTCGGATCGACGAGCAGGGTCAGCGGCGCGGTCGGCTGGCCATCGACACCGCCCGGTGCCAGCAGGCGCTCGCCGAAGCCCGGCGGCAGGATCAGCGCCAGTGCGACCTGGCTCTGGCGAATGGCGACGCGGGCGGCGGCATCGCTATCTTCGACCATCACCCGGCGGAAAGCCGCCTTGTCGAGGCGACGAATCAAGGCCTGCGAATGGGCGCTATGGTCGAGATCGACCACGGTGTAGGCGACATTGACCGAGGCGCCGGGCGAGAAGGCATCGTGCAGCGCCAGGGTCATGACCAGGATGAAGATCACCGGCATCAGGAAGAGCGCGGCGAGGCCGTGCCGGTCGCGCAGCAGGGCGAGGCTTTCCTTGCGCCAGAGGGCGGTCAGACGACGCATGCTTCAGTCCCTCAGCGAGCGTTGGGTCAGCCGCATGAACACCTGCTCCAGGTTCGGCCGGCCGACCTGCAGGCGCAGCGGTTCGCAGCCGGCGGCGGCCAGCGTGGCAAGGGTTTCGCTCACTGCTGCGGTGCACGGCACTTTTTTGGCAAAAACCAGCGGCGCGATTTCTTCGGCGGCCAATTGTTCGAGCAAACCGGCGGGCGGCGGCGCGGCCAGCTGGAATTCCATCTGCTGGCCGTCTTCGCCGAGCAGTTCGTCCAGCGTGCCCTCGACCAGCACCTGACCGCGGTCGAGAATGGCGAGCCGGGCACACAGGTTTTCCACTTCTTCCATGTAGTGGCTGGTGTAGATCACCGTCGTGCCGCGCGCCGGCAGCGTGGCGATGGCGTCGAGCAGGAAACGCCGCGACTGCGGGTCGACGCCGACGGTCGGCTCGTCGAGCAGCAACAGGCGCGGCCGGCCGAGCAGGCCGATGGCCAGGTTGAGACGGCGACGCAGGCCGCCGGAGAGCTGCTCGGCGCGTTTGTCGGCGACTTGCTCCAGGCGGGCGAAAGCGATCGCCTCGGCGACCCGTTCCTCGGCCAGCGCTGTCGGCAAGTCGAGAATGCCGGCGAAAAAGCGCAGGTTCTCGCGCACACTGAGCATCGGGTAAAAGGCGTAATCCTGCGGCACCAGCGCGACGGCAGCCGGATCGGCGGCGCGTTGCTCGGCCAGGGTGCGACCATCGAGCGCGATTTCTCCAGATTGCACCTTGAATAAACCGGCGAGCAGGGAAATCAGCGTGGTCTTGCCGGCGCCGTTCGGGCCGAGCAGGCCATAGACGCCGCCATCCGGAATGCGCAGCGAGACATCACGCAGAGCCGGGCCGGGGGCATCCCGGTAGGCATGGCTCAGGCCGACGATATCGAGCATCAGAGGGCGCGCCGCAGATCGCGGAAGAAGGTTTGTTCGCGGTCGGCGATGCCGCGCAGCTGGTTGCCCAGCGTCGGCATGTGCAGCGGATCGCGGTCGCGGATCATGCGTGCGGTGGCGAGGGCGAATTCGCGCCATTCGTCACCGATGTCGATCAGGGTGTCGGCCAGTTCGTTGAACGTCGGCTTGGCCAGTTTCTCGGCGGCTTCCTGCAGGAAAGCGGCGTAGATGAAACGGAAGCCACCGCCGCCGGTGCCGATTTCTTCCTGCATGCGCACGACCTGGCCGATGAAAAGTTTGGTCTGCTCCGGATTGCCTGCCGCATTCTGGCCTTCGATGGCCTTGGCCAGCCGACGGATGCCGCGCACGCCAATGATGGGCAGCGGCGAGTCGAGCATGATGCGTGTGGTTTTCTTGATTGCCTTGGGCAGGGCCTTGGCCCAGTTCGGCTCCTGCGGGCGGTTCTCGGCGTAATAGAGCAGACCCTTCGGCGCCAGCGCGCCGCGCGCGAAGCGGGCCTTGGCCAGATCGACCGCCGGGCAGGTGACCGGCTCTTCGCCGACCGGGTCGGACAACAGGTAGTCGCCGCTGGCGGCATCGCGACCGTAAGCCAGCACGTTATGGGCATTGAAGTGAAAACGCAGGTCCGGCGGCATGTAGGGCAGCCAGAAGACCGAGGTTTGCAGGCCGACGACCTTCCCGTCGCCGAGCAAGGCATCAAGGCGTTGTTCCGCCGCCTCCGGCGAACGGAAGGTTTCGAAGCGCATCTTCAGGCCGAGCGGCTTTTGCAGGCCCTTGATGATGAACTTGGGCGGCATGCGGTAGGCGACCAGCGGCAGGCCGTTGATCTTGATGATCGGCAGGTAGGCGAAGGACAGTGCGGATGACAGGCCGAAGGCCATCGCCTCGCTGAATGGCAGGCCAAGATGGCGCACCATCGAGGATATGACGCCGCTCTCGCAATGCGCTGCTTGGCTGTGCTGGAAATTGGCTACGACGCTCACGGCACGGCCTTCAGCTGTTCGACGCTCAGCCCCATGACTTCGCCGTAACGCTTGAGCAGGGCAGGCGAAAGGCGGGCGAAAATTTCTGGCCGGAAATGGCGGCGAATGCGCCACTGCCAGAGCCCGGTCGCCTGCGCGAGCATCGGCACATCCAGGCGGGCACGGTGCATGTGAACTTCGAGCGGCGAGGTCAAGCCGGCTATGCAGCGGGCGCGGGCATCCTCAGCCAAACGCACTAAATCTTCAACGGCCTGCTGATTGACAATTTCCTCGACCTTCCAGCCACTCGACTGCACCATGCGCAGCTTGCCATCCTCGCCGCGCGCATAGAGCGCCTTGCGATGGCCGCCGAGGGTGATGTTGCCTTCCTGCGGGACGTCCTGCTCGTTCATCAGCCGGCCTGATCGACGACGGTGAGGTGCATCAGCGAACCGGTAAAACGGCCGCTCTCCGGGATGAAGCACAGGATGCGCTCACCCTTGACCAGACGGCCGCTGCGGAAGAGCTCGTCGAGCATGATGTAGATCGAGGCCGACCCGGTATTGCCCTTGGTGTGCAGGTTGGTGAACCACTTTTCCTGCGGCACGATGAATTCCTGGCGCGCCATGCAGTCGACAATAGGCTGGCGGAAGTACTCAGACGACATGTGGGGCAGAAACCAGTCCACCTGGTCAGCCTTCAGACCACGTTTGACCTTTGTCTGAGCCAGCACGTTGCCGAAGGTCAGTTCGACGACGGATTCGTTGAGCAAGCGAACATCCTGCTTGACCGGAAAGATCGATTGCTCGATCCACTCTGTCGGCTGGTATTCCTGCCAGCCCTTGAATGCCCCATCGGCCTGCTTTTCGCCGCCGGCGTACATGCAAACCGGTGCGTTATTGGCCTGCGAAAGGACGTCGATCCAGTCAATGCGTAGTGACAGTCCTTCGACTCTGGGCGTTGGCTGGAGCAGAAGAGCGCCTGCGCCATCGGAAAGCATCCAGCGCAGGAAATCCTTCTCGAAGGCGATTTCGGGGTTGGTTTCGAGGGCAGCGACGCGGTGCGCCGACTCCTGGTCGAAATTACGCGCCAGCAGGCCGCCGGAAGCGCGCTCCGAGCCGGTGGCGACGGCGTTTTTCGCTTCGCCGGCCAGCACCGACAGCCAGGCGTATTTCAGGGCAGTGAGACCGGAAACGCAGATCCCCGCAGTGGCAACCACCTCGCAGGCCGGAATGCCCAGTTCGCCATGCACCATCACGCCGTGATTGGGCATCAATTGGTCGGGGCATGAGGTGCCGCAGGCAAGGCAATCAATCGTGTCGATGGCAAAGCCTTCGGCTTGCAAACTGCGGATCGCCTCGGCGGTCAGTTCCGCATTGGAGTGGGTGAATTGGCCGGTGGCCGGATCGACGGCGTAATGGCGTTGCCGTATGCCGTTGCTGCGCAGGACGACCCGGCGGGCGCGGGAAGGCTTGCCGCCGACCATGCCGAGTACTTTTTCGATGTCGTCATTGCCGACAGGCGCGTTCGGCAGGAACGCCGACGTATTGTTGATATAGACCGCGCGGTTAAGAGGCATATTTGTGCAGGTTGAATTCTTGCGAACCGGAGGGTTGTTCGAGCTCTTCCTTCAGGCGCGCCAGGCGCGGCCGAAGAACGGGCGAAAGCAACCATTGTAACAATAGGGACAAGGGAACCACCGTGATCACCATTACAATGAGATAGGTGGCAAACACAGCGAGAATCGGACGGCGCCGCCATTGACCGCGTTGGCCGAAGGTGCGGATCAGTCGCGACCAGACACGGAAGGCACGGAAGCCGGCACGCTCGCTCAGCGCCAGGCGCGGAATCACGGTGACGGCCCGGAGGCCGCTCAGCATCGGACCTTCGCCGGTTTCCTGATTTTGTACCAGGGCCTCGGCCAATGCGTGGCCGAAGCGCGCAGCCCCTTCGATTTCGGCGGGCGCCACGCCGGCCGGCGGCAGGCCGAGCCAAGCATTGCGCTTACCGGTCAGCACCCAGCGCGGTGTGGTGATGAAGGTGGCCAGCGGGTGTCCATGATCGGTAAAGGCAATATGGTCGCGCAACTTGCCGCCGGCTTCGGCGATCAGTCGCTTCATCGTTTCCTGGGCCGACAGCCACATGTTGCGGCAGGCCACCAGCGTGACGACCGGTTTGCCGGCGATCAGGGCGCGCCCTTCGGGACTCTTCAGGAAAGCGGTCATCGGCAGTGACGGGGAGAGATACCAGACCTGATAGCTCAGGATAACCAGATCGAAGTCCTCGCTCGTGCGGACGTTCAGCGGTTGCAGCGGTGGCGCATCGAGTTGGACGCATTCAGGAAAGGCATCGACGAAGTCGACGATCGGCCAAGGCCAGGGAAATGCCTTCTCCGGCATCAGGGTTTCGACATGCACCGGATGGCCGGCCGCGCGCAGGGGCGCGACGACGCGCGCCGTGATATCGGCCAGTTGACCGGTCTGCGAATAGGTGATGACGAGAACCTTTTTCAAGGGAGGCTAAGCGGCTGAAAAACCGCGAATTCTAGCAAAATAGTGCGCCTTCAACGATGAATGAAAAATTCTGATGGAATCCCGCTGCGCAAAGTGGGGCTTGGGAAATTTGCAGCTTATCGGCTATCATTCTGCTTTCCCGCAGCTAGTCTTTCCATGACCAAATACGTTTTCGTTACGGGTGGTGTCGTGTCCTCTCTGGGCAAAGGCATCGCCGCCGCGTCGCTGGGGGCCATTCTGGAATCCCGCGGCATCAAGGTTACCCATCTCAAGCTCGACCCCTACATCAACGTCGACCCCGGCACGATGAGTCCGTTCCAACACGGCGAAGTGTTCGTGACCGACGACGGTGCCGAGACCGACCTCGATCTCGGCCACTATGAGCGCTTCACCAGCGCCAAGATGAGCAAGCGCAACAACTTCACGACCGGTCAGGTGTACGACTCGGTACTGAAGAAGGAGCGTCGCGGCGAGTATCTGGGCAAGACCGTCCAGGTCATTCCGCATATCACCGACGAGATCAAGAGCAAGGTCAAGGCCGGTGCCGAAGGCGCCGATGTGGCCCTGGTCGAAGTCGGTGGTACGGTTGGCGACATCGAATCTCTGCCGTTCCTCGAAGCCATCCGTCAGATGGGCATCGAAGAAGGCCGCAATAACGTCTGCTACATGCACCTGACGCTGTTGCCCTATATCCCGACGGCCGGCGAACTGAAGACCAAGCCGACCCAGCACTCCGTCAAGGAATTGCGCGAAATCGGTATTCAGCCGGACATCCTGCTGTGCCGTGCCGACCGCTCGATTCCGGTCGAAGAGCGCCGCAAGATCGCCTTGTTCTGCAATGTGATGCCGGAAGCCGTCATCGAGTGCCTGGACGCCGATTCCATCTACAAGATTCCGGGCATGCTGCACGAGCAGATGCTGGACGAGATCGTCTGCCACAAGCTGGGCATCCTGGCCAAGGCAGCCGACCTGTCGGTCTGGGAAAAGCTGATCGAGGCGATGGAGCACCCGCAGAATACCGTCAAGATCGCTTTCGTCGGCAAGTACGTCGATCTGACCGAGTCCTACAAGTCGCTGATCGAAGCGATCAAGCACGCCGGCATCCATACCCGTTGCAAGGTCGATATCGAATACATCGACTCCGAGAATATTGAAAAGGAAGGCACCGGCATCCTCAAGGATATGGACGCCATCCTGGTGCCGGGCGGCTTCGGTCGTCGCGGCACCGAGGGCAAGATCGAAGCTATCCGCTACGCTCGCGAGAACAAGGTGCCTTACCTTGGCATCTGCCTCGGCATGCAGATGGCGGTGGTCGAATACGCCCGCCACGTGGCCGGCCTGAAGGGCGCCCACTCGACCGAATTCGATAGCGCGACGCCTTACCCGGTAATCGGCTTGATCACCGAATGGCTGGATGCCTCCGGCAAGATCGAGAAGCGCGGAGAGGATTCTGATCTCGGCGGTACCATGCGTCTCGGCGCCCAGGTTTGCCAGCTGAAGGAGGGCACCAAGGCCCGCGAAATCTACGGTGCCCCGGAAATCACCGAACGCCATCGTCACCGCTACGAAGTCAACAACACGCTGTTGGCCAAGCTGGAAGAGAAGGGCCTGGTCGTCGCCGGTCGTGCCCCGGGTACCGACCTGTGCGAAATGGTCGAGCTGCCGGCCGACGTCCATCCGTGGTTCGTCGCTTGCCAGTTCCATCCGGAGTTCACCTCCAATCCGCGCCAGGGCCATCCGCTGTTCTCGTCCTACGTCAAGGCCGCACTGGCCAACCAACAGGCAAAAGGCAAATGAAACTCTGCGGTTTCGAGGCTGGTCTTGACCAGCCTTTTTTCCTGATCGCCGGGCCTTGCACCGCCGAATCCGAACAGCTGTGCGTCGATGTTGCCGCACACATGAAGGAAGTCTGCGGTGCACTGGGCATTCCGTACATTTTCAAGGCTTCCTACGACAAGGCGAACCGCAGCTCCGGCAAATCGGTGCGCGGCCCCGGCATCGAGGGCGGTTTGAAGATTCTCGAAGCGGTACGCGCCCAGGTCGGCGTGCCGGTGCTGACCGACGTGCATAGCGATGCCGATGTGCCGACGGTCGCCTCGGTCGTCGATGTGTTGCAGACGCCTGCCTTCCTGTGTCGCCAGACCGATTTCATCCATGCCGTCGCTTCGTGCGGCAAGCCGGTGAATATCAAGAAGGGCCAGTTCCTGGCGCCGGGCGACATGAAGAATGTCGTGGACAAGGCTCGTGAAGTGAATGGTGGCGCCGACAACATCATGGTCTGCGAACGCGGCGCCTCTTTTGGCTACAACAATCTGGTGTCCGATATGCGCTCGTTGGCGATCATGCGCGAGACCGGTTGCCCGGTCGTCTTCGATGCCACGCACAGCGTGCAATTGCCGGGCGGGCAGGGCACCACATCGGGCGGCCAACGCGAGTTCGTCCCGGTGCTGGCGCGCGCTGCGGTCGCGGTCGGTATCTCCGGCCTGTTCATGGAAACCCATCCGTGTCCCGAAAAGGCCTTCTCCGACGGTCCGAACAGCTGGCCGCTGGCGCGCATGGAAAGCCTGCTCAAGACCTTGGTGGCTCTCGATAAAGCAGTCAAATCGGCGGGCTTCGAGGAATTGAAGTGAGCCAGAAAGGCTATCTGATTGCCGAAGCCAAGGTTTCCGACATCGCTGCCTACGATGTCTACAAGGGCTTGGCGCAGACCGCCATCGCCCAGTATGGCGGCCGCTATCTGGTGCGCGGCGGTACTGTCGAAATGCTCGAGGGCAACTGGAAGAACATTCCGCGTCTGGTGATTGTTGAGTTCGATTCGGTCGATCAGGCAAAACGCTTTTATCATTCGCCCGAATATCAAGCTGCCCGCAAGGCGCGCGAAAATGCCGCGGAAATGAACATGCTGGTCGTGGCCGGCATTGAGAATTTAGTTTAAGTAGTTAGTTCAACCTTCTGATAATAAGGAAGAAATATGAGTTCCATCGTTGATGTAGTTGCACGAGAGATTCTGGATTCCCGTGGCAATCCCACGGTTGAAGCCGACGTTCTGCTGGAATCCGGCGTCATGGGTCGCGCGGCCGTTCCGTCCGGTGCTTCCACCGGTTCCCGCGAGGCCATCGAGCTGCGCGACGGCGACGCTTCCCGTTACCTCGGCAAGGGCGTCATGCAGGCCGTTGAAAACATCAATACCGAGATTTCAGAAGCCATCATTGGTCTCGATGCCCAGGAACAGGCCTTCATCGACCAGACCATGATCGAGCTGGACGGTACCGACAACAAGTCCCGCCTCGGCGCCAACGCCATCCTCGCCGTCTCGATGGCCGTCGCCAAGGCGGCTGCCGAAGAATCCGGCCTGCCGCTGTATCGCTACTTCGGTGGCATGAGCCCGATGCAGATGCCGGTGCCGATGATGAACATCATCAACGGTGGCGAGCACGCCAACAACAGCCTGGACATCCAGGAATTCATGGTGATGCCGGTGTCGGCCAACACCTTCCGCGAAGCACTGCGTTGCGGCGCTGAAATCTTCCACGCACTGAAGAAGCTGCTGGACAAGAAGGGCCACTCGACCGCCGTCGGCGACGAAGGTGGTTTCGCCCCGAACCTGGGCAGCCACGCCGAAGCCCTGCAACTGATCATGCAGGCCATCGAGAATGCCGGTTACGTGCCGGGCCAGGACGTGCTGCTGGCGCTGGACTGCGCCGCTTCCGAGTTCTACAAGGACGGCAAGTACCACCTGTCCGGCGAAGGCCTGCAGCTGACCGCTGCCCAGTTCGTCGACTACCTCGCCAACCTGGCCGACCAGTTCCCGATCGTTTCGATCGAGGACGGCATGGCCGAGGGTGATTGGGACGGCTGGAAGCTGCTGACCGACCGCCTGGGCGACAAGGTCCAGATCGTCGGTGACGACCTGTTCGTGACCAACACCAAGATCCTGAAGGAAGGTATCCAGAAGGGCATCGCCAACTCCATCCTGATCAAGATCAACCAGATCGGCACCCTGTCCGAAACCTTTGCCGCCATCGAAATGGCCAAGCGTGCCGGCTACACCGCCGTGATCTCGCACCGTTCGGGCGAAACCGAAGACAGCACCATCGCCGACATCGCCGTCGGCCTGAACGCCGGCCAGATCAAGACCGGTTCGCTGTCCCGTTCCGACCGTATCGCCAAGTACAACCAGCTGCTGCGCATCGAGGAAGATCTCGGCGATACCGCTTCCTATCCGGGGCGCGAAACCTTCTACAACCTGCGTTGATGCCTGAATGCGCTGGCTGACGGTCGGCCTCCTCGTACTGATCGGCCTCCTGCAATACCCGCTGTGGTTGGGTAAGGGAGGCTGGTTGAAGGTATGGGAGTACGACCGGCAATTGCAGGCGCAGAAGGATGTCACCAGGAAGCTGGAAATCAGGAATGCGGGCCTCGACGCCGAGGTCCGCGACTTGAAGCAAGGCTACGACGCCATCGAGGAACGCGCCCGCTTTGAGTTGGGCATGATCAAGCAGGACGAAACCTTCGTCCAGATACCGGAAAAAGTTCCCGGAAAAGCCGCCAAATAAGGCGTGCACCGCAGTAGTCAGCATCTATGACCTCCGTTAGAATGAACTCACTCCCCCAGAGGTTCATCAGGAGAACAATATGCTGCTCAAGGCTGGCGAAAGCGCTCCGAAGTTCAGTTTGCCGGATGCCGATATGGAGAGCATCGATCTGGCAACCTTCCATGGCAAGAAGCACATCGTGCTGTTTTTCTACCCGAAGGACGGAACGCCATGCTGCACCAAGGAAGCAACCGATTTCTCGGATCACGAGGAAGATTTCAAACGTCAGAACTGCGTGCTGTTCGGCATCAGTCGGGATGACTGCCTGAAACACGCAGAATTTCGCGACAAGGAAGGCATCGGCATCGAGCTGCTTTCCGATACCGAAGGCGCCGTCTGCAAGCAATACGGCGTCTGGCAGGCCAAAGAGGTGGATGGCCACAAGAAATTCGGCATCGTCCGCTCCACCTTCATCATCGATCGCGATGGCGTCATCCGCCACGCGCTCTACAACGTCAATTACAAGGGCCATGCACTCGACGTGCTGCGCCTCGTCAAGGAACTCAATTCATGAACATGCAGGTTGCCAAGAATACCGTCATCACCCTCGACTATCACGTCACCGATCCCGATGGCGAGGTCGTCGATGAAGGCCGCGAGCCGCTGGTGTACCTGCACGGCGGTTACGACGACATCTTCCCGAAGATCGAGGAAGCGTTGCAGGGCAAGAAGGTCGGCGAATCGGTTCAGGTCAAGCTGCAACCGGACGAGGCCTTCGGCGAGTACGACTCCAGCCTGGTACAGATCGAGCCGCGCAAGGATTTCCCCAAGGAACTGCAGGTCGGCATGCAGTTCGAAGGCGGCCCTGAAGATGGCGAAGAGGACGATTTCGTCATCTATCGCGTGACCGACATCGAGGGTGACAAGGTTGTGCTCGACGGCAACCATCCGCTTGCCGGCATGGCCCTGGTTTTCACTTGCACCGTGACGGCGGTTCGCCCGGCCAGCACCGAAGAGGTCGAGCACGGCCACGTCCATAATCCGGACGACGACGGCGAAACCTGCCACTAAGCGGTTGCTACGTCACTTCCGGTTAAAAAAGAGGGCGCCAAATTTGGCGCCCTCTTTTTGTGCCGATAAAGCGGGATTCAGGATTCTTACCGCAGCAACTTGCCTTCTTTATTGAGGATCGTGAGATCAACAAATTTCAACCCCGCCTGTGACTTTCCAGTGAAATTGACAGTCAGTCCCCCGAAGTCTTTGTTGGTTGCCTTCAAGGCATCGCGCAGTTGCTTGCGAGACGGATTGTTTCCAGCCTTCTTCAGTGCCTCGCCGATGATTTTCCCGGTCAGGTACCCTTCGATCATCGTGTGGCTGATACTGGCATCCCCTTGCGGGAAACGTTTCAATGCATCCTGTATCTCTCGTATCAGTGCCACGGATGCTTGATTGGGCGCCGGAACAACCTGGGAAAATGCAACACCCTTGGCAGTATCCGCTCCAATTTTGCTGACCATCTGCTGTCCGTCATTGACCGATAGCCCGACCAGCTGAGAGACATTGCCACTTGCGCGTATTTGTTTAACAAATTCTGCGCTGGCTGCAGTGTTCGAAATCATGATGACCGTCTGTGGATTAGCGGTCGCAATAGCCTTGACTGCACTGGCAACGTCAGTCGTATTTTTTTCATAGCTACCGCGAGCAACGATTTCGAATTTCTGTTCAGCAGAAAGTTTTTCCAGCGTTTTCAGGCCATCCTGACCAAAATCGTCGTTCTGATAGAGGACCGCAAAACGCTTGGTTCCGGTCAAGACATAGAGTTCGACGATTTTGGCAATCTCATCCGCATATCCAGCGCGAGTTAGAAATAGCCACGGATTGCCGCTGTTGAGTACGTTGTTTGCGCCACTGCGCACGCCCACCAAAGGTATCCCTGCATCTTCGAGCAAACGCTCTTTCAGAATGGCGTTGATATTCCCAGTCCCGACAAATCCGGTCAAAACCACCGGATTGGCCTCATTCAACAGCTCTTTGGTTGCGCTGACAGTCTTTTCGGTTTTGTATTCGTCATCCTTGGATACCAGTTTCAACTTCGCACCGATGATTCCACCAGCGGCATTTGTCGCATCCACATATAACTGGATTCCATGGCGGAAAGCGGTACCCGTTGGGGCTAACGGGCCTGAAAATGGTGCCACCTGGCCGAGTACAAGATCTCCGGCATTGACCGGAAGGCTAAATAGAATCGCGCAGGCGATTGAGAGCTGCCTTAGATAGGTAATTGACACCGCTGACTCCCTTAGGAACGAATTATTCGTTTAAAACTGTCGGATCATCTGTTCCCGGGGGGCGCGAGTCAATCAAGGTTAACCCTCGATAGAGCTTACTTTCCCTTCGGATAAGGGTGTTGCTCTATCCTCACCCTAGATGCAGCGTCGGGGTCGATACTTAGCTTCGTCCAGCCCATGTAGGGATAGCCGAATGTCTCGACGCGAGTGAAACTGGTGATGGCTTTTCCGTTAGCGGCGAGCATGGGATGATCTACGCGACTGATATGCGTGTCGCCATGTACGGCAATAACCTCTCCGTCAAAACCTGAGCTTTCTTTGCGTAACAGGTTCAAGAACTCGGCGTAGCCTTGGTGTGACAATCCCTGAGTGTAATGCTTGAATCCGGGATTGGCCTGGAAAAATAGGACGATGGCGCTCAGTTTCTCGGCTCTCGCCTGCGCGAAGCTGTCCTTCATCCAGGTGAGCACGACGGGGTTACGTTGTTGAAACTCGGCGCTGGGCACCTCGGTCATTCCCCAATTGTTGTTGCTGCCCGGAATGTTCAGTGCGACAAACAACACCCCGCCGCGTTTGAAGCGGAAGTGCTCGGGATAGGTCGCACCAGGCTGGCGCTCAACGCGGAAACGTTTCTGTCCGAGCGTTTCGGGAAACGGCCAGAACAGACTGCGCAATTTGTTCAGGCGTTCCAGCGGGTCGTAGCTACCGTTCGACAGACGGTCGCAGTCGGTCCACTCGTTGTCGCCCGGAACGTAAATAAAAGGCAGGCGGCTGGCGTCGAACAAACGCAGACGGTCGACGAACAGATTATCGTCGCAGCGCTCCTGTCCGCCCTTGATATCGCCGATATGGACGACGAAATCGACGCCGCTGTCGGCGATGTCGTTCAACATACCCGGCAACTGAGTGCGTTCTCGGGCGGAATAGGGGGTATCGCCGATTGCCGCGAAGCTGATCGTCTCGGCCCGCGCCAGCACCGCCAACAGGAGCAGGCCCACAGCGAGCCAAGGTTTCATCGCAGCAGGCCTTTCAGCGCGTAGAGCGCATCGAGCGCTTCGCGCGGGGTCAGGCTATCCGGGTCGATGCTTGCCAGTTGTTCGAGCGCCGGATGCG
Organism: Azonexus sp.; assembly: GCA_041904995.1. Lineage (GTDB taxonomy): Bacteria > Pseudomonadota > Gammaproteobacteria > Burkholderiales > Rhodocyclaceae > Azonexus. The sequence continues at coordinate 131,874 of JAYRMB010000001.1, forward strand.
GTTCCGGTTCATTGTCCGGCTCGGCGATATCGCCTTGGGCGAAAAGATCGGGTTGTAGCGGGTCCACCGCAGCACGCTGCTCGAACTCGCGCAATTGCTTGCGCGCCGCGCGCACCACGCTACCGGGAATGCCAGCCAACGCCGCCACCTGTATCCCGTAGCTCTGGTTGGCCGGCCCTTCCTCTACCGCGTGCATGAAGACGATGCGGTCGTTGTGCTCCACCGCGCCGAGATGGACGTTGGCGAGTTCGGAATATTCATGCGACAGGCGAGTCAGCTCGAAGTAGTGCGTGGCGAACAGCGTCAGGCTGCGGTTCTTCTCAATGAGGTGGCGCAGGATGGCGAAGGCCAGCGACATGCCGTCGAAGGTCGAGGTACCGCGGCCGATTTCGTCCATCAGCACGAGGCTTTGCGCCGTGGCGTGGTGCAGGATGGCCGCCGCCTCGGTCATCTCGACCATGAAGGTCGAACGCCCGGAAGCCAGGTCGTCGGAGGCCCCGATGCGGGTGAAAATGCGATCCAGCGGCCCCAGCACGCAACGCGCCGCCGGCACATAGCTGCCAATGTGGGCGAGCAGGGCGATCAGGGCCACCTGGCGCATGTAGGTCGATTTACCGCCCATGTTCGGGCCGGTGATCAGCAACAGGCGGCGGTTGTCGGCGAGAAGGCAGTCGTTGGCGATGAAGCTCTCAGCACTCTGCGCCAGCTCGTTTTCGACCACCGGGTGACGGCCGCCTTCGATGGAAAGCGCAGTTTCCTCGACGAATTCCGGTTTGCACCAGTTGCGCTTCAAGGCCGCTTCGGCAAAGCCGGCCAGCAGGTCGAGTTGCGCGACGGCACGGGCGATGACCTGCAACTGCGGCACGACCGGCAGCAAGGCGTCGAGTATCTGCTCGTAGAGCAGCTTTTCCCGCGCCAGCGAGCGTTCCTGCGCCGACAGCGCCTTGTCCTCGAAGGCTTTCAGCTCGGGCGTGATGTAGCGCTCGGCGTTCTTCAGCGTCTGGCGGCGACGGTAATCGTCGGGGATCTTGTCGACATTGGCGTGCGTGACTTCGATATAGAAGCCATGCACCTTGTTGTATTCCACCTTGAGGCTGGAAATGCCGGTGCGCTCGCGTTCGCGCGCTTCCATATCGACCAGGAAGGCGCCACAGTTGTCGTTGAGCGAGCGCAGTTCATCGAGGTCGGTATCGAAGCCCGGGGCGATGACGCCGCCGTCGCGCACTTGGGCGCCCGGCTCGGCGGCGATGGCACGGATCAACAAATCGAGTGTTTCGGCCGGCGCATCGAGCTCGGCGAAAAACTGTATGAGCAGCGGCGATGGCGTGTCGGCGACAGGCGCACGCAGCGCCGGCAGGCGGGCCAGCGACTCGCGCAGGCTGGCCAGATCGCGCGGGCGGGCGTTACGCAGCGCGATGCGGCAGGCGATGCGCTCGATATCGGCGATGCCGCGCAGCGCTTTGCGCACCTCACCTGCCAGTCGGCCGTAGTCTTCGAGTAGCGCTTCGACGGCGCCGTGGCGACCGGCCGGTGTAGCGCGGTCGCGCAACGGGTGGTGCAGGGTGTGGCGCAGCAGGCGCGAGCCCATGCTGGTCACGCAGTTGTCAAGCAGCGAGAAGAGTGTCGGCGAGGGCTGGCCGCGCAGCGTTTCCGTCAGTTCCAGATTACGTCGTGTGGCGAGATCGAGGCCGAGATACGCACCTTCGATTTCCACGGTCAGGCTGCGCAGATGCGGCAGCTTGCCCGATTGCGTTGCCTGGGCGTATTGCAGCAGCGCCCCGGCGGCGGCGACGGCTGGCTTCAGCCCCTCGGCACCGAAACCGGCGAGCGAGGCGACCTCGAATTGGTCACAAAGCAGGCGCTTGGCGGAGTCGAAGTCGAAATACCAGTCGGGCTGGCGCGTGCAGGCGACGGTGCCGCCAAAATTGGGCGTCCAGCTTTCCGGATAGAGGATTTCAGCCGGGCGGATGCGTTCCAGCGTGGCGGCAATCTGCTCGGCAGGCACTTCGATCAGGATGAATTCGCCGCTGGCCAGATTGAGTCGGGCGATGCCCGCCGTATTGCGCAGCGTAGTTACGGCGAGCAGCCAGATATCCTGTTTGTCGTCGATCAGCGCGGCGTCGGTCAAGGTGCCCGGTGTGACGATGCGCGCCACGGCGCGCTCGACCGGCCCCTTGCTCGTCGCTGGGTCACCGATCTGCTCGCAGATGACCGCCGATTCGCCCAGCTTCACGAGGCGCGCCAAATAGGGTTCCAACGAGTGGAACGGCACGCCGCACATCTTGATCGGTACGCCGGCCGACTGGCCGCGCGTGGTCAGCGTGATGTCGAGCAGGCGCGCCGCTTTTTCCGCATCCTCGTAGAACAGCTCGTAGAAATCGCCCATCCGGTAGAACAACAGCGTGTTCGGATGGTTCGCTTTCAGCGCCAGATATTGGCGCATCATCGGCGTGTGCTTGGCGAGATCGGGTGCTGCGGTGGACATGGAAAAAAAGGCAAAAAATGGAGCGGGGCGCCATTGTCCCATCATCGGGCGGGGGCTGCCAGCCTTGCCTTTCGGCGGCTGGCCATGCCTTACACTGGCGGTTGCAAAGAAAGGAGACGAACGATGGCAGTCCGTGAAATCCTGCGCATGGGCGATCCGCGCCTGTGGCAAAAGGCCGAGCCGGTGCGTGAATTCGGTACGCCGGCATTGGCGACCTTGATCGAGGACATGTTCGACACCATGCGCGCCGCTGGCGGCGTGGGCCTCGCCGCACCACAGATCGGCGTCGGCTTGCAGTTGGTCATTTTCGGCTTCGAGCGCAGCGCGCGCTATCCCGATGCCGAGGCGGTGCCGCAAACGATCTTGCTGAATCCGGAAATCACCGCCTTACCTGGCGAGGAGGTCGCCAGCTGGGAAGGCTGCCTGTCGGTGCCCGGCCTGCGTGGTGAGGTGTGGCGGCCAGATCGCATCCGTTACACCGGCTTCGACCCGCTGGGCGAACGCATCGAGCGTGAAGTCTCAGGCTTTCATGCCCGTGTCGTGCAGCACGAGTGCGACCACCTGGACGGCATCCTGTACCCCATGCGCATCCGCGATTTCACCCGTTTCGGCTTTACCGACGTGCTTTTCCCGGAATTGGCTTGACCGTCTGAATCAGGCGCAACGGAACTCGATGAGGTGGGGGCCGCTGGCGACGAGCGCCTGACGCAATGCGGCAAGCAGTCCCGCGCCGTCGTCGGCAAGAGCGTAGCCCAAGCCGAACGTCTGAGCAGCGGCGGCAAAATCGATCTGCTGCGGTGTACGCCAGCCCAGCTCGAATTCCGGCAAGGCGGCTTGCGGCAGGTGATCGAATATGCCGCCACCGCCGTTGTTGAAAACGACGATGACGGCATTCATGCCTTGCGCCAGGGCCAGGCCGCCCAGATCGTGCTGGGTCGTCAGGTCGCCAAGCAGGGCGACGACGCATCCGTTCGCCGCGGCAATACCGAGCGCCGTCGAGACATTGCCGTCGATGCCGCTCGCCCCGCGATTGCCGAACAGACGGAGCGGCTTGCTGCCCTTGCCGGAATGCGAATCCAGTTGGCGAATCAGCAGCGAATTGCCGACAAAAAGCGAGGTGTTCGCCGGCAGTTCATTCAACAAGGCGGCTGCCGGCCAAGGGGCAGGCGCCGTTTCGTCGGCATCGCGTTGCAGCACTTGCTGTGTCCACGCCTCGTTCGTCACCTTGACAGGCAATTCAAGCAAGGCCTGGCAAACTGCCAACGGGTCGGCACGGACGACGTGGGTGAGGCGATGACCGGGGTCTGACCAACGTGGCGTGGCTTCGACCAGCATCTGGATCTCCGCACGGGCCACATAGGCCTGCAGGTTGCGCGTCACGGGGTAGGCACCGAAGCGCAACACCCATTGCGGCGTGTGGCCGTTGACGAAATCCGCATCGTTCAGCCAGCTGTTGTAGCGCACGCAGAGGCGTTCGTCTGCCTTCTGGCCGAAGCGCAAGTTGGACAAGGGTTCGGCCAGAATGGGGCAGGCGAGGTGCCGGGCGAGTTGACTCAAGGATTCTGCGAATTCGGGCTGCAGTGGCATTTCGCCACAAACGATGGCGCCGGGCTGCCCGACAATGCTGGCCAACCAATCGCGCAGGACCGCAAGATCGGGTTCGTGATGCGGCGGCGCGATGCGGATTGGTGGAAACGTTGGCGACGGCAAGGCTTCTACCGGTACGAGCGGCTCACGGAAGGGCAGATTCAGATGCACCGGACCGGGCAACGGCCATGTCGCCTGTTCGACGACTCTGGCAGCCAGACGCTGCAAATACGCCAGATCGAAATGCTCGTCCGGTGTGCCCAGGGCATGGCTGGCGCGGACATGTTTGCCGAACAAGGAAATTTGCTCGACAGTCTGGTTTGCGCCAACACCGTGCGATTCGGGCGGTCGATCGGCCGAAAGCAGCAGTAGCGGATACCCGGCCTGACTGGCCTCGATGACTGCCGGATACCAATTGGCCGGCGCACTGCCCGAAGTGGCGACGACGATGACCGGTTGCCGCGTCGCTTTGGCGATGCCCAGGGCGAAGAAAGCGGCACTGCGTTCGTCCACCACCACGTGGCTCGTTAGCCCGGACTGGCGCAGGGCGGCCAGGGTCAGCGGCGTCGAACGCGAACCGGGCGACAACACCGCATGGCGCGCGCCGGCGGCGACCAGCCCGGCAATCAGGGTTTGCGACCAGCGATAGTTGAGGCTTCCGGTATCCATTGCAGCGACTTTGCTTCGAGACAAGGGCCGGATGATGGTCCGAATCGAAAAACGCTGCAAGCTTTGGCAAGCCTGTGTTATAGTGCGCGCCGTTCCGCTGTTGGCGGGACACGCCGGCGCGGAGTGGTAGTTCAGTCGGTTAGAATACCGGCCTGTCACGCCGGGGGTCGCGGGTTCGAGTCCCGTCCACTCCGCCAGAAATTCAAAAAGCCAGAGCTAGCCTCTGGCTTTTTTCATTGCTGCGGTGCACCTGCCAAAAAGGCCAAAAATCAGGCCGGCACACCCAACTGATTCAAGATGGCAGCCGCCAGCACGCGCGGATCTTCGGCGCCGACGATGACTTCGTTGCCCGGCAGGATGAAGGTCGGCACCATGCGGATGCCGAGATCACGGATCGACTTTTCCTCGGCACGCAATTCGTCAATATCCTCAGACGAGCCAAGGTAGTCCCCGACCGCATTCACCTCGCAGCCACATTCTCCGGCCAGGCGAATGAGGGTTTCTTTATCCCCGATGGCCTCGCCATTCTGGAACTGCGCTTCAAATAGCCGCTCGACCAGAGCATCGGCATTGCCTTGGCGCTGCGCCCAGCGTAGCAGGCGATGCGCTTGCAGCGTATTGGCCCTGAACGCGATCTTCTCGAAGGCATACGACAGCCCGTAAGCCTCGCCCGCGTCTCGAACCCGCTGGAAGAGTGCCTCGACCGCCTCACGGCTGCCGAACTTGGCAATCAGGAAAGGGAGGTAGGGTTCGCCTTCGGGCGGCGTATTCGGATTGAGGAAGAAAGGCTTCCACTGAGTGGAATAGGCAAAGTCGGGCCGTTCGGCGCGCACCAAGGCAACGGCACGCTCCAGGCGGCGCTTGCCGATGAAACACCAGGGACAGACGAAGTCGGCGATGATGGCTATCGGGTACATGCTTGGTTTTCCGAACGGGGTAGCCAACAGACCACAGCAAACCTTCCCGGTTCCTTACGTTTCAGTCCGACTGGGAACGCCAGGCGGGCAGCGTAATGGCGTAACGGATGGCGGCGAGGCGGATTAGGAGGGTGACGACCAGCGCAGCCCAGGTGCTGACCAATGGCGACAAGTTGAGCGCCAGCGCGCCGATCAAGGTCATCGCCCCAAGCCAGGCTGCGCTGGCGTATAGCTCACCTTTCAGGAAAACCATGGGCACGTCATTACAGAGAATGTCGCGCAGAATGCCGCCGAAGACGCCCGTAATGACGCCCATCAGACTAGCCACCAGCCAGGGCGCATGCCAGAGCAGTGCGGCTTGCGTGCCGGCGACCGTGAATAGCGCCAAGCCAACGGCGTCGGGAATCAGGAAGAGGCGGGGTGGAATGTCGTAGCGACGGGCAACGAAAAAGGTCAGAAAGCCGGTAAGCACGGCGACGATCAGGTAGGTTTGGTCTGCCACCCAGAAAACGTTTCGGTCGAGCAACAGGTCACGCACCGTCCCACCGCCCAGCGCAGTCGCGACACCGACCAGCAGGGCGCCGACCAGGTCCATCTGCTTGCGCCGCGAATCGAGCACGCCGGTCAGTGCGCACACCGCCACGGCGGCCATGCCGACCCAGTAGAGCAGGGCGTCGGTGGCCACCTTAGCGCTGACGCTCCTTCATGGCACGCTCGGCCTCGCGCTTGTGCTCCTTCTCGTGCTGATCGGCTCGTTTATCGTGCTGCTTCTTGCCTTTGGCCAAACCGATATCCAGCTTGATGCGGCCGCGCGAGAAATGCAGATCGAGGGGCACCAGCGTGAATCCGGCACGTTCGACCTTGCCGATCAGCTTGCCGATTTCATTGCCGTGCAACAGCAGCTTGCGGGTGCGCACGGGGTCGGGATTGACGTGTGTGGAGGCCGTCGACAGCGGCGTGATATGCATGCCAATCAGGAAAATCTCGCCACTGCGAATGATGACGTAGGCTTCCTTGATGTTCATGCGTCCGGCGCGGATGGCCTTGACCTCCCAGCCCTCGAGGGCGAGCCCGGCCTCGTACTTCTCTTCGATGAAGTAGTCGTGGAAGGCTTTTTTGTTGGTGGTAATGCTCATGCTGCCGGGTGATCCATTAAAATGCCGCATTCTACAGGATTCAGGAACGCTGCCGCCGCATGGCTCTGGTTGAAAAGACAGTCTTGATCGAACAGTCGGCCGAACGCATGTTCGAGCTCGTCGACTGCTGCGAGGATTACCCGGCTTTCCTGCCGTGGTGCGGCAAGACCGAGGTGAAATTCCGCGATGCCGCAAAAACTGTGGCAACGCTGCACATCAACTATCACGCGGTGAAGTCCAGTTTCACCACCGAAAACGACAAGGTTTTCCCGAGTCAGATGAATATCCGACTGGTCGATGGCCCCTTCCGTCGACTCGAAGGCTCGTGGCACTTCAAGGCGTTGGCTGAGAATGCCTGCAAGATCGAGTTCAAGCTTCACTATGAGTTTTCAAGCAAGCTTTTCGAGAAGGTCATCGGCCCGGTGTTCAGTCATATCGCCAATACCTTCGTCGATGCCTTCGTGCGTCGCGCCAACCAGATTTACGGAGCCAGCCATGGCTGAAACCATTAATGTCGAAGTGTGTTACGCCCTGTCGGGCAAGCAGGAGTTGGTCAAACTGAGCCTGACAGAAGGTTCAAGCTTGCAGCAGGCGGTGGAGGCTTCGGGCTTGCTCGAGAAATACCCGGAAATCGACCTGAAGAAAAACAAGTTCGGCATCTGGAACAAGCTTTCGAAAGTCGACTCGGTCTTGCGCGACAAGGATCGTATCGAAATCTACCGGCCGTTGATCGCCGACCCGAAGGAGGTGCGCAAGCAGCGCGCAGCCGAGGGCAAGGTCATGAAAAAAGGCGCCGGTGATGCCGACGCCTCTGAGGGTTGATACCGCCTCTCGTTAATTTGGCTATTTGCAACTCTCGGTTACGAAACGTCGGGCTCGTTCTATCTCCTGTTCACGCTGCGCTTTATCCATAATTTGGCGCTCCCCCTTGTCGTCAAGTGTGGCCATGGGACGATCGCCTTCAAGTGCCGTCAAATTGCGACGAGCACGCTCGCAGTTTTCTTGCTTCTCCTTGTTGGCTGCGAGCTCTTTGGCATCCTTTTCTGATTTCTCTTTGGCTTCCTGCTGGCGTTTTTTGAAATCCATATCTTTATCGGCAGTGGATTTAGGCGCTCCAGCTTTGTCCTTGCTTTCAGCCGTTTTATCTGTGTCAGCCTCACCTCGTTGCAAAGGTTGGTTGGCTCCAAGTGTTTTGGTTGTCTTGGCATTGCCGGGCGGCGGGGTGTCGGAAATCACCGTCTGCCCCTGACTATTCTTCCATTGATAAGTTTGTGCCGTTGCCGCAAATGCGCAAACCAGTGAGGTGATGCCAACTGCCAGAATCCGGGTCGTGTTCATGGTTATCGGGGTTTTGGAGAGATTTCTGTATAATACGATTTTGTGACCTTGGATTAAAGGCCATGCGACTGCTGCAAAAAGCTCTTACCTTCGACGACGTTCTGCTCGTCCCTGCACATTCCCAAGTCCTGCCGCGCGATGTCAGTCTGGCAACCAAGCTGACGCGCAACATTACCCTGAATCTGCCGTTGCTGTCCGCCGCCATGGATACCGTGACGGAAGGTCGCCTCGCTATTGCTCTGGCGCAGGAAGGTGGTATCGGCATCATCCACAAGAATCTCTCCGCACGCGCCCAGGCCGCTGAAGTTGCTAAGGTGAAGCGTTTCGAGTCGGGCATCCTGAAAGACCCGATCACGATCCCGCCGACCATGACGGTGCGCGATGTCCTGGAAATCACGCGTCAGCACAAGATTTCCGGGCTGCCGGTCATCGACAAGGCTGGCAAGGTGGTGGGCATCGTCACCAACCGCGACCTGCGTTTCGAAACCAACCTCGACCAGCCGGTCAAGGCCATCATGACGCCGAAGAAGCGTCTGGTGACGGTCAAGGAAGGTGCCAGCGTAGAAGAGGCCAAGGAACTGATCCGCACCCATCGCCTTGAGCGCGTGTTGGTCATCGATGACGAATTCCACCTGCGCGGCCTGATCACCGTCAAGGACATCCTGAAGTCCACCGAACATCCGCTGGCCAACAAGGATTCCTCCGGTCGTTTGCGCGCTGGCGCAGCCGTCGGCGTCGGCGCGGGCACCGAAGAGCGCGTCGAGTTGCTGGCTGAAGCCGGCGTCGACGTGATCGTCGTCGATACGGCGCACGGTCACTCGCAAGGTGTGCTGGAACGCGTCGAATGGGTGAAGAAGAATTTCCCGCATATCGAAGTCGTCGGCGGTAACATCGCCACGGCAGATGCTGCCATGGCGCTGGTCGATCGCGGCGCTGACGGCGTCAAGGTCGGTATCGGCCCCGGCTCGATCTGCACCACGCGTATCGTTGCCGGTGTCGGCGTGCCGCAGATCACCGCCATCCAGAACGTATCTGAAGCCCTGAAGGGCACCGGCGTGCCGATGATCGCCGACGGCGGCATCCGTTATTCCGGCGACATCGCCAAGGCCATCGCGGCAGGCGCCAATGCGGTGATGCTCGGCGGCTTGTTCGCCGGCACCGAAGAAGCACCGGGTGAAGTCGAACTGTTCCAGGGCCGTTCCTACAAGTCCTATCGCGGCATGGGTTCGCTGGGCGCGATGCAGGCAGGTTCCTCGGATCGATACTTCCAGGACAATACCGCCAACGTCGACAAGTTCGTGCCGGAAGGCATCGAAGGCCGTGTTCCTTACAAGGGTTCCGTGCTGGCGGTCATCCACCAGCTGATGGGCGGTTTGCGTTCCTCGATGGGTTATCTCGGTTGCCCGACCATCGCCGAAATGCACGAACGCGCCTGCTTCGTGGAAATCACCTCCGCCGGTATCCGTGAATCGCACGTCCATGATGTGCAGATCACCAAGGAAGCACCGAACTATCACCTCGACTGATCGTTCGATTTTGTCAGAGGGCGGCTCAGCGAGCCGCCTTTTTCATTAAAGCTCATATTTTCCGGATCTTTCCCCATGAGCCACCAGAAAATCCTCATCCTCGACTTCGGTTCCCAGGTCACCCAGCTGATCGCCCGTCGCGTCCGCGAAGCCAAGGTCTTCTGCGAAATCCATCCGTACGACGTTTCCGAAGAATTCATCCGCAACTACGGCGCCAAGGGCATAATCCTCTCCGGCGGCCCGAGTTCAGTGACCGAAGGCGACACGCCGCGTGCGCCGAACGTCGTGTTCGAGTTGGGAATTCCGGTGCTTGGCATCTGCTACGGCATGCAAACCATGGCCCAGCAACTCGGCGGCAAGGTGATGACCGCGGAAGCAGCCGGCAAGGCCCGCGAATTCGGTTACTCGGAAGTCCGCGCCCATGGTCATACCGCGCTGCTGAACGACATTGCCGATTTTTACAGCCCGGAAGGGCACGGCATGCTCAAGGTCTGGATGAGCCACGGCGATTCCGTGATGGAACTGCCCCCCGGCTTCATCAAGATGGCGTCGACCGCCTCCTGCCCGATTGCGGCTATGGCGGACGAAGGCCGCAAGTTCTACGCTGTCCAGTTCCATCCGGAAGTCACCCACACCCAGCAAGGCCGCGCCATTCTCGAGCGTTTCGTGCACGGCATCTGCGGTTGCGGCACGGATTGGGTGATGGGCGATTACATCGCCGAAGCAGTCGATGCCATTTGCCGCCAGGTTGGTGACGAAGAAGTCATCCTCGGCCTATCCGGTGGCGTCGATTCCTCGGTAGCTGCCGCCTTGATCCACAAGGCCATTGGTGACCAACTAACCTGCGTGTTTGTTGATCACGGCCTGTTGCGCCTGAACGAAGGCGACATGGTCATGGACATGTTTGCGCGCAATCTGGGCGTCAAGGTCATCCGCGTCGATGCCATCGACGATTTCATGGGCAAGCTGGCCGGCGTTTCCGACCCGGAACAGAAGCGCAAGATCATCGGCAAAGAATTCGTTGAAGTCTTCCAGGCCGAATCCAAGAAACTCTCTGCCGCCAAATGGCTGGCGCAAGGCACCATCTACCCGGACGTGATCGAGTCGGCCGGCAAGGGCAAGAAGGGCGCGCACACCATCAAGAGCCACCACAATGTCGGCGGCCTGCCCGAAGACATGCACCTGAAGCTGCTGGAGCCGCTGCGCGAGCTGTTCAAGGACGAAGTCCGCGAACTCGGCGTTGCCCTCGGCCTGCCGCGCGAGATGGTTTATCGCCATCCGTTCCCCGGACCTGGCCTGGGCGTGCGTATTCTGGGCGAAGTGAAGCAGGATTACGCCAAGCTGCTGCAACGTGCCGATGCGATCTTCATTGACGAATTGCGCGCCACGCACGCGACCGAGCGCGATGCCGCCGCCGGTCTGTGCGGCGAGCAGGATGTCGGCAAGAGTTGGTACGACCTGACAAGCCAGGCTTTTGCCGTCTTCCTGCCGGTCAAGAGCGTCGGCGTCATGGGTGATGGGCGGACCTACGAAAACGTCGTGGCCCTGCGCGCAGTCGTCACCAGCGACTTCATGACCGCGCATTGGGCGCACTTGCCGTACGAACTGCTCGGCCGGGTCTCCAACCGCATCATCAACGAAGTGCGCGGCCTCAACCGGGTGGTGTACGACGTTTCCGGCAAGCCGCCCGCCACCATCGAGTGGGAATGATTCCGCGTCTGGCACAGCCAGGCACCTGATGGCATGAAATGCCGCTAAGCCCGCGTAATTGCGGGCTTTTTTTTGTTTGTGTTTGGCACGATCTGGCAACGGGAGGAAGCGCCAAGCACCGTTTGAGCATGGCATTAAAGCTGGTATTATGGTTTGGCGATGCCATGATTGATGCCGATACCATGCTGCGTTCTTTTGTGTGTTCATGGTATTAATATTCTATAAGTTACTGTTTCGTAAGAAAAAATACGATAAATTCGAGATTTTTTCAGCATGGTATCGGAGACGAAGAAGGACAAGGTACATGCTGACCGATACCAAGCTGCGCAATCTCAAGCCCAGGGACAAACTCTACAAAGTGAATGACCGGGAAGGTCTCTATGTGGCAGTGACTCCAGCCGGCTCCATCTCGTTCCGTTACAACTACTCAATCAACGGTCGGCAGGAGACCATCACCTTTGGGCGTTATGGTGTCGGTGGCATCACCCTGGCCGAAGCCCGCGAGCTGTTGGGTGACGCCAAGAAGATGGTTGCGGCGGGCAAGTCGCCGGCCAAGGAGAAAGCCCGAGACAAGGCGCGGGTGAAAGATGCAGAGACGTTCGGTGCCTGGGCGGAGAAGTGGCTGCGTGGCTACCAGATGGCCGACTCCACCCGCGATATGCGCCGCTCGGTTTATGAGCGTGAGCTGAAGCCGAAATTCAGCAATCAGAAGCTGGTGGAGATCACCCACGAAGACTTGCGGGCGCTGGCTGATGCCATTGTTGAGCGAGGCGCACCGGCCACCGCCGTTCATGTGCGTGAAATCGTGTTGCAGGTATTTCGCTGGGCCATCGAGCGTGGGCAGAAGGTCGAAAACCCGGCAGAACTGGTGCGCCCAACAAGCATCGCTCGATTCGAGCCACGTGACCGAGCGTTGACGCCAGAAGAAATTGGGCTGATGTACCAGTACATGGAGCGAGTGGGCACAAGCCCAACAAACCGTGCGGCGGCCAAGCTGTTATTGCTGACGATGGTGCGCAAGAGCGAGCTGACCAATGCGACCTGGAGCGAGATCAATTTCAGCGAAGCGTTGTGGACGATTCCAAAGGAGCGGATGAAACGCCGTAACCCGCACCTGGTATTTCTGTCCCAGCAGGCTCTGGATATTTTCATTGCCATGAAAACCTTTGCCGGTGGTTCCGACTTCGTTTTGCCATCACGGTACGACTCGGATGCGCCGATGAGCGCTGCCACACTTAACCAGGTGCTGACGCTGACTTACAAGGCGGCGCAGAAAGATGGGAAGTCACTTACCAAGTTCGGACCGCATGATTTGCGGCGCACAGCCAGCACGCTGTTGCATGAGGCCGGCTACAACACCGACTGGATCGAGAAGTGCCTGGCGCACGAGCAGAAGGGCGTGAGGGCTGTCTACAACAAGGCTGAGTACCGCGAGCAGCGGGCGGCGATGTTGCAGGATTGGGCCGATATGATTGATGAGTGGACTTCGGGAGGCAGTAAGGGTTGATGTTTTTGCTATCTTTGATAGCATTGAAGTTGATGCCGTGAATTTATAAATAAGGCCGCCATTGGCATCGGGCAGGTCAATTACCGATTAGCTGCTTCGCGCAGCTACTCGATGAATAGCAACTATTCATTTGAGAGGTATTGACCCATGCAAAATATAAAGACCCTCATCAACAGGAAGAAGCTCCTGGAGATGATCCCGCTTTCGACACGAACAATTTATAACCTGGAGCAGCGAGGGGATTTTCCACGCCGTATCGCGTTAACCAGTAGAAATGTCGCCTGGGATTTGTCAGAGGTCGAAGAGTGGATTGAGGCACGTAAATCATCGGGTGATCAAGCTGCGCGACCTGGCCCTATAGAGGGCTAGTTATATGGCTCTTGATCTTATGGCGGCTTTCACGGAATTGCCGCCACCCATTGATTATGTTCTGCCTAATATGGTTGCTGGCACTGTTGGTGCTCTTGTGTCGCCTGGTGGGGCTGGTAAATCCATGTTGGCCCTTCAATTGGCTGCACAGATTGCAGGCGGGCCTGATTTACTTGAAATAGGCGAGTTTCCCACCGGGCAAGTGGTCTATCTGCCTGCTGAAGATCCACCGGCCGCTATTCACCATCGTCTGCACGCCCTTGGGGCACACCTCAGCGCAGCGGAACGGCAAGCCGTGGCTGATGGTTTGCTCATTGAACCCTTGATCGGTAAATGCCCAAACATCATGGCTGCTAGCTGGTTCGATGCTCTCAAACGAGCCGCTGAAGGTCGTCGCTTGATGATCTTGGACACTTTGCGGCGCTTCCACATTGAGGAGGAGAACGCTAGCGGGCCGATGGCGCAGGTTGTTGGGCACATGGAGGCCATAGCCGCTGATACAGGCTGCTCCATTGTGTTTCTGCACCACGCGAGTAAAAGCGCAGCCATGATGGGGTCGGGCGATCAACAGCAGGCCAGTCGTGGATCGTCCGTACTGGTTGATAACATCCGTTGGCAATCGTACCTATCCGGCATGACGCAAGGCGAGGCCGAGATACTGGGGGTCGATGATTGTCAGCGTGGGTATTTTGTCCGCTTTGGCGTCAGCAAGGCCAACTATGGCGCACCTTTTCAAGAACTCTGGTTTAGACGGCACGACGGCGGCGTGTTGAAGCCTGCTGTACTGGAGCGGCAGTGCAAGGTGAAAAGGAGACAGCGTGAAGAAGCCTAAGCATGACCTGACCCACGTCCGACATGATCCCGCGCACTGTTTGGCACCTGGCCTGTTCCGCAGCCTCAAGCGTGGCGATCGCAAACGCTGCAAGCTGGACGTGACCTACACCTTTGGCGAGGACGAATCCATGCGTTTCGTCGGATTCGAACCTCTCGGGGCCGATGATATGCGTCTTTTGCAAGGCATCGTGGCCCTTGGCGGCCCGAACGGCATCTTGCTAACCCCGGAACCGACCAGTGAGACGGGGCGACAGCTACGGCTATTCCTTGAACCCCGTTTCGAAGCCATTGAGCAAGACGGCTTGGTGGTTCGTGAGAGCCTGACCAAACTGCTCTCAGAAACGGGCATGACGGATAGCGGCGACAACATCAAGGCGCTCAAAGCCAGCCTGCTGCGCATGTCGAACGTCACCATCCTTGTGACGAAGGGACGGCGGCAAGCCGCGTTCCACCTGATGAGTCATGCTTTTGACGAGACGGACGGCAGGCTATGGGTTGCCCTGAATCCGCGTATTGCCGAAGCGATCCTGGGGCATCGTCCATATGCCCGTATCGACATGGCGGAAGTGCGGGTGCTACAGACTGATCCGGCACGGCTGATGCACCAACGGCTATGCGGCTGGATCGACCCCGGCAAATCCGGGCGCGTGGAACTGGACACGCTTTGCGGCTATGTCTGGCCAGATGAAGCCAATGCCGAAGCTATGAAAAAACGCCGTCAGACTGCCCGGAAGGCACTGGCCGAACTTGCCGCCGTGGGTTGGGTAGTGAACGAATACGCCAAGGGAAAATGGGAGATCAAGAGGCCTGGCCCCACGGCAACTGCACCCGTTTACCGTCGTAACGTTCCCTTGTTACCGTCGTAACGCTCCCCTTCTGCCGTCGTAACGTTCCCCGTCCCAATTTGGAAAACCCAGACGGTGCGCTGCTTTGCGGGCAGTTTGGGAAATCCATCCAAGATTATCTAAAGATAATCCATCATGCGCGGTGCAGCTCGCGCCTTGAGGGCGCGTTCTGACCTTGCCAATAAAGCCCTGGCGGGCTTTATCAATCGGCCATAGGCCGATGGTTTAACGCCAAGAAGAGAAGGCGGCTTCAGTGGCCGCTGAAACGCCTTGTGAGAGGGGAAAACAACCCGGAGTCCCTTATTCCATGAGCTGAAGCAGAATCTGCGTCTAACGGTGCTGGAGG
Source organism: Azonexus sp. (assembly GCA_041904995.1). GTDB lineage: Bacteria > Pseudomonadota > Gammaproteobacteria > Burkholderiales > Rhodocyclaceae > Azonexus. Next base: position 147,143 of record JAYRMB010000001.1, read on the forward strand.
GCCGCTGTGTGCACTTGTAGTTATCTGTACTGAAACCTTGGCTCGAAACGTGAAATGGCTAAGCAGTGCCCATTCGTTCGGTAAGAATAATAAGAAGATTATTATTCTTATTATTACCAAGCAGGAATGAGCCGTGTGTGTTGGACGCCCATAACCAGTAACCTGCGTGAAGGTGTCAACATCAGGAAAGGTTGCCCCTCAAGTATCAATACGTCGCCTTAGTGGTATGACGGGAGGGGAGGCAAATTTCTTGTGTTCATTGACACTTGAGGGGCGGGTTATGCCCTTCTTTTTTGGCGTCCAACTCGCCCCATCGGGGCGAATGGTTTGTGTCGATTGTTGGCATTTTAGGTTCCGATTTAAAGCCGATTGAGCAGCGATTTTGAAGCGACTATGTCGATTGCAGGCCGATTTGGTGACGATTACGGTTATGTTGCCAAGAATCGGTGTTTGTTTGACGATAAAACGCTTTACGTTCGATATGCGCTAGATTTTCAATAGTGGGTGAAATGCGGGCAGGATGGGTGAAGTTAGCTAACCGGCAAGCCGGTTATCTATCTTCACTGTCCCTTATTCGCGCCGGGGGCACTCAACGGGAATCCTGCCCTGCGGGGCTGATCGGCTACCGCCGGTTGCAAGAGTATAGGTCTTGCTATTTTTAATATCTTTGATAGCATGGTTGTCGGGTACACCAAAAGGGTATTGATATGGCAAATGTGCTTATCAGGAATTTACCCGCCGAGGTGCACCGTGCGTTGAAAGTTCGAGCAGCGCTCAACGATAGGAGCACCGACGCGGAAATACGCGAAATACTGACGGCGGCAGTACAGCCGCTAGAGCTTGAAGAGATTGGCCGGGAAGTTGGCTTGTCCGAAAGCGATAAAAAAACAGAGTAGTTTTACGTTTGTAAGTCCGGGCCTCAGCGCCAAGGGCAATACCGATCAGCTAGTGGCGTAGCTCTTCGATGAAACGTTGCCGAGAACAAGCACAACGCTTGGTCAAGGCAATGCCTTCTTTTCATCGACGGAGTACGACCATGAAGTCCAAAATTTTAGCGGCTAAAAAAACCGCTCTAGCCGTTGCACTCGCAACCGGCTTTATCACCACTACCACCGCCCCTGTGCAAGCTGGTATCCCCGTCATCGACGGCGGCAACCTGGCCCAGAACATCATGACGGCCATCGAGTCGGTGGCGCAGACGCTCAAGCAGATTGAGCAGTACCAGACCCAGTTGCAGCAGTACGAAAATCAGCTCCAGAACACGATGGCCCCAGCCGCGTATATCTGGGATCAGGCGCAGACTACGATCAACCGGCTGATTGCCGCGCAAAACACGCTGGCCTATTACGAGAACCAGCTAGGCAGCCTGGATCGTTACCTGGCCAAGTTTCAGGACGTGGCCTATTACCGCAGCTCGCCATGCTTCAACGGCAGCGGCGGATGCACGCCGGCCGAAAAGGCAGCGATGGAAGAGAACCGCCGCCTGGCGTCAGAGTCGCAAAAGAAGGCCAACGATGCCCTGTTCCAGACCGTTGCCGACCAGCAAAAGGCTTTGAAGGATGACGCCCGTACCCTGGAGCGGCTGCAAGGCGCGGCCCAGGGTGCAACTGGCCAGCTACAGGCCATCGGCTACGCCAACCAGCTCGCCAGCCAGCAGGCCAATCAGCTCTTGCAGATTCGCACCATGTTGACCGCCCAACACAACGCGGAGGCAGCCCGGATTGCAGCAGAACTCGATGCCGAGGCGCGAGGTGATGCCAGGGCCGAGCAAATGCGTACCTGGACGTTTCGCCCGAGTCCGGCAGACAACTACTAGGGAGGCGGTGAGATGAAAAAAATCTTTTTTACTACCGCGGCTACGTTGCTGTTGTTGGCTGGATGTGAACAGGAAAGGATGCCCGAACCAAATGCGGCGACGTGTGCCCCCGATGCGTTCCAGGCAGCACTGAATGAAATGCGCAGCGAAGCGAACCGAGAGGCCTTTACCGAGGAATGCAGAGCATTCCAGAAGGCCAAGCAGATGCGTCAGTGGGAGTTCAAGCCCAGCCCTAAAGATGATTATTGAGGTGGTCGCCATGAGAAAGAAAATTGCTCTAGGTGGCTTGATGATGGTCGCCACAATGGTGCTGGCTGAACCTGCAATGGCGCAGGAGCTAAGTAGCAGCGGTGTTATGAATGATGTGCTCAAGCGTTTTCATGATGCTGCCGCAACATGGGGGCCAGCTATTGAGTCCGCTGCATCGCGTTTGTTCTGGACGCTGGTTGTGATTTCGATGGTCTGGACATTCGGCATGATGGCTTTGCGCAAGGCCGACATTGGCGAGTTCTTCGCGGAGTTCGTTCGCTTCACGATCTTCACCGGCTTTTTCTGGTGGTTGCTGACGAATGCGAACCAGGGCATGAATATCGCCGGTACGATTGTTCAGTCATTGCAAACTCTGGGCGCGCAGGCGGGGGGACTTTCCAATAGCAATCTTGGGCCCTCCAGCATCCTTGATCTTGGTTTCGAGTTATACAACCGCACAGTACAGGCCACCTCGGAGCTGGGATGGCGGCAGATGGCAACTGCTCTGGTCATGGAGCTAATGGCCCTGGCTGTTTTGTTTGTCCTGGCGTTGATTGCGGTCAACCTGTTGCTGTTGCTCGCATCAGCCTGGATTCTGTTGTATGCCGGTGTGTTCTTCCTTGGCTTTGGTGGAAGTCGTTGGACTTCCGACATGGCGATCAATTACTACAAGACCGTGCTGGGCCTGGCCGCACAGCTTATGGCAATGGTGCTTCTGGTTGCGATTGGCAAAGAGTTCATCAATCACTACTACACGCAAATCAGCGAGAACATGGCATCCCAGGAACTGGCCGTGATGTTGGTTATATCGGTCATCTTGCTTTTCTTGGTCAACAAAGTTCCGCCGATGATTTCTGGTCTTGTGTCTGGTGGTGGTATTGGCGCAGCCGGTGGAATTGGAAACTTCGGTGCGGGTGCGGCAGTTGGGGCGGCGGTGACGGCGGCCAGTATGGCAACTGGCGGCGCTGCCCTGGCAGGTAAAGCGGTTATGGGTGCCGCAGCCGGTGCAGCCGGAGGTGCAAGTGCACTCCAAGCGGCTTTTCAGAAAGCATCAGCGAGTATGGAAACCGGCGGTGACATGTCCAGCATGGGGTCAGTTGTCAGCAGTGGCGGAAACGGTGGTGGTGAAGCGGGTACTGCTGGCAGTAGCCCATTCGCCCAAGCGGCTGGCTTTGGTGACAGCGGCAGTAGCTCAAGCGGTGGCGGCTTTGCCAAGGCCGCGAAGCTGGCCACAGGCACGGCCTCCGAGTTAGCCAAGGGTGTCGGCTCTCAAGTGAAGCAGGGATTCCAGGAGCGAGTGAGCGAAACCACAGGCGGAAAACTGGCTGCTTCGATACGCGAAAGCATGGAGCCGAAAGAAGCAAGCCAATCTGGCCAGTTCGAGGGCAATAGCTTGGGCGCCGATTCTGGCCCAGATAGTAACGAAGTCAGGAGTTAGCACGATGACGACATCAACATACATGGCCGCATTGGCGGCCCTGGATGAAGCGCCAAGGGAAGAAGTCAGCCAGGTATTTATTTCGCCGCTGGGTGATCAATCGACCGAGGTCGATGCAGAGACAGAAACAGCCGCTTTTGTATCACGGCCAGACCCTATGAGAGAGAGCGAAACTAAGCCGATAAGTATTGAGGTTAATGGCGGCAGGAATGAGCGGTCAGCATTCGCGGAGGCGGCGGGGCTGTACCTGTAGGCGCACCGGGCTGGCCACAACCAGCCCGGCACTTTCAATCAACACCTACTGGAGAGGTGAATTATGACAACACAACATATTATCGAACCAGGGCAAGCAGTGCATCAAGCAGCGGCTATTCTTTCTTCTTTGGAGTACATCAACCAAGCGGAAGCGCGGAGCCTTGGGCCATTGGCCGAAGCCGTCGCTAATGCTTTTATGGTGGTGTACTACCAAGCTGAAACGGGCCGGGCGACACAGGCTGATTTTCAAGAAGCAATGAACGCCTTGCGCCAAGCGTGCAGCTAATGACGAAAGGGCGGCCACTCGAACTGGCCGCCTTTTTCAATCTTCACTGTTTGGCCATTCCCGACCCACAGACGGCGCATCCATCCATTCGCGTTCCTCCGGCGGCAGCGGGTAAGCCCCGGATGCTTCCGCGTCGGCCAGTAGTTCGGCCAGTGTGTAGCGCACCCGACCAGTGGAAACGGCGCGGGCCGGGTCGGCCTTCTCATGCAGCCTGTTCTCTAGGTTCTTTGGGTCTGTCATCGGGCGACCTCAGCAAGCATGGATACTAGGTGTTCCAGGTCAGTGATCGAATGCGCCAGGAAGCGGCCGGCGCGGCAATCTGCAATCATTTCCTCAGTTTTTTCCTACTCATGTTCAACCTCGTTCGTACCAGCTCTTCGAGCGATTCACCACGCGCACGACCAGCAGCATCACCGGCACTTCGACCAGGACGCCGACCACGGTTGCCAATGCAGCGCCGGAGTGCAGACCGAACAAGCTGATGGCGGCCGCCACGGCCAGCTCGAAGAAGTTGCTGGCACCGATCAGGGCCGAAGGACAGGCGACAGAGTGCTTTTCCCCCGCCCGCTTGTTCAGCCAGTAGGCTAACCCGGAATTGAAGAACACTTGAATCAAGATCGGCACGGCTAGCATGGCGATCACTAACGGCTGCCGGATGATGGCCTCGCCCTGGAAGGCGAACAGTAGAACCAACGTCAGCAGCAGCGCGGCCATCGACCACGGCCCGATCTTCTGCATGGCCCGTTCAAAGGCGGCCTGTCCTTGCTTGAGCAGATGCCGCCGCAAGAGCTGCGCCAGGATCACCGGCACGATGATGTAGAGCACGACCGAAATCAGCAGCGTGTCCCAAGGCACCGAGATCGAGGACATGCCCAGCAGCAGGCCGACGATGGGCGCGAAGGCCACGATCATGATGGCGTCGTTCAGAGCCACTTGCGAGAGCGTGAAAAGCGGGTCGCCGTTGGTAAGGCGGCTCCACACGAACACCATTGCCGTGCAGGGCGCGGCGGCCAGCAAGATCAAGCCCGCGATGTAGCTGTCCAGTTGATCGGCCGGCAGGAACGGAGCGAACACTTGTCGGATGAACAGCCACCCCAGCAGGGCCATCGAGAATGGCTTGACGGCCCAATTCACGAACAGCGTGACGCCGATGCCGCGCCAATGCTCTTTGACCTGGTGCAGCGCCCCGAAGTCGATCTTGACCAGCATCGGGACGATCATTACCCAAATCAGCAGGCCCACCGGCAAATTGACCTGGGCCACTTCCATGCGGCCTATGGCCTGGAACACGTCAGGAAGGCCCTGGCCGAGCGCAACACCGGCGACGATGCACAGGGCCACCCACAGCGTCAGGTAACGCTCGAAGCCGCTCATCGGGGCCTGGCGCGGCTTCGCGGCGATGGCCTGTGCGCCGGCGCTCATGCTTCCTGCTCGGTCTTGCCGATGTTCGCCAGCTCGCGCTTGATGGCCGTCTGGTCAAGCATTTTGAGAGGCAGATTCACGAACAGGCGGACGCGGTTCATCATGTGCCGGAAGGTTTGTTCGAAGGCCCGGCGCTTCTCGGCGTCAGTGCCTTCGACGGCGGCCGGGTCTTCAAATCCCCAATGCGCCGAGATCGGCTGACCAGGCCACACCGGACACATTTCGCCGGCGGCGTTGTCGCAGACGGTGATGATGAAGTCCATCTTCGGTGCGTCGGGCGTGGCGTACTCGTCCCAGCTCTTGCTGCGCAGATTCTCGGTCGGGTAATTCACCGACTCCACCTTTTCGACGGCGAAGGGATTGACCTTGCCGGTTGGGTGACTGCCGGCGCTGTAGGCGCGGAAGCGCCCTTGCCCCATCGTGTTGATGAGAGCTTCGGCCATGATGCTGCGCGCCGAATTGCCGGTGCAGAGGATGAGGACGTTATAGATTCTTTCGGTCATGATGTTTCGCTTTCTGGTAGTGGCTGGGGAGCAATGGCGATGGATGAAAGATCGGTGGCCTCGTCGATGACGTGGCCGGCCGCTTTCCGTTCGGAATAGCGGTCTGTCAGTGCTTCACGGTGCGGCCGTACCAGCGCCGTGAAGCGCACCAGTTCTTCCATCACATCGGCTATTCGGTCGTAGTACGGCGAGGGCTTCATGCGGCCCGCCGCGTCGAACTCTTGGAACGCTTTGGCGATACTCGACTGGTTCGGAATGGTGAACATTCGCATCCAGCGGCCGAGCAGACGCAAGGTGTTCACGGCGTTGAAGCTCTGCGAGCCGCCGGATACCTGCATCACGGCCAGGGTGCGGCCTTGGGTCGGCCGGATGCCGGCCATTTCAAGCGGCAGATGGTCAATCTGCGCCTTCATGACACTGGTAATCTGACCGTGGCGTTCCGGGCTGCACCAGACTTGTCCCTCTGACCACTCGGACAGGGCGCGCAGCTCCTTGACGGCCGGGTGATCGTCGCTTTGCACTTGATCGGGCAACGGCAAATCGGACGGGTCGAAGATGCGTGTTTCTGCGCCAAAGAATTGCAGCAGCCGGGCCGCTTCCTCGACGGCCAGCCGTGAGAACGAGCGGGCGCGCAGCGAGCCATACAGCAGCAGGATACGCACCGGCGGGGCGTCGGGTGCCAGCCCGAGCGCCGGGCGCTCGATGGCAAAGGATTTGTCCAAAGCGGGCAAAGAATCGGGGTCGGAAAGATGGCGAAGTCTCATGCCAACACCTTCCCGGCTTCCGTGGTGCAAGACAGGTTGCACACCTGGCCGCCGCAGCAGTTTTCCGTGAGAAAGGCCACCAGGTTAGTGGCCGTCGAAAAGTTCGCCTCGTAGATCACAAATCGGCCTTCTTGCCGCGACGTGACCATGCCGGCGTGTGCCAGCTCTTTCAGGTGGAAGGATAGCGAAGACGGCGGGATGCCGGCCGCTTCGCTGATTTTTCCGGCGGCCATGCCGGCGGGGCCGGCCTGGACGAGAAGCCGGAACACCGCGAGGCGCGATTCTTGAGCGATGGCCGCCAGGGCGGCTACAGCATTTATCGTTTCCATGTTTCAATAATAGTCGAAATATGGAGTGTGCTCAATAGCTCATTTAAGCTGTAAAAATGAGCTAGGCGCATTTAGATCGATATGTGATAAATTGGCCTGCCAGTTTAAGATGGGTGCATTTGAGTATGCCCAAAGGAGCCCGCAAGTATGCGCAGGACGAAGCCAGTAGCCGCGCCGATGGTGGCGCGGGTCTATCTGCGCGTCAGCACCGACGCGCAGGACTTGGAACGCCAAGAGGCGATCACTACGGCCGCGAAGGCCGCCGGCTACTACGTCGCCGGCATCTACCGTGAGAAGGCATCCGGCGCACGCGCCGACCGGCCTGAGCTGCTGCGCATGATCGGCGACCTACAGCCCGGCGAGGTGGTCATTGCCGAGAAGATCGACCGCATCAGCCGCCTACCTTTGCCCGAGGCCGAGCGCCTGGTGGCCTCGATACAGGCCAAAGGCGCACGCCTGGCCGTCCCTGGCGTGGTCGATCTATCCGACCTGGCGGCCGAGGCCCAGGGCGTCGCCAAGATCGTGCTGGAAGCCGTGCAGATCATGCTTTTTCGCCTGGCCTTGCAGATGGCCCGCGACGACTACGAGGACAGGCGCGAACGCCAGCGCCAAGGCATTGAGTTGGCCCGCCAGGCCGGGCGGTACAAGGGCCGCCGTGCTGATCCGAAGCGCCGCGCCCAAGTTGTCGCGCTGCGCAAGTCCGGCTACAGCATCAACAAGACCGCCGAGCTGGCCGGGTACAGTGCGGCCCAGGTGAAACGGATATGGGCCGAGGTCAGCCAGGCCGAAGCGAAGCAGCACGGCGCGTTCGTGGAGGACGCATTGACGGAAGCCGATGCCCTGGCCGCTGTCGGCCAGGATGAGCGCCAGGAGGAAAGGGCATGAAGAAGCCGAACCAAGACGACGAGCCGTTTTTCATCACCGAGGAGATTGCGGCCGAAATGATCGCCGGCGGCTATGAGTTCGAGCTGCCGCCCATTCCTTGCACCATCCGCCTACGCGACGTGCTGGAGCGCATGACCGATGCTGAGCTAGCATTGCAGCCGGGCGAGATCGCCGACCAGGAGCGTGAACGCTGCCGGCGCAAGCCGTGTTCAACCTCATGATCTGGTCATGGTATTTTTCATGGCACTGAGCCTGATAGTTCTTGCAAATTGTTGTCACTAAAGGGTTTTGTGTGCTTGTTTACAATCGAGTGGGAGTGACGGGCACTGGCTGGCAATGTCTAGCAACGGCAGGCATTTCGGCTGAGGGTAAAAGAACTTTCCGCTAAGCGATAGACTGTATGTAAACACAGTATTGCAAGGACGCGGAACATGCCTCATGTGGCGGCCAGGACGGCCAGCCGGGATCGGGATACTGGTCGTTACCAGAGCCACCGACCCGAGCAAACCCTTCTCTATCAGATCGTTGACGAGTATTACCCGGCATTCGCTGCGCTTATGGCAGAGCAGGGAAAGGAATTGCCGGGCTATGTGCAACGGGAATTTGAAGAATTTCTCCAATGCGGGCGGCTGGAGCATGGCTTTCTACGGGTTCGCTGCGAGTCTTGCCACGCCGAGCACCTGGTCGCTTTCAGCTGTAAGCGTCGCGGTTTCTGCCCGAGCTGTGGGGCGCGGCGGATGGCCGAAAGTGCCGCCTTGCTGGTTGATGAAGTACTGCCTGAACAACCCATGCGTCAGTGGGTGTTGAGCTTCCCGTTTCAGCTGCGTTTCCTGTTTGCCAGCCGGCCCGAGATCATGGGGTGGGTGCTGGGCATCGTTTACCGCGTCATTGCCACGCACCTGGTCAAGAAAGCGGGCCATACCCACCAAGTGGCCAAGACGGGCGCGGTCACCCTGATCCAGCGTTTTGGATCGGCGCTCAATCTGAATGTTCACTTCCACATGCTGTTTCTCGACGGTGTGTATGTCGAGCAATCCCACGGCTCAGCGCGTTTCCGCTGGGTCAAGGCGCCGACCAGCCCAGAGCTCACCCAGCTGACGCACACCATCGCCCACCGGGTGGGTCGCTATCTGGAACGGCAAGGCCTGCTGGAACGGGATGTCGAAAACAGCTATCTGGCCTCGGATGCGGTGGATGACGACCCGATGACACCCCTGCTGGGGCACTCGATCACTTACCGTATCGCTGTCGGTTCACAGGCGGGGCGAAAGGTGTTCACTTTGCAAACTCTGCCGACCAGTGGTGATCCGTTCGGTGACGGGATTGGCAAGGTAGCCGGGTCCAGCCTGCACGCCGGCGTGGCGGCCAGGGCCGATGAACGCAAGAAGCTCGAACGGCTGTGCCGGTACATCAGCCGCCCGGCGGTATCCGAGAAGCGGCTGTCGTTAACACGAGGCGGCAACGTGCGCTACCAGCTCAAGACGCCGTACCGGGACGGCACCACGCACGTCATTTTCGAACCATTGGATTTCATTGCAAGGCTGGCCGCCCTGGTACCGAAGCCCAGAGTCAACCTAACCCGCTTCCACGGGGTGTTCGCACCCAACAGTCGGCACCGGGCGTTGGTCACGCCGGCAAAACGGGGCAGGGGCAACAAGGTCAGGGTGGCTGATGAACCGGCAACACCAGCACAACGGCGAGCGTCGATGACATGGGCGCAACGGCTCAAGCGTGTTTTCAATATCGACATCGAGACCTGCAGCGGCTGCGGCGGCGCCATGAAAGTCATCGCCTGCATTGAAGACCCTATAGTGATCAAGCAGATCCTTGATCACCTGAAGCACAAAGCCGAAACCAGCGGGACCAGGGCGTTACCCGAAAGCCGGGCGCCACCGGCTGAGCTGCTCCTGGGTCTGTTTGACTGACGAGCCTGAAGGCCAACGATACCAATCAAAATGCTGCGTTCACAGCGCCGCGGCAGGGATCCGCCGTGCTGGTTGTCGGAAAAGGAGCCGCTAGTGGGAAAGAGGAGGGTAAATTTTCAGCGTTGCTGGCTCCCCGTCAGCCGGATTGGGTTGCATCGCAGGGGTGTCGAAAGAGTCAACTGCGGTCCAAAGCTGTTGGACTTGGGTGAAAAGGGCGTTTATTCTTCCTATACGTTGTCGGCAGCGGGCCAAAAAGGAATACGTCCATGCCCATCGAGGTGAAACCGGCTGTGAGCGCGGGTTCAAGCATATAGCCCGACAGGCGCGTATCCTTGCCGATCACGACACGATGGCGGTGGTCACCGCGACGAAAGACACGGCCAGCCGCCATGCCGACGCGCAAGGCGGTTTCCGCCGTCATCGCGCCTTCGTTGGCTTTGCCACGAATACCGTCTGTGCCGAAATATTTGCGCACCATAAGGTCGATTATCCTGTCGTCGGGTCGCCCTCAAAGGGGACATGCCTGCTGAACCGCGAATATAGAGAAATATCCCGAATGTGCAGTTAACGAATTCTTGCGGTTTCTTTCAGCGCCGCCAATACCGCCAGCCCGTCGCGCAAGGGGCGCGGCTCGTGTGTGCGGATGAAGTCAGCTCCACCTGCGGCGGCGGCAAGCTCTGCAGCGAGTGTCGCGGCCCCGACATCCCCCGGACCACGGCCTGTGAGCGCGCGCAGAAAGGATTTGCGCGAAACAGACAGAAGCACCGGCAAATCGAAGCGCAGCCGCAATTCATCGAACCGCGCCAGCACCGAGAGCGAGGTTTCGGGAGCAGCCCCCAGAAAAAACCCCATGCCGGGATCAAGGACAAGGCGGTTGCGTTTGATACCGGCACCCGTCAGCGCCGCGATGCGCGCGTCAAAGAACGCCGCAATGTGATCCATGATGTCGCCAGCGGGTGCCTCGCGCCGATCTGCCTGCCCGTCTTGCACCGAATGCATAACGACGAGTTTGGCAGATGATTTCGCCAATTGCGGATAGAACGCAGCGTCTGGAAAACCGCGAATATCATTGAGATAGGCCACACCACGCGACAAGGCATAGGCTTGCGTCGCGGGTTGATAACTGTCGAGCGAGACGGGAATGCCATCTGCCTTGAGCGCGTCCAGCACCGGCGCGATACGCGCGATTTCTGTGTCGGACGAAACAGGCGCGGCGTCGGGATTGCTGGATGCCGGACCGAGGTCGATCACATCTGCCCCCTCGGCCATCAGCTTACGCGCCTGCGCAATGGCTGCGTCTGGCGCCAGATACCGGCCTCCATCGGAGAAACTGTCCGAGGTTATGTTGACGATGCCGAAAATGATGAGCGATTTATTCATGGGGGCTTCTATAATAATAATAATCGAGCATGAGTCTCATACGGATGCTCGGGTCGAAAGGGAATCCCCAGGCGAGTAACCTGTTTGCGGTGATCCATTAGCTGCAGGAGCAGAAGAGCATACATCTGGAAGCAAAGCCAGGAAAGCGGCCTATGGAGCTGTGCGGCAGCGCTCAGTAGGCAATTTTTCAAAATATTGTTAAGCCTTTTCTGAGCATGGTATTTTTCATGGTATTACCAATTAGCAGGAAAATAAGCCATTGAATATAAAAGATAAAAATGTCTTGTTTACAATAGAATGGGAATGAGCGAAGACTTCGAGCCCTTTTTCGAAGTTGAAGTCGCCGAGCCAACAATCGGTCTCGGCGACGAGTTTTTCATGCGCGAAGCGATTTCGCTGGCGCATGCTGCCGAGTGCCTCGGTGAGGTGCCTGTCGGTGCGGTCGTGGTCAAGGATGGCCAGATCGTTGGGCGTGGCTTCAACTCGCCAATCGGCGAGAGTGACCCGACAGCACATGCCGAAATTGCCGCTTTGCGCGATGCGGCGCGCAACCTGGGCAACTACCGTTTGCCTGGCTGCGAGCTGTTCGTGACACTGGAACCCTGCGCCATGTGTGCGGGTGCCATCATGCATGCGCGCATCAGCCGCGTGATCTATGGCGCACGCGATCCCAAGACCGGGGTGCATGGCAGTGTCGTCGATCTGTTCGGTGTCGAACGATTGAATCACCACGCAACGGTGGAGGGCGGAGTATTGGCCGAAGAGTGCAGTACCTTGCTTTCGGCCTTCTTTGCCGCCCGTCGACGTAAAGCCCTATGAAACTGCTCGTTTCAGTCGCTCGGCAAAGCATGTCGCTGGTGGATGATGCCGGGTTATTGATTAAGGAATATCCGATCTCGACGGCCAAAGCCGGGGTCGGGGAGATTTCCGGCAGCTACCAGACGCCGCGCGGACATCACATCATTCGCGCCAAGATCGGGGCAGGGCAGCCGGAAAACACCGTTTTCGTCCGCCGTCGGCCGACCGGCGAGTTGTGGACGCCCGAATTGGCCGAGCAACATCCAGGGCGCGACTGGATTCTCACCCGCATCCTGTGGCTTTCCGGTTGCGAACCGGGTTTCAATCGCCTGGGCGAACGCGACACCATGCGCCGCTACGTCTATATCCACGGCAGCCCGGAGAACGCCGAGATGGGCAAGCCGGGCTCGCACGGTTGCATCCGCATGCACAACGCCGACATCGTCGAGTTGTTCGAGCGGATTCCCTGCTATTCGGAAGTGCTGATCAGCGAAGACTGAGTCGGGCGGCCATCCGGCGAAAAACTGCGCTCATGCAGCCGCACACCGCCTGCCTTGCTTACCCACGCCAGCGTCGAACAACGCGTGCCATAGGTATCGGATTGGACGAATACCGCCGACAGGAGCCGTTCCCAATCCAGCGAGATGCCGGTCTTTGGCAGCAACTCATCGGGAGCCAAGCTACGGTCAGCCAGCAAGTCAAAAAAGGCCGCATCATCAGGCAGGCACTGCATGGCGTTGTTAAATGCCTGGCGCGCCTGAATCAGCTTGGGCCAAGGCGTATCGAGCAAATGATTCGACAAGCCATAGACACCCGGCGCCAGCGTCCGTGCTGCTCCATCGCGATTCGAAGCATAGGTGAGCGTCTCGCCATCGGACAGCAGCAGGTTGAAGCCGGAATAGAGCGCGCCATCGATTTTCCTGGCGTACTCGATGGCGGAGGCGTCTGAGCGAAGAAATTCACTGGTCAATGCACCACGCGAGACAGAACCCTTGGCCATCCCCGGCTCGCGCACGTTGGTGATCGCGGCGAAGCGCCCGGTGACGGTCAGGCCCAGCCAGGTACCGCCTGCCTCGAGATCCCGCCCGCCAATAATCTCCGCAGCATCCGGCCAATAGCCTGCAACGGCGCTCGGTCGGGCATGGAACTCGTCGCGGTTGGCGGCGACAACCAGCGGATAGTCAGGATGAACCCGCCAGCCGACGACGATCAGACACATTTTTGGCCGTTTTTACGGGTGCACCGCAGCAGTCTGGATGCGGTGGCCGTCGCGCGACCCCAGGCAGACGTTTTCGGCGAAATTGGACTGGATGACGGCCAAGCCCTCGTAACCGCCTTTGGGTGATGGCGCTGCAGTCATGACCTTGCCGCTGGCCTGATCCGGATTATCCGGGGACAACAGATCGTCGCCTGCCTGCAACGGAACTTCGCTGCTGACGCGGAAGAGGTGGCGTTTGACCTTGCCGAGATATTGCGTGCGCGCCACCACCTCCTGGCCTGGGTAACAGCCCTTGTGGAAGCTGACACCGCCGATTTTCTCGAAATCCGCCATCTGCGGCACGAACTCTTCCTTGGTGGCCAGGGTGACAAGCGGGAAAGCTGCCTGGATATCGAGCCAGCGCCAGACCGGCACGCCGGCCGGCTTGGCCTTGATGCTGAGCTTTTGCCAGAGCGCCGCATTGGCGGCATCGGGCGCGATCACGATGTAGCGCTTGTCGTCAAGGCGAAGCACGGTGACACCGTTGGCCTGCGCGACATTCATCGTACCGGCGGGAACCGGCAGGCCGGCATCGTTCAGCGCTTCGACGGCTTGCTCGCCAGCCACGCCGAGCAGAACGGACTGATCGGTCAACGCGGCCAGCTTGACCTTGGCACGCAGCACGAACATCTGCAGGCGTTTCTGCGTTGCATCCTGCAGATCGGCCGCGAGCAACAGGCGATAGTCGGCACCGTCATGCCAGACCAGGAAGCTGGCCTGCATCCGCCCCTTGGCCGAGCACCAGCCGGCATGTTGCGCCTGATCGGCGGCTAGATGGTTGATGTCGCTGGTGAATTGGCTGTGCAGGAAGGATTTCACATCTTCGCCGCTAGCGGAGAGCAAACCGAGATGCGTCAGTGGCACCAGAACGGTCTGCTTGCCGGCGGCTGCCAGTTCGCCGTTGGCATCGCCAAAGTGGAGTAAGTCGGTAGAGTCGGCGGCGAAGACACCTTCGGCCGATTCCAGAAAGCTGCGCCAGTTGGGGTTCATGAGAGCTCCTGTCAGTGTTTGCGCTATTATAGTGCCCGTTCTTCGGGCTCGTTCCACGGGCCAGACCCTATCTTCGCCCTTGAGTTCCCGTGCGCTTCTTTTTCAAGCTTTTTCTGGCCCTGTCTTTCCTCGTTTGCCTGGCCGCCGGCGGACTATGGTGGTGGGCCAATCAACCGCTGGAATTACGCGATTCGCCGCTCGATTTTCGGGTGAATGCCGGTAGCAGCTTGCGCTCTGCCGCCAGCCAGATGCGCGAGGCGGGCATAGTGGTCGATACCAACCTGCTTGCCCTGTTGGCGCGAGCCTTTCGGGCAGATACCGGGATCAAGGCCGGCAGCTATTCGGTAACGACTGGCGTGACTCCGCTGCAACTGCTCGACAAGCTGATCCGCGGCAAGGTGACGCAAGGGGAAATGATACTGGTTGAAGGATGGACCTTCCGGCAATGGCGGGCGCGTATGGATGCCCATCCCGATTTACGTCACGAAACCCGCGGCCTGACCGAACAGCAGATCGCTGAGCGCATCGGCCTGGCGACGCCCCGACTGGATGGGCTGCTCTTCCCCGACACCTATCTGTTCGACAAGCAGTCGAGCGATCTCGACCTCGTTGCCCGCGCTGTGCGCGCCATGGACAAGCGCCTGGCCGCCGAGTGGGCTCAGCGAGAAGCCGGGTTGCCTTACAAGACGCCCTACGAGGCCTTGGTGATGGCCTCCATCGTCGAGAAAGAAACCGGGCGTGAAAGCGATCGCCCGATGATTGCTGCAGTCTTCGTCAATCGACTGCGGCGCGGCATGCTGTTGCAGACGGATCCCACCGTGATCTACGGCATGGCCGAGGCCTTCGACGGTAATCTGCGCCGACGCGACCTGCTGGCCGACACAGCTTACAATACCTACACGCGCGCCGGCCTGCCGCCATCACCCATCGCTATGCCCGGCCAGGCATCCTTGCGCGCAGCGCTGCATCCAGCCGTCAGCGAGGCACTTTACTTCGTCGCGCGGGGCGACGGCAGCAGCCACTTTTCCAAAACGCTGGACGAACACAACATGGCGGTCAATCGCTATCAGAGGGGAGCCAAGTGAAAGGCAAGTTCATCACTTTCGAGGGAATCGACGGGGCAGGGAAGAGCAGCCACGTCGAATGGCTGGCCGAATGGCTGCGCGGACAAGGCAAAGTTGTCCATGTGACCCGCGAGCCGGGCGGCACCGAACTTGGAGAAAAGCTCCGCGCCCTGCTGCTCAGCGAACCGATGCATCTCGAAACTGAAACGCTGCTGATGTTCGCCGCCCGTCGCGAGCATCTGGCCAAGCTGATCGAGCCGGCGCTGCAACGCGGCGAATGGGTGGTTTGCGACCGTTTCAGCGACGCGACCTACGCCTACCAAGGTGGCGGGCGCGGCCTCGATCGCGGCAAATTCCAGGCGCTGGAACACTGGGTGCATGAGCATGTGCAACCGGACCTGACCCTCCTTTTCGATCTGCCGCTCGACGTGGCGCGCGAGCGCATCGTCCTGGCGAACCGCAAGCTCGACAAGTTCGAACAGGAACGTGTCGATTTCCACGACCGTGTACGCCAGGCCTACCTTGAGCGCGCCCAATCCAACCCGGGGCGTATCCAGGTGATCGATGCCAACAACAGCATCGAAAGTGTTCGCAAAACACTTGAACAAGTTGTTTCAAATCGTTGTTTATGAATATCATTGATCTTCACAAGAAGGTCTGGGCCAGCCTGCAGGCGCGGCGTGAACGCCTGCCACATGCCTTGCTGCTGAGCGGCCAAAAAGGTCTAGGGAAATTCGCCCTCGCCGAGTTATTTGCCGCCAGCTTGCTGTGTGAATCACCCACCTTGGACGGCTTGGCCTGCGGCTCCTGCCTGGCATGTAATTGGCTATCGCAAGGCAACCACCCCGATTTCCGCCTGCTACAGCCGGATGCACTGTGCGAGGAAGAGGGCGGCGAAGAAGGCAAGAAGAAAGCAAGCCAACAGATCACCATCGACCAGGTGCGCGGCCTCGACGACTTTTTGAGCGTCGGCACCCACCGCGGCGGATTGCGCATCGTCATCGTCAATCCGGCAGAAGCGATGAACCGCAGTACGGCGAATTCACTTCTTAAAACACTTGAAGAACCACTGCCAAGTACATTGTTTTTATTGGTTTCGAACGAACCATTTCGGCTGCTACCGACAATCCGCAGCCGCTGCCAGGTCGTTCCCGTTCCGATCCCTTCCGAAGCCAAGGCCATCGCTGCCCTGCAGGCCGAAGGTGTCAAGGATGCCGAACGCTGGCTCGCTTTGGCCGGCGGTGCCCCTGGGCAGGCGCTCGAGTTGGCCGGATCCGGGCAGGGCGCCTGGCTGGAGGTTCTGGTAACAAAACTCGCCAACGGCAAGAAATCCGACCCGCTGAGCGCAGCTGCCGAACTTGAAAAGCTGATCAAGGACAGCAAGGGAAAGTTGCTCCTCAAGCAAATCGTCGAGGCATTGCAAAAATGGGTGGTCGACCTGACGCTCTCGCGCAATGGCATGCCGATTCGATATTTTCTACCGCAACAGGGCACAATCGGCCAACTGGCTGCTATGATTCCGCCCGTACGCCTGATTCATTCGTATCGGGCACTGATTTCCCGTCGCCAGGAAGCGGAGCAACCCTTGAATGCCCGCTTGTTTCTGGAGGGGCTGTTTCTCGATTACCGAGGCCTGTTCGCCAATTGATCGCCAATGAGTGAAGCCAAACCCGCGCCACAGCGTCCCAGTGTTCTCTCGCTGAACATCAATTCGAAATCCGCTCTGTACGCGGCTTTCATGCCGCATTTGCGCGGCGGCGGCGTATTCATCCCGACGACACGTCATTACTGCATCGGCGATGAAGTGTTCATGCTGCTATCGCTGATGGACGATCCGGCCAAATTACCGATCGCCGGTACGGTCGTCTGGATCACCCCGGCCGGGGCACAAAATGGGCGCGCCCAGGGTATCGGCGTCCATTTCAACAACGATGAAAGTGGCCAGGAAGCGCGGCGCAAGATCGAAGGTCTGCTCGGCGGTGTGATGCAGTCCGCCCGCCCGACGCATACGCTCTGATCGACCCGATATGTTGGTCGACTCGCATTGCCATCTGGACTTTTCCGGCCTAGCTGACCATCTTCCTGAAGTTTTGGCCCGTATGGCGACCAACGATGTTGGCGCTGCGCTCTGCGTTGGCGTTAATCTTGAAGACTTTCCCAAGGTACTGGAAATCGCCGAATCTGATGCACGGCTTTACGCCACTGTCGGCGTCCATCCTGAATACACCGACACAGAAGAGCCGGACGTTGAACGTCTAACCGCGCTGGCCAGCCATCCCAAAGTTGTAGCAATCGGCGAAACCGGACTCGATTACTACTGGCAGAAGGACAAGCCGGAATGGCAGCGGGAGCGTTTCCGCACCCATATCCGCGCTGCGCGCGCCTGCAACAAACCCCTTGTCGTGCACACCCGGGAGTCGGCGGAAGATACGCTGCGCATCCTTGCGGAGGAGGGGGCCGATGCGGTTGGCGGCGTCATGCACTGCTTCACCGAGTCTTGGTCGATTGCGCAGAAGGCGCTGGAGCTCGGTTTTTACATCTCGCTGTCCGGCATTGTTACTTTCAAGAATGCCGCTCTGGTCAAGGAAGTGGCCCAAAACTGCCCGCTCGACCGCCTCTTGATCGAAACCGATTCGCCTTATCTGGCACCGGTGCCGTATCGCGGCAAACCGAACGAACCTTCCTATGTGCACTACGTCGGCGAGGAAATCGCCAAATTGCGCGGCATTGCCTTGCAAGACCTTGCCGAGGCGACCACCGAAAACTTCTACGCCTTATTCAAGGACGCCAAACGCCCATGAAAATTGCCAAAAAAACGCTGTGCACCGCAGCAGTCGCCATTCTCCTCCCCTTATCCGTTGCCGCAGCCACTTACGACGACCTGATCAGTGCGGCCAAGATGGGCGATAGCGCCGAAATCAAGGCATTGATGGCCAAAGGTGCCTATGTCGACACGACGGATATCGATGGCAACACCCTATTGATGCTTGCTGCGCGCGACGGTCACGTAGAAACGGTAGAAACCCTGCTCAAGGCCCGCGCCAACGCCAACGCCCGCAATGCGGCCGGCGATACCGCATTAAGGCTTGCCGCCTTCCGGGGCCATGCAAAAGTTGTTGAACTGCTGGTTGCTGGCGGGGCAAACGTCAATACGCCTGGGTGGACGCCACTGACTTACGCAGCGTTCAACGGTCATCTCGACATCGTCAATTTTCTAATTAAATCCGGAGCCAACATCGATGCCGCCAGTGAGAACGGCATGACGCCGCTAATCGCGGCAGCGCGCGGCGGGCACATGCCTATCGTCAAGGCGCTGATCGCTCGCAAGGCAGATCTCAATAAAACTCTCGATACGGGAGAAACTGCATTGGACATCGCCAACAAAACCGGCAACTCGGATATTGGCGATTTGCTACGTGCAGCCGGTGGTACATCATCGCGCAGCGTGACCATCCACGTTCAATAATGCCCGGGCGGCAATCTTGATCTGAACAAAATGCCGGCGACCCAATCGCCGGTTTTTTACCCACGAAATACACGCATAATTTGTATTATGTAAAATAATGTGCGGAAATAAAAAAGAGGATCAGTTCAGATCAGTGCATCAAAGTAAATCCATGGGACGAAGTTCCTTAAGCTCACACATGCCTAATGTTTGTGCAGTCTGCATCTGCTGGGATAAATTTACTTCCCAAAAGATAATTTCTGCGACGAGCTGATACATTTACCTTGATTTGGCACTCCTAGTCGGGGCCCCCTGGGGTGATCAATTTCGAGGCCTCAATTTTGCCCCTTCGACCTCAAACTAACCCCCTCGGTAGGATGAGGAGGATACGCAAGCTATCCCCCTGCCGCAAAGCAGTCTCTTAGGCGCAGGGGATAAGATTAGATCAGACTTGCTCCTATTGTTCGTTAGTTGTTTCGAGATTCAGAATATTTGCGCGAAGCGCGCTGATTTCCGCTCGGGCAAGGTCTAGTTCCTTCTTTGCAACTATTTCTTGAGTTCTAGCAACCTCGGCTGATGATCGAGCTGCTTGTAGTTGCTCTTCCAGGCGAAGATTTCGGCTTCGCATTTCCTGGAGAATGCCTTCCGAGGATCCGAGTTTGAGCTTAATGTCGCCCAATTCTGATTGCAGTAAGGCAATTTCGCGAGCGTGCTTTTCGTGAATTCCCTGCAGTTGGTCTTGGCTTGCCTTGAGCTCTTTCTGCAAACGCAGGCCGATTGTTCTCTCATGATCGATTTCAAGCAACGCGCGCTTTTCATTGGCTTCACATCGTTCTTCGGATTTTTGTAATCCAAGTCGCGTTTTTTCCAGCTCCTTACCGAAGTCCTTTCGGGCTTCAACAAGTGCAGCTTCTACCTGTTCGATCTTCCTTTCAGACATTTCAAGCTGTTGTCGGAGGGCTTCGTTTCTGGATTTTTCAGCCGTAAGTTCACCAGCAAGAGACTGTCGCACGTTTTCCAGTTCGGCAAGCTTTGCTTGCGACCGAGAAAACTCCACCTGAAGCTTTTCGAGATCCTGCTTAGCTGCCGTAGCAGCCTCATTTGCGGCTGATGCCGATGCTTCGATTTCTCTCTTTGCCTCAGCAAAACCCATTTCCGATGCAGTTTGTGCTTCGGCCCAAAGCTTTGCCACCAGTTCGCCTGCCGCAGCTTTAACCTCTTCGGGTAGATCAGCCCGCTCTACGCGGACCCGACTCTTGTCTCGCAGCTCATCCCAAAATTTGGACAATGCTTCCGCCGGAGCTGACATGCTCCCTTTTCGTACGTATTGATAGAGCTTATTCGCCGTAGGTGTGATGCCGTATCTAAAGAACAGCAAGGCACATGTTTCCCGGTACAACGCCGGTGTATCTTGAAATCGATCGCGAAGATTGTCGATATCGGCTTGAATTTGCGCTTCGGTGGTCATCTGTGCGTCAGTTGCTGATTTGGTGGAAAAAAATAATACAACGTATAACGTAGTTTATATGACTATTTGTGATTAAAATTTGACATTACGACTATACTGTCGAATTATGTCGGCGCTACAATTACGGCAAAGTAGCCAGACCTGCGAAGCCAAAAAATGAGCGATTTGATCCCCGTTACAGCCATTGCGCCACTCGAGTTAGTCCGCTTGCCCGATCACCTCGATGGACGGACTGGTACTAATCGTTCGTTGCTCGGTCATGCCCAGATCGCCGCGCAAACTGACATCGACGCCCTGAAAGCCTGGCTGGCTCGATTTCTCGATACCCGCACCACGTTTGATAGCTATCGCAAGGAATCCGAACGACTGTTGCTCTGGGCTACCCTGGAACTCGGAAAGCCGTTGTCTTCCCTGACCCATGAGGACTTGTTGGTCTATCAGCGCTTTTTGGCTGATCCGCAACCGGCAGAGCGTTGGGTGATGAAAGCGGGACGAAAATGGTCGCGGTTTGATCCGGAGTGGCGCCCGTTCGCTGGCCCCCTCGCCCCAACCAGCCAGCGGCAGGCGATCATCATCCTGAACACGATGTTTTCCTGGCTGGTGAATGCCGGCTATCTGGCCGGTAATCCGTTGTCGTTATCACGTCAGCGGCAACGCAAGGCCAAACCGCGGATTACTCGATTCCTCGACGATGAACTATGGCTCGAAGTCAAAACGACCATTGAAACCATGCCGCGCGAAACCGACCGGGAGCGCGAACATTTTTATCGCGTCCGCTGGCTGTTTTCCTTGCTCTACATCTGTGGTCTGCGCATTTCCGAGGTCATTGAAAACACCATGGGGGCATTCTTCTGCCGACGTGACTCTGAAGGTGAAGAACGGTGGTGGCTGGAAATCACTGGCAAGGGCGACAAGACGCGTTTGGTTCCGGCAACGGCGGAACTCATCGTGGAGTTGTCCCGCTACCGTCGTGAAAATGAGCTATCCCCCTTCCCTCTTCCTGGCGAGCCCACTCCCCTCCTCCTTCCTATTGGCGGAAAGCAGCGCCCGCTAACGCGCAGTGCGGTGCATTTGATTGTCAAGGAAGTATTTTCCCGAACTGCAACGCGAATTCGCGAGAGAGGTTCCGAGTTTGAGCGTTTAGCCAATCTGATCGAAGATGCATCGGCGCACTGGGTGCGGCATACCGCCGGGTCCAGTATGGCTGATGCGATGGATCTTCGGCATGTGCGCGATAACTTGGGACATAGCTCAATCTCGACCACCAATACCTATCTTCATACGGAAGATGATCAGCGTCACAAAGAGACTGAAGCGAAGCATCGACTCGGTTGGTGACCTGTTCGTTGCCGCTCATCGCCCCCCTCCTCCAACGTTCGGCCAGGAACAGACAGCTTGTGCTCCGATTACCAGCACACCGTATTTCGGCTAGGACGTTCTTCTCGTTTGCTAGTCGTATGAGTCAGACAAGATTGAGCGATACCGTTCGGACAATTGTGTCGATTGTGCTGTTTCAGGATCGGTGGCGTGCGATGCTCATTACGAGATCGTTCCAAGGTTCATGATATGTTTCCGCAGCGTAGTTGCAGCCGGACCGAACTTCGCCTCAGTGTCGCTTTTTGGATCGTAAACGTATGGAATTGTTGTCACGCCGGCCAGGTCGCTCGGGAGCTTGACTCCTTCGCCGCGCGGTTCCATCAGGATCGCGCGCTTGCGGCCGAGGCGCCCCATGAATAGGCCAAGCTCGAAAATTACGTTATCGCGAGGGGCGGGCCATTCGGTGCCACGGCTATTTGTAGTATCGTCACCGCCTGCAATTGCCACCGCGAAATCGCACTGATCTAGCTCACGCTCTATGTCCTCGAGGGTGTACGACGCCACCCTGAAGACACCCTGGTTCCAAGGCACGGTCAAGAAAGGATCGTGCGCGAACTCAGCTTGCAGCAGGCGCGCAACTGGGATCGCTTCAGTGCTAGAAATCACAAAAACACGGATTTTGTCGCGCCGCCTGTTCACAAAGTGATTACGCTCCATCAGCCTCTTTGAGAGCTCTTTGGCCATGCGGCGCCAGATGTCGGGATAGTGGCTCGCCAGTTCTGTCAGTTGTGCTTCAGTGATCTTGCCTACGATCGAATCCTCCGCGGCACTGACCGTTGCGGAACGCTTCTGAATTGGTTCAACTGCAGCCATCTCGCCAACGGAATCACCAGGACCACGCTGGCGAATACGGGTCGAGTTCACTGTAATGTCGAAAGCTCCCGTGATAATGAAGTACAGGTCGTTGTCGGTCCCGTCCTGTTGAATAATGATCTCGCCGGCCTTGACCGGGATTAGCTCCGCCATCTCAACGAGCTCAGCGGCGAGATCCTTATCGCCACCCACCAACTTTTGGTTGAGGAAGGCGTCAAAGCGCAACCGCTTTCCTGTGGGCCCGGAAAATCTATCAAACATACTTGTAATCTCCACACTTCTTTTGCGATAGCTCACGCTGAATTCTATACCATTAGCTTTTTTTATTCGTGTGCAAACAGTTCCGGGTTGAGGGCGCTGTCACTATAGGTAGTGTCTTGACTTGGGGTGTACTACTGCATATAGTGTTTAGCACTCGGTGCAAAAGAGTGCTAATAGAGTTCGTTGTTTCAACAAACTAGAATCAGTAGGCTTTTTTCCCCGGCAATATATGTGGCAATTTGTGCGTAGTTTAGAGGCCGCCTATATTCGCCCATGGCTCGCGCTTGATCCTTAGAAGGCCGCTTGCCACCTCTAGAAGGAGAAGTTAGTGAGTAAGAATTGGAATCATGACCGTGCTGCCGAACACATCGACAAGAAGCTGGCTGATGTAAAGGATGTCATCATCAAAGACTACTCCCGTGACATGTCTTTGGAACAGATCCCGACAAATGTGGCCTACCGCGTTGACGGGGTTCACATGTATGCTGACATCCTCAACCTAGACGACATGCTCAACATTACGGATGTCGAAGGTGTTGAATGCCACAAGCGTACATTGCGCTTTCTGGACCAACACTACCGAGCCGTCAAGCGCATTCTTGACAGGGTCGACGCCCGGCGCGTCGATTTCCACAGTCAGAGGTTGCATTCCTTGTTCACCAAGCCCTACAACAGCGAGACCAACGCCGAAACCAAGCGTGTCCAGCGTGCCGTCGCCTCGGCCCAGCTTATCATCGATGTGCTCGCAGAAACTGGCGATGATGATGAACATATCCCAGCAGCTAAGGTGCGCATTGGCATCGACACCGGCCGCGCCCTTGCCGTCAACAATGGACGCAATGGCTACCGTGAATCTCTATTTCTGGGCGATCCTGCCAACCATGCAGCCAAGCTCGCCAGCAACAATAACGCCAAGGGTATCTATCTCACGAATGCTGCTCGTAAGATGATTGGCCTGCCGGAAAAGGAATCGCCCGAAAAATCTGTCCTCAGCGCCGACGAGATCAAAGGCTGTCAGGATGAGGCCAAGCTGGATGTGACCGTTGACGAAATAGTCAAGGAATGGCGCGATGACTTAGAGAAAAATCCTATTGGCATCTATCAGTTTACTCGCCAGACCCCGCCCTTGTGTGAAATGGATATCTCCGCGCTGACGCCCGCGAACTCCAAACGCCAGGAAATGATCAGCCTATACGCTGATATCGATGGCTTTACGGCATACGTGGCTAACCATATTGATGATAATGCCGAGGATGTAGTGCGCACCCTGCACGTTCTGCGCGCTGAACTGGAGCGCGTAGTGACTTCTGACTTCAAGGGGCGCCGGGTCCGCTTCATCGGTGACTGTGTGCACGGTCTGTCTTGCGATGGCACAGCTCACACTACGGATGAGGAGACGTCCGTCTCAGAATCTACCCGCTTGGCTGGGGCTCTACGCAGCAGTTTCAACTTGGCGATTGAGCGCTTGCACGCCGAGGGCCACGAGACGGGTGACTTAGGGTTGGCTATTGGCTTCGATTTGGGTCCCATTGCGGTCACCCGTTTGGGCAAAAAAGGCGACCGCATTCGCTGTGCCATAGGCCGTAAGGTACTTGAATCAGAGAACCGCCAATGCGGTTGCTCGGGTACGGAGACGGCGATCGGTCAGGCTGCCTATGACGCAGGATCGGATGCCGTTAAAAATCTGTTCGGCAAAAAGCGTAAAGTCGCAAACATGGACTATGTGGAGGCTACAGAAGCGCTGGCTGACAAAGGAGATGAGTCCGCCAAGCAAGCCCGTGCAGATGCATATGCCGGATCTCCCGCCATTATCCGCGCCGATCACCGCGAAGTTCGTCCCCATGCAAATGCAAAGACAGCTGACCTCTGAGTCAAGGCTCTCTTGACCTCGGCTATAGACCTCATTTCGCTGGCTGCTCCCGAGTTTGGCGGCGCTTGCACAGAGGTTTCTGACACATCAGCCATTCTTGAATTGCCGGTCAAATTGGTGGACGGCAGGATCATCCACTACAAGCTACGACTCAAAAAAAGGGGGGAGCGGGTAACGGCACAAGAAGAAGTAACAAAGCATTTGCCGTCGTTCTGTCCAGAGCGGCACATTAATCCGGACGGCACCTTCTGTCTGTACTATGCTGGCATTACATGCTTGGATGTCGTCAATGAAGTGTCAGCTAGTGCATGGCTTGAAACTGTATATAAGTACCTAAAGCTGCAAGAGCGCGCCCGTGTACAACGCAGGTGGCCGAACAACGATGTGTGGGCCCATGGCGATGCAGCCTACTACCAATTACGGGCGCAGGCTGCGGCTGTCGCCTTCAATGACAATATAGCTAGCGCACTGGCTGGTAGGCGCTTACAGCTCAAGCGCAGACACTCAAAGGGCCGGCCCATTCTTGATCTATGGATTGACGGTACTTACTTCTACAGCGTTTGGGAGTTGAGCAAGAAGGTTATCAACCAGAAGCAGCGCTGTTTCTGCGGAAAATCCGGAAGGCGGATACCCAAGAGGCTGCGTGGCTGCGCTGACCATGCCAAGCGAGCCTGCGAGCTAGTCCTTGCCCTTCGTGACTGGGAGCAGGCAGAAGAACTGTATTGGAAGAGCATGCAGGAGGAAAGTTGTTGCGGGACATGTGATTCCTGCCCTCTGAAACGCCCAGAACCGGTAGCGCAGGACCAAGAGCAGGAAGCAGTTCAACATTGATGCAGAAGTAGGCATGTCGGCACCGAGGTCGGCGATGCACTGGAAATCAGGATGATAAATCGCTACTTGCAGGCGGACTAAGAAATGCCGGTGAGGTTCGGGTGGATTACCAAGGGAGCGCTTCCTGGCTTAGACACCATATAGCCAAGTCGAGCAGTAAATTTCCATATTGCTCATTGCAGTCCAATAGCGCTTTTCCCACATCTCGCGGCCATCGCTAGATAGCTTGACGTCTTTATTCATTGAGTCATAAACCGTCTTCGTGATCCACAGTGGCTTGTCGGATAGGTTTGTAAGCTTTGCTGCGTAGTTGGCTGCTCTCCCAATCCAAACGAGATCGTTATAGCCGCGTACTCCAATTCGAGCGGCTCTAAGTTGGCTGCTATCTATACCAATGACATGCTTTAGCTCGAAATTCGTGTTGGGATACTGTTTGGCGATGGCAGGTCGAATAATCTCTTCAACGGCATAGTTGATCTTCATGGCGGCCCGCACAGCACTTGTATTCTTTGTAGTACCGGTGAAAACAGCCATCACGCGGTCACCGTCGTAGGCAGTCACGACCCCACCCTCGTCTGCAATGATTCGTGCGGCACATCGAAGATACCCTTTGTAAATCTCCGCACTGAACGACCACTGGTAATTGTCCACCATGTTCGTTGAACCATCGAGATCCGCGTACAGAACTGTAGCGGTTTCTAGGTCTTTCGCGTGATTTGAAAGTCGTAGTTGTTCGGGGTCGGGCACCCCCTTGGTCGATTCAACCGTCCACTGTTCCCTGAGAATCTGTATGACCTGTGACTCGAGGTCTTCTTTGAGTGCCATATCTTTACCGTTGGAGCCTGTTCAAAATCTTCTGAGCAATTTGATTGGCCAATAATATATCCGTCATCGGCCAAGATTCTCGTAACAGCTTGCAAGTCGGCAGCACGGCGGTTAAGAGCTAGTAAAGCACCTTTTCGGTATTGAACCGAACAGCGTCCCGAACTCGAACATGTTGCCGCCCCGTCGATTCGATCACAGCACCGTGGCACAGATCGGGATGCTTTGCGGCCAGTTCATCTCCAAAGTCACTTCGGCACCTGCATCTGAGCCAATAACACAATGGCAATAACCCACGGCGGTGCCGATAGAAAGGACCAGATTAATGCGTTCTTAGCCCAATGATGCTTCTCGGCGGCAATCTCTGCGTTACGGTGTACCTGGGCTGCGCAGTCCTCCAGTAGTTCCAGCTCTGTAGCGGCACGAAATTTTCCGATGAAATCAGGTCGCGGCTCACTGCAAATGCGCCCGAAAAAGATCATCGACTTTTCTGGCCCATCGGTGCGAGGAAATAGCGCATGGCTGGCGCACACAAAAGCCCCAATCGCGCACACGAATGCTGCAACAGTGAAGAGGATGGCCCATTCTGTTTTCTGTGGCACAAAGCCCAGAGTCGCTGCGAGCCCGCCGGCCATGGCCGTCTGTATGGCGATGATCACTCCGATTTTTACATCGGCAGTGGCAATCCAGCCAATTTGGCGCTCCAATAGCCACTGCGCGAATTTGAAGCGCTCTTGGTCACTAATCATTTATTCCCCCTTGCCGACAGTTTATCCGGCCTTTCGGAAGGAGGCATAAGACTAGTCGGCTGAACCGTTGTAACCCCCTTGCATTACGTTTGACATTATCCGCTTCAGTTAGCGATCGGCCGGGCTGGCGATAGAGACCGTGTAGCCAATTTTCGGATTGAGCTCGTCGTCCGTCTTTCCGATTGCCCAAAGCATTGCGAACGCGATGCTTTCCTTCTTGTCCGAATGAGTCTTGAACGGAACCCTAATTGGGTGATGGATCAAGCGCGCTGACGCTTTACCGTTCTTCCCCGTTAGTTTGAATTTCTCAAGAGTCTCACGTAATTTTCATGACAAAACTAATTGGATTTGTTCAACAAGAGCCTATCCATCTCACGAATCAAATCACTCACATCGCCTGGTAAGGGGGTTCTCAAATGTGCAATCTCATCACGAACCGCCTTGGTATATCGGCAAATACTCTCCGCGCACTGCTCATCGACTGTGGTTGAAGTGATTTCACCAAACTTCACCATGCCAACGATGTTGTTGTATTCGATGTCTGCTTGATCGACAAATACATAGCGTTTGTTGCCCACCTTGTCTGTGTTTACGTAGCGAGGAATTTTGCCGTTGTTTGCTGCTGCGATGGCATTTAGCTGCTTTGAAAAAACACTGACAACAGCTTTCCTTCGCTCTTCAAGCCAAGGGCTGATGCTTTTCAAACAGGCCTTCCAGTAACGTCGTTTGATTCGGCTAACCGCCTCGTCACGAACCTCGATAGCCCCGTGCTCTGATAAATATTTGTCGTAGAGCGCATGCGTCATTCCTTCTGCATTCCAAGAGCGAGTCCGGTATAGCCATGAATCATGACGCCACCGGAAAGGCGAATCCCCCATAAGCGCGCCCAGGTTGCTCATGATGTTTACGATCTGCCCTTCACTAAGGGCCATAATTTGCTCTGCCAGCTCGACGTCAAAGCCTGCAAACTCCGAAACGATGGCCCTTGTGAGTCTTGTTGTGCCAGGCCCCGGACGATCGAGCATCCGAATCGCAACGTAGGCATCCATCTCATCAGGGGAAAGTCCCCCATCGAAGGCGATGACCTGTATTCCGAGGTTGCTTGTATCCTTGGTTAGTTCTTCATCGTTCCCGCCGATAATCAGCAACACGTTTCCGATGCCTTTTTCGATGGAATGGATGAACTCTTCCGCGTAGCGTGAGCAGTTCTTGCTGCCTTCGGCGTCTTGAGGCAGAAGAATTACCGCTGACCGTTGTTCTGCTGAGTACAACACCAATTCGTGAGCAGTGATTCTTTGTTTGCCGAAGTGCACGCCAATTTCACCGGCTATATCCACGCCTCCAGCAATCTTCAACTTGATCACATTTTGAATATGAGCGTGTCGAACCCCCTCCTCTACCCCGTCCCATGTGCCAGGAAGGGGGTGAAGAGGAAGATTTACCCAAAGCAATCTGGTATTCAGTACACGCTCTGAAATCCGCGTAATAAAGCTGCGAGGTCCAGGTAGTCGCCAATACAGCGGGGAGTCAATGTTGGTATTCGCCATCTTCTACTCTTATCGGTCGTTCTTGATCAGTTCTGCGTACAGCGGCGGAACGCGCCAGGTACCGGCAGCACCGTCCTGCAACAACCCCATCCAGTGCATGAAGTCCATCTCTGCCTTGGAAACGTTTTGCATTTCGCGAACCTCATCCACTTCTGACGAAAGGCGTTGCGCACCGTCAATGGCTTCAATGAACCCGTTGCACTCCTCACGACGCTCATTGGTAAAGCCTGCCGGGAGACCAATCCGCTTGTAGAAGTCGGCCAGCGATTTACCATGCAAGGCACGAGCTTTCTCCGGTGCCTTCATAGCCTCATCAACGGACATCTTGGCACTACACGTTTGAAGCACTTCCTTGTGGAATCCGCAGGTTGCTTCAATGATTGAGGCGATGGCTCCGGAATTTTCCGAGACGTCACTGTTCTCGTGCATCTTGAAATACACCGCATCCTCAGTCCATTGAGGAATAGGAACAACACGCCAGTTTTGCCCCTTCGGATTCAACAGCCCCTTTTCAATTGCCATGGCCAAGTCGAAAGCTCGTTCGGGCATGGCCAGCAGGATGAAGCGGACCCCGGCTTTAGCAGCCTTCGCTGCCACACTTGCGTACTCGGGTATCTGAGCGATCGACCAGTTGTTTTGACGGATGGCCACAATACGATTTCCGAGCTTCTGCTTCTTGCCCTTGCGCAGCATATTGAGCTGAAGGTTGATGTAGTCGTTGGCTGCTGTCGGCCCAGATACTGGGAGAACGGTGTAGATGTCCTGACCTTGACCAATACTCCATTCTTCTTTCGTGGATGGCTGTGCAAGATCAAGAATTCCGCTGACGTCGTTGCCGGTGACGATCAACAACTCGCCATCAGACGGATCCATGTAGCGACGCACCCAGGCTACCGGGAACGGGAACAGCATGCTGTTGCTACCGTACTCCATCTTGATTCGGCGCTCGCCAAGATTGCGGGAATCCACTGAAGGTTCCCTGGCCAGTTCGTCGAGTCGGTGAGCAACACGATCGGCATCACCCATCATCATGGCGATATTCGGATTGCGCAGGACATAACGAGCACCTTCACGCTCAACAACGTTCAGCTTCGTCATTTCATCCAGCAGCGCTTCGCAAACACCTGACCCTGAATTGGCAAAGTGGTGGGGAGCGAACGTCTCGCACATGTCCTTGATTTCGGGGATCGTCAAACCGCTGTAGTGACCCGATTCGATTTCGGAGTAGTACGAGTCAGCCAGGATCAGGGCAATTGCCTTGTAGCGCTTATCAAGATCGAGGTTGGATTCGAATTTGCGGCGCAGCTCGTTCAGCAGGTTGCTATCGTCTTCCACTGCACGCAAATCATCCGCATTGATGTAGAGCGGAGGAACGCGTTCCTGGCGACGGTTCTGCAAGCGATCCACCAAGCTCTTGCAGTACAACTGGATGAAAGCCGGGTAGAAGTTGCAAACAGAAAGGATGCGCAACGGCAGATCCTCCGCCCCCTCTCCAAAGAGGTATCCCATAGCTGCCAGCGGCTTCGTAATAAGGCGGATACCACGCTGCATGTCAGCCGGGGTATTGAACGGCTCAAGGGCAATCGTTTCAGCCTTGCCGCCCAGCACCGAGTTTTCCTCATTGGTCATTCGGGTCATGTTGTGCAGACCGGCAATCACGTAGCGGATGTAGCAGGTGTGCTGCAACGTCTCCACCATTTGCTGAAGGCTGCGCACAAAGCTGATCGCCCCCTTGGCCAAGCGAAGCTCACACTCCATCAACGCATCTGCTTCATCAATCAGCAGATACAAGGAATTGAGATTCTTGTTGGCAGTGATTTCCTTGTGGATCCAGTCCCGGAAGTCTTCCCACTTTTTGGCAGGGCTTGCCAACGGGGCAATGATTCCCCTGGACATCAGATTGCGATAAACGAAATCCCAAGCACTGAAAACATGGTTCGTCGACGAATCGACCGTATCCATCGAAATATAGACGGCCTTGCGTCCCGGAACATCACTGTTTTCGTGCTCAATCTGGCTCAGCAAAGAGGACTTGCCCAGTCGCCGTCCGCCATACAGAACACCAAGGCTCTTGACGTTGCGCAAGCGGTCAAGCTCCTTCTGACGTCCGAAGAACATTTCCGGAGGCACGGGGTTGCCACCATAGTCATCGTACGGGTTCGTCCCAAACGTCAGGATAGCAATCCGCAGCAATGCCTGAAGGCGCTCGTTCGGGTGAATGGCGATGTAACTGATCAGGTCGTCGTCGATAATCAAGACCGGAGCACCAGCCGATACGCGAGCACGTTTTTGCATGTTCAGGCGCGTTCTTGCCAGTACCACGGTAGGATTTCCGCCAACCTCATGCATCATCTGACGCAATTCGGTTTCTTGTACGGATCCAAATACCATGTACCCCTGAATGTTCGTGGCACGCGAGCCAAGAATTGGCGGTATGAAGGTCTCATCGTCGCTTGTCGGGAACGTAAAGGAACGTTCTGGCAACATGAAACGCAGGCGATTGGTACGGCTCAGGTCGTGCACAACCCATGGTTCTTGGGCGATACCAAGGTTGTGGAACACCTTCTCCAGCGGACTCGTGTTCTCCATCACATTGCGACGTTGAGACTGGAACAGCTTCAGCCAGGATTCGATGATTTTCACGCCTTCTTGGCGCTGTTCAATATCCATGGCAGCCAACCATTCCGGCTCATCATCTTTTGGCTCACGAGACAAAGCCTCCATCAAGGCCTCAATGCTCGGCTTATTGCTATGGACAGATTTGAATACGTCAGCCATCAGCTTGTCGTAAGTCGAGGCGATGTCAGAGACAACGCCAAGCTTCGGTGGAAGCTTATGGGTGTTTTTCAACAGCATCATCGAATCGTAGGCCGTACGCAGGGTAGCCGCGTTTTCGCTATTGAGCATTTCCCTGACGCGCTGAATATCCTGTGGCGACGAAATGCCGCTGCTTTCCTTGGCATACCGGTCCAGCTCGTCACGCAATTGTGCTGCCGTCTGGCTCAATCGAGCCTCAAGGGGATTCAGAACGTTGTGACGCAATGCCGCCGTTGCCTGGGGGAAATCTGGATAAACGCTCCGTTCAGCCTGAGGATGTCCAATACCCCTGTCGGGCAACGCCAAAACCTCCATCTCAGCAATGACCCGTTGCATCTGGTTCGCTTCG
The DNA here is from genome assembly GCA_041904995.1 of Azonexus sp. Classification (GTDB taxonomy): domain Bacteria; phylum Pseudomonadota; class Gammaproteobacteria; order Burkholderiales; family Rhodocyclaceae; genus Azonexus. The sequence goes on from JAYRMB010000001.1 coordinate 178,854, forward strand.
TTCTGAGTCAGAGCGCTCAATGTCATCGCGTGAGTAACCCGCTGACGTGCGTTTTGAAGCTCACCGACAAAAGCAGCTTTCCGCTTGTTGTAGAGCTGAATCAGTGGCTCAGTTTCGGAAAGCATGTTGCGTGGCAGGCGCTGTTCGATCATGAACGCAGGCAAGAAGCGCTGAGCGTTAATGTGCAGTCTCATGGCGTCACGCAAAGCAACGTAAACGCTATCGCCTTCACCGCCAAAAGTAAGATGCTCGTTTGACCAGCGTTCAGTTTCTTCAAGGACGCTCCAGTGACTGCAAATTTCAGGGGTGTGCTCGTCGATACGCCCCAATACCGGCATCAAATCGCGATTGAGCGGCACTTGAACCAAGAGCTTTTGGTCGATCTGAGGAATACACGCCGGGGCCTGGGTGTTATCGAACAAGCGTAGAGCACAACGCAAAGCCGACAGCGCAGAGTCTCTGTACACCTTGGCCAAAGCAGTTTCGGCAGGGATCCGTTCAATTTCGCTAATCGCATCTTCCAATTTGCGATGAAGAGAGGCTAGGAACATCTGAATGCTCTTGACCAGTTCAACGTTCGGGTTTTCCTTTCGGCGCAACATGTCGAGGTATTCCTCAATGAAGCGCTTCGTCGTTTCGATATTTTCGATCGCACGCGTACGGTACATCCCGTCAGGACGGCTCTTTTCACCCATCGAGCGGAAGTGTTCGTCCACGGTGTTAGAACCCTTTTCGAGCTTACGACGTGCTTCTTCGTAGGCAGCCGGAACCTTCTTGTCATCACCTTTTGCGATCAGTTCAAGGCAAGCACCAATCACGCTCTTCGTGCTGAACATGCTTTCATGCAGCGCCTTGAAACCGCGATGGTTGTAACTTGAATAGATCTCGTTGTCGGTCTTCCATTTCGCAGCACGTTGCTGGTAGCGATGAATCTCCTGGCGCAGTGCCTCTTGGTCACCGACATGGGAAATCGCAAACATGTCTCGCGTCAGGACAAGGCCGCGTTGCCGCAATGTATCGACGTGCTCGATCAGTTGGGTGACAGCTTCATGTCCAACCAGCCGCTGGCCAATTGCATTGCCGATATTCCACTGGTCGTCACTGCGGTCGAACAACATGCTGCTTAGTCCAGCCGTCATCACCCCCAATGCCAACGAAACGGGATCGCACAGCGAATCACCACTTAGCGTTTCATTTGCCAAGAACTCCTTCAAGTTCTGGTCGACCTTCGGGTCAAATTCAAACTGGCAATCCATTCGCTCCAACGAATCAACCAATGCATGCAGAACAACGTAGTGAGCATTTGTCTCGTTGCCAGAAAACTCAGCCAAGACATACTTCATAGCCTCAACATGAACTGCGGCCATCCCGAACATTCGGCTACCGATCAGCCTGTGAAGCACATCCGTTTGAAACTCGACAACAACAGGATCGCTTTCTTCGATAGCCTCATCGTCGCTAAAGTCATCGTCAGCCGTAATCACAGGAGTAGGCTGGGCAACAGCAACCGTGGGAGCTTTCTGCTCAACCTCTTGCGGAGGAAGCTCAACCTCGACAACATCTTGTTCCGCCGAAGCAATAGAAACCTCAACCGTTTTGACTACCGAGGGAACATTGTTAGCGGCACCGTGCACTTCAATGACCTCTCCCGCTTCAGCCTGAACTTCCTCCACTACGGAAATTTCCTCGGCAGCGGCCTGCTCTACAACGCTAGGTGCACTCTCCTTTTGTTCTTGCGCAGCTACCGTTTCTGGAGCAACAAGCTCTGAAACAGGCTCATCGACATGTTCGCCCCCTTCTGGGTCGGGAGATCCACTTTCGATCTCAAGGCACGGGCTTTGGTCGATCAGATTAATCAGGTTCGTTCGGCTATCAGAGATAGCTTCCCATGCGTCAGCAATAATCTTCTTGCGCTTGAGGCGTTCATCAAACGAGGATGGAACCGGCATGCTCTCAAACTGGGCAGCTTGCTTTCGAAGAGCTTCGATATCTTCAATAATCGACTGGACAGAAACAATACTGTCTTCAGCAACATCCAATTGGGCAGATTCCGGCTCAACATAACGAATTTGGCCAAGCGAGAGTTCTTCCTTGATGTTTTCCAGCTTGGAAATCAACAGGTCGCAATTCTCCTTCAGCGACGCAAATCGCTCGCGCAATTGAGCTGCAACGTCGTTTCTTTCGCGCTCCCGCTCATGCAAAATCGATAGCGATTCAATCTGTGCATTGAAATCTGCGATCAGGCTATGGAAGTCATCGGCACCAGGACAGATGCTCTCTACCAACTGAGACAGGCGGGTTTTGATAGATACGAGGCTTCCTTGCTCGTAACTGGAATCTGGGTTCATAAGCACCTCTTCGTGGGCTTTGGTGGTGACTTCAACAGGGGGCGGACTCTGCTCTTGAGAAATCTCGTATTGACCGTCCTCTTGAGCAGCCTGGGCCGCATCGGTAGTGACTTCTGCAATAACTGGAGATTCGGCCACTGCTTCAACGGCATCGCCCGTCTCTTCAACGATCAAGGCATGCGCAGGGGGATTTCTACGACGCAATACCGCCTGGAATTTGGAGATATGGTCTTTTTGGGCAATAGCGTTATCCAGCGCCCAAATCACGTCGAGGTAGTAATTCAGCGATTCCTCGGTCATCGGCCCAGGAATTCGCGTAATCGACTCCATGACGGCTTCGCAGAAGCCATGGTGGGGATATTGAGCCACCTGGAATATCAGCCAAGCCATCAGCTCGTCATTGCCATTTTCATTTGCCCATGTCGCCATCGAACGAACCAGTTCCGGCGTCAGGCTATAGGTTGAAGCTTGCTCTTCTGGTGGCTTTTCGGCGTTGTACGTTTTATTGATCAGCTCTGCGAAGCGAACAAAGTGGAGACCTCCAATTTCGAGGCAAGCCGGAGCCAATGCATGGCATGCATGCGGAACCTGCAAAAGACGGGTCATCCAGTTCAGGAACTCCGATTCCTTGGGCATCTTTGCACTGGCGCTTACGATGTTGAACTCGCGCATCCGACGCCAGCAACGTGACGCATTGCGGCGAATGACGGGGCTGTACTCACCGAAAGCACCATGGGACTTGAACCAATAAGGCAGGCTTACGCGAACCCGAACATTGGTGTCTTGATGAAGCATCCTTCTTCCAAGATTCAGAAGCTTCATATCCTTCGTGGAATGAAGAATAGGCATCACCGCAGCCTTGGCGCAGGCGAGAAGTTCGTTTTCATCAGCGTTTACGCCGCCAATACTTGTCAGCGTGACGAAGCTTTGTGTTTCCTCGGTCTTCTGTTCGCCTTCCTTCGCTTCGTTATCAATCAGCCTGGCGATAAAGGTCGGTTTTTCAACGCCACCTTCTGTTTCAGCAATAGCGACATCTACTGTCGTGACAGAATCTTGCTGTGCCACCACTTCTTCTCCATCGGACATGTCTTCGTCCTCTGGGAAGCGGATCACATAGTCTTCGATTTTTCGGCGGAAAAAGAGCGGAGCCGGGAGGCCGGTCCACTCGTTGTAATGCGCGTATCCGATGCGTAGTCCCATCACCAGCATGGCGATGTTGCTGGCCAAAATCCCCTTGGGGGCACTGATGACAGTAATTTCCATCGCGGCAGGCAAGGAAGCATCCATGCCCGCAGGATCCAGCATCTTCTGCTCGAACTCGTTCGTCCCCTTGATCTTGTGCATTCGGGGCATCGGGCGATAACAGGAGAATCCCCGCTTGACCTGAACCGTCTTGGCATACCCCATCGTTGAGATGAAGTGACCGTAGGGGCGGTCAGAAATCAGCACCTCATCGGATACCTCAACCAGTTCTTTTTCCGTCGTGTAATACGCATCAACCAGGTTTTCGCCTGTCTTGATTCGGCTGTTTTCCTCGCTATCGAGCCATCCTTCGAAGGAAATTTTGACTTCTGTCCGCAAAGACAATGTATTCGCGCCCCTGCGAAGACGGACAAAAGTCATCTCCTTGAACAAGGATAGATCCGTATTTCCAATCCGAAGCGCAGAGCCTACTACCAGTTCCGTATCCCGCATTCCTTTCCACAACCCGGCAAGACTCTGCCAGTCGATCATCACAATCGCCTTAGGATCTTCCTGAGAAATCTCGAAGAGCGTTTGTTTTGTCTCGTCTTCGAATACCTGACGAAGCCAACGATCATCACCTTCATGCAACTGGCGCTGACTTCCAAGCCATTGCAAGCCTTCTGACAAAGGCATCCACTTCGAGCGTGCTGTGCCCTTCATGGTCTTATAGACATACTGGACTTCTGTTACCCCTGTCTCGATGACCAAGCGGGTATTGAGGATGAAGGTCACACCGGTTTCGCCACTACGACTGCGAGCGCGAGAGCGAATAGCCTGGAACCCGTAGATGCAACGGGGCGTACCATCCGCAGGAAGCAGTTGAGCAGCGAATTCCTTCGTGCCAAAAATGATCCCTGAGTGGGCCAGGAATACATCCAGCAAAGCGCTTTGAGTGCGATGCAGGAAAGATTGCTCGGATGCTTCATCATCCGGCGTCTCGATCGGCAAAACGTGGTGAACGTTCGCGCCAATCTTCGACATTGCGTGAATGCCAGCGTAGTAGTTAACCGGGTCTTCGTTCCTTTGGTTGTATTTGTCTGCTGCACAAATCAACGCAATGATCGGACGACCGGCACTGATTTCCTGCATTTTTGCCGCAGCCGGTGCCCAGCGGCGAATCCGCTCCACAAACCTTACTGATGCCTTCTGGTTGCTCCCATCAAGGTCTGTGCGCAATCCATGGGTACCCGTAGGCAGCGGCTCAGCATTGATATCGACCGCATCGCCGAACAGCTTCTTGACGGTATTCTCGATGATTTCTCGTTCGCGAGTCGAATTGCACAACACCCACAGCAACGGCTTGTTTTCGCCATGCCGCTGCATCAATGCCCGGATGTTCTGCTCCCGGTAATGCTGAAGATTCTTGCCCCGATCCTGGCCAGACTCTTCGTCTTCCGGATCCGAAGTTTCGTCTCCTTCAGGCTCTGAAACCAACGAATCTCCAGCCGCACCAAAATCAAGATCGGCCAACCGAAGCATTTCCTGAAGAGGCTTTTTCTTTCGGCTCAACGGGATTTCACGCAAGGGAATCTTCTTGGGAATAAGGACCGCCCCCAGCAGGCCAGTCACTGTTTCCTGCAACGATGCTTCATCACCCTCAAACACGGTTCTCGGAGAAACGAACTTGAAGAGCGTGGGCAATTCCGGCAATCCAACCCACCAATTGACGTCTGGATTGAAATCGCGAGCAATAACCGCTGCTTCCAGGGTTTCAGGAAGACTGAATCCAGACTCTTGTTGTACTGATGCATAGGAGTCGCCGAAAGCCCATCCAGACTCAGTGCGCTCCACGGAAACCATGATCGCCGGGCGTCCAGCAGACATGACGTAGCCAGTAACCCGCTTCGGCATCTTCGGGTTGGCGAAGGGAACCCTTTTGCTCCAAACTCGTTTTGCAGCGGAGATGCCAAGGTACAAATCGTTGTTGTACGGCATGGTGCATACCGTCAGCCTGGCCACCATTGAAAACACATCTTCGCCGCGTGAAGCTCGCTTCGGCAGTGTCATCAGTTCAATTGAATTCGAGAGACTTTCAGGGCTGGCCACCAGCTCGCATTCCTTCATGCCAGCGAACAGCTCTTCACCAATCAGTCGCTCTGCAATTCGCCGTGCAATCAGAGCAAAGTCAGGAGACTTGCCATCATCACCCATGAGCGAAACCATTTTCATGGTCCCAGTGATGTCTTCGGCACTGATCTGCTTCTTCAGCTTTGCAGCAAGAGCACCCAGACCATTTCGTTCTGCCCAAGGCTCAACGTCATTCATGACCCAACTACCCAGATAGCGAACGATGGCCTCACGCGCCTTGCTGTATTTTTCGTCATCCTCGATATCCGGGAACATGGCAATTGCGCAGTTGAATTTGCCTCCCAAATCGGGGATCAAGCCAAGGTCACGATCAAGGCGAACGATTCGATCCATCCCGGCGATCAGTGCCGTCCGGAGACTGGTAACAGGTAGATTCTTTTTCTCCTGTTTGGCCGTGGACAGCAGCGTTGAGAAAGCATTGAAGAGCTGCCCGCCAAAGGAGAACTCAATGAGGCTGACTTCTTCCTTGAGCCATTCAGGGGAAATCTTGCGACCGATCAGGATAGGGTCACGACTTGTGTTGCCGCGCATGCGCGTCCAAATGGTGTTCTCTTGTTCAGCCATGATTTCCGCCTGTTACTAGGTTCTTGATGGTGCTCATGGGCACCGAAAATGATTGGTAGAGGTTCTGGTAGCACTCCCGCACCGCAGGATCAGGATGCGAAAGGCATTTTTTCAGGATGTTCTGCATCATCACCAGCATCGATGTGCGTTCGGTGTCAGGTAGCCCGTTCGCTGATTGAGGTGCCCATGCAGCATCCACAAAATAGACGAACGCAGGGCAATCACCTCGCATTGCTCGACCAATGGTCTGCAAAGTCATGATCATCTGGTCTGCTACAAAGGGTTCTGCAAACTTCCCCAGCGCCTGAGCTACCAAGGGCATTCGCAACAAATATTCGATGGTCTGCGTGGTTTCCTTGCGAGACTTTTTCAGTTCAGCAAGGGCTTCGGCGGTGCTGGAAAAAGACCGCTGGTCGAAACGCTCTGAATCCCTGGCAACAAGGCCCTGAATCAATTGAAGGCTGTCGCCTCTTGGATGGGGGCGGGTCAGGAAAAACAGGGAGCCGAGCATTGCCTTATCCTGTCTCGGGCCATACCGATACACGATGTTGACCCCGCGTCCGATAGCGCTCATCGGGAAAATGAGCAGATCCCACCCTTGGTCTTCGCCCAAACGCTCGACTTCAGAAGCGGTGACAGCGTATTCATGCAACTTGCCATGAAGCTTTGGTTGCACGAGATAGCGAATCCGATTACGCCAATTTGAGTGATTCGCCTGGATGTGATCGAACAGCATTTCGCACTGTTCGTAGGAATTGACGATGAATGCAGCTTTTCGCCCCACCCCGTCGACTACATCATTTTCGCGGATTGCCTGATCAACGTCGGACATCTGGCCGTAGCGCAGCAACTGGTCGACAATCGTCTTCAGCACCCGCTCACGCTGATGCATCTTTGCACCAGAGAAGCGAAGCGAAATCTGATTATTCTGGGGATCCTGCTTTGGCAGGAAGACATACTTCGATTTTTCCCAACCGCTGCCCGCATTGGGGCGGCGAAGAACATAGTCCGGCCCGACGCCGACGTGGAAGCTCGGGCTTTGCTCCAGCATTGACGTCGCACTCGTCAAAAGAACGGCCATTCCGCCCCCGCGCTCAGCTCCAAGCTCAATCATCCGCTGCGGGAGCATGCGAGGCGTGCCAGCAAATCCGACGTGAGCCACGTCAACATTACCTTCTTCGCTGACCGAATATCGAATGCCGCTGAGTTTGCCCACCAGTGATTCAGGCAGGATGGCCAACTGATCTTTCGAACAGCGAGACTCAAACACATTGTCACTGACCAGATTTTGAGAGTTCAGCAACCGTAGGTGCGGAGCCAGTCCAAAGTGCTGCAAGACCAACAAGGTGACAGAAACGAGCAATGCACTGTATGCGTAGAAAGTCTCGTCATCGTGACTTGATGGTAGATCAGGAGCTGTACGCAACACATTGGCAATGCCATGGATGGACATTTCGCTACCGTCTCGCTCCCAGATTTCGATCGCTTGAAGCAGTCGATCGTGGAAGTCGCGAATTTCTTCGACATCGCGCCCAATGAGCTTGGCTGCCTCGGCCAGACAACGGTCCAGGTCGCCACCTTCTTCGTCTTCTTCTTCGTCGTCTCGATCGTCGTGCAAGACAGTTTGGCGGAAAGCAACTTGCTTCACCGTTGCATCGAAAACCAGTTCCAATGACTTCCTTGCGTTCAGGAAAGAGGTTTTCCTGGTCTCATCCCAACTCTCATCGTACGAGAACATGTCCGAGATAATGCTGAGTGAGGTATGCAGCACGTTGGCGTTCTCGTTTCGGAAACGCTCCGGCATGTGCAGCAAACGCCCCACAAAGCGCTCAGTAGCCCGACCAAAGCGCCCCGTCATCTCCAGCAAGGTCGGCATCGTCACGCCCGCCACAAAGGCATTGTTGCCTCTGGCGGCAGGGTCATGGAGGTCGCGAATCAGGGTGCTCCACAACGACTCCGAGTCACCGGCCAGCTTCAGCATCGGCGTGCCGCGCACGTCAAGATTGCTCTGAGCGCCATCACACTCATCTACAACCAGAACATCGAACGTCCTGGCCAAATACTCGAAGTGACGAACCTCTGCATCAGAGAACAGCGGAGAAACACGGCGGTCAGTCGAAAGAATGTGGCCAGCCCAAATTGTTGCGCTGCTCAGCTCACGCTCCCCGTGCTGGAGACCGCAAACCGAAGACAGTGCGCAACGATGCCTCCGGGGGCGTCGAGCTGCATCAGAGCGCTGCATAATCTCCATGCAGGGAGGATTCGTATGGGGGAAATCCTGATCTTCATCACTGGCAAACCCAGCGAGAGCGCAGTTGGTAGCGAAGAACGGTGCAATCTTGCGGGTAACACCAAACCCATGGTTCTGGTTTGAAAGCGCCGTCGCAAAATTCAGGACGTGCTTTGTACGTGCCGTTTCGCCCTGCCCTGACAACAAGCCAACCGCCACATCGTAGTTCGAAAGCGTTTCGATAAAACCACTTGCGACTTCGATAGACGGGAAGAGGAAACAGACAGATTGCCCTTCTTGAGAAAGGTATCCAGCAAGCAGGTACAACAAGGTGGTCTTCCCCGCCCCCGGCAAACCAATCAGATGTTTCAACCCAGACAGGTCGATACCCTTTGCCTTGACCAGACCTTCTTTGCCAGGCTCAAGCAAAACAGCCGTAGGAGACCCTTCTGCATCATGCAGTCGCTTGAACCAACTCCGCTCTCCTGGTTGTTGCCTACCCCGCTCCTCATCGATTTCATCGAATCGATTGGCAACCTCTACCAACGATTCCCACTTCACCATTCCGGGGGCTTCACCAACCCGATCGAGGTTGTACATGGGAGGATCCTCAGGCGAAAAGCCAAGAGGCAAGACAACGCCGGAATATCGTGGGTCAGCCACAATTTCAGCAGTCTTGGAACCATCATGCAGCGGGGGCGGCTCTCGATGACGCAAAGGCTGCACACTGGTCAAAACGCCCAGCGCCTCTACCACGTCATCCGGAATCAAATGAGTCCATGAACGTCTGATCGTCAGGTCGTCATTGATCTTGTAGCGTTGTGGAAGCTCATCTTTTGCCCCCTCGTCGCCACGAGAAAGTCGCAGCTCAAGTTGGCGGTAATGCAATCGATAGGCGTCCACCATCAAGTGCAACTCCCGCATAGTCGTGGGAGCTATATTCGCAAGCCGAATATTGTGCAGCGCAACAACCACATCCTGCGACAGCGTTTTTTCGACACTCTCAAAGCCGGAAGCAAGAGAAGGAAGGCTCGCCAGGGAAAACTCCCCTAGTAGCTCGCTTGCAATGATGCAGAGGTAATTGAGCCGGTTGATGCCGGTATAGGGACGAAGTGCCTCACGCATTTGCGGCCTCCGCGTTCAGCAACCGATTCAATGCCTGGCTGACTGTCAGACACGTTACATCGCGACGGCCCATGGCCTTGATCAACCGATCGATATAGGAAGGCACGGCATTGGCTTGCCAGTCAGGAATTACGAGCCATCGTTCGTCGTAATGCGCCAACCCTCCAATACCTCGCTTGAATTTGGTGCCAAGTGTTTCGGGGCTGACATAGGTTTTCAGATCAATCCCGGTTTCTCCGACCGCGATATCAACCCTGTCCCTGAATGGATAAAGGCTAGCGCTGATACCATGATCAAGAAGTGCATCGTAGAGACGCAATTCATCAATGCCCGGCTCGATCCAGTATTGCCGAATACCACGGGTCACACGAACCAGCTTTGATGCGTGAATCGAGGTCGTCGACTTTGACGAATGGGTTGCAACGCATGCTTTTGTCCGGCAAACCAAACCGGCAACCCCCTTCTTCATGGCATTACCGCAATGGTCACAAATCGGCACGCCTTCTCCGATTGCCCAACTAGCTGGTACCGGCTCATAGAACTGCTGCTGAATGACGATCTGAACGACAGCGGGGACATTGCTGATCCCGTTCTTCAGAACATCGATATCACACACCGGATGCCGAACAACGAACTCTCTGGCTCGGGTGTAGTAGTCATTAGCCGACTCATCCGGGAATCGGCCAATCACTTCCATGAACTTTGCAAAAAGCAGCTCTTCGATACCCGCAGTCATCCCGCTGAAGCTGGACGCCAACTCCTCGGCCTCAGCCGTTGGAATACCCTCTTCCGCATGAATAAAGCTCGTGAATTCGAGACCTGCTTTTTCCACTTCGGGAACCTTGAGCCAGGTTCCTAGCGGCTGGGTACAGAGGTATAGAAGGTCGTGAATCTCAGACCCATAATCAGGAAGGCCATTGACCAGACAGGCTTTTGAGACAACGCTCATTGCCTTCCTGTCCTCTGGAGACAAACCAACCGGAGAGCCATAGGTCCGGCTTGTCCCTGAAATCATTCGCCCCTCAATCAACGACCCTCTTGCCAACCTGACCACCAACGCAGCAAGACTGGCGATCAGCAGCTCCGATGACTCCGTGGCGACAACTCCATCGTCTGTACCTTTTGCTTTTGATCCACTACCAGATTTTTCAGCGACCAATTTTTCGATCAACGCCCTCGTGACGCCAGGCATCGAACGGTAGTTTTCAGAATCCTCTGGCATCCGGTATGTCTTGAAGGTGCGAGGCTCTACCCCGACCATTCCGGCAAACACATCCCAAGTCAAATCGGGGATCGTTTTTGCAAGCTCTCGCTTTACCGAAAGCAGCCACGATTTTTGGGAGTCTGTTGAGTGTTTGCTCATGTAAAAGTCATCGAGAGGTACGCAATGCGTACCATATCACGAATTCATATCAAGAAGGGACACTCTGTGTCCCTTTGACAATCAACCTAACGACATGAGGATCTAATTGTTTGAGCGATAGTTGTACTCGTACCTGTGCTTTTCTATCGACAGGCAAGAAAAGCGCAGCGCCTGATTAGCCAAACCGAGAAATAAGAAGCTTGCATTTTTGGCTCTCAGACAGTTTGACATTACCCCCCCAATGTATGGGTGATGGGCGTTTGGTCAGGAGCCGTAGAGCCATTCTGCAGTTCGCAAGGAAACAAATAGGTAGCCGCGGAAGGCAGTCTACTTGCGCTCGCCACCGACAAAGCCCAAGGCTTTCAGCCACTGGCGGTCACGACGAATGGTGTCGAGACGAATGCGGCGATTCTGTCTTTCGGCCTTGCTCTGGGCGTAGCGCACCAAACCCTTGAGCAGCAGCGCGTTAGGCCTTTCGGCACCAGGCAGGAAAGGTATGCCAAAACTGACCAGGGTCGGGGTATAGCGCTGGAAAAGTTCGTCGCTCAGGCTGACGATGGCTTCGACGGAGCCCGGATTGCCCTGGCGGGCCGAGCGCCCGAACAACTGCCGGTCAACCCGGGCGCTTTCGTGGAATTCCGTCAGGATCACATGCAGGCCGCCGCGCGCCTCGACTTCCGGGGCCAGCTTGATATCGGTGCCTCGTCCCGCCATGTTGGTCGCCACGGTGATCCGGCCGGCCATGCCGGCCTGCCCGACCGCGTCGGCTTCTTCCTTGTCCTGGCGGGCGTTCAAAACGGTATGGGCGACGCCGCGAGCGGTCAGCAATTGGCTCAGGATTTCGGAGGCTTCGACAGACCTGGTGCCGACCAGCACGGCCCGGCCTTCCTCTGCCACTGCCTGGGCGCGTGCCGCAACCGCCTGCCAGCGCTCGTCCGATGTCCGGAAAAGCTGGTCGGGCAGACGCAGGCGCCGCGTTGGCTTGTGTGTGGGAACGCGTGTCACGTCTAAGTCATAGACCCGCTTCAGTTCCGGCCCGACCTCCTTGGCCGTCCCCGTCATCCCGGCGAGCAGAAGGTAACGCCCGAAAAAACGCTGGTAGGTAATTTGCGACAGGGTCCTACGCTGCCCTGTGATCTCGCAATTTTCCTTGGCCTCGATCATCTGGTGCAGGCCGCGCTCCCAAGTACGGTCGGGCATGACCCGGCCGGTGAACTCATCGACGATCTGGACCTTGTTTTCGACGATGATGTAATGCTGATCACGCTGGAACATGTGCAGCGCCGACAGCGCCTTGCCGATCAACTCTTTCTGCCACAGTGGGGATTTCCAGACGCCGCCGAAATCCTTGACCAGCCCGGCCACGGTACTCTCACCGGCTGCCGTGAGCCAAATATCGCGCTGCCGTCCCTGAACATAATCGAGCTTGGGCTGAAGTTGCCTGGCGACGGCGATGGCCTGCTGATAGATCTCTTCGCCCAGGTCGTCCGGCAGGGTTTCCGAGATGATCAGCGGCGTTCTCGCCTCGTCGATGAGAACGCTGTCGGCCTCGTCGACGATCGCGACATGCAGGCCGCGCAGGATGCCGTCGGCCGCACCGCGCCCCCGGCTCAGGCGGCGCAGCTTGAGTTGCGAGGCAATCGTCGCGCCGAGGGCGATTCTGTCCTTGAGGTAATCGAAGGTCAGTTCCTTGTTGGAAACATAGACAATATCCCGGCTATATAGCGCCCGCCGGTCGTCGATCGACATGTCCTGCTTGACGACCCCGACGCTCAGGCCAAAGAAGGCGAACAGCGGCGTATTGTCCTCGGCATCGCGCTCGGCCAGGTAATCATTGACGGTCACCACGTGGACGGCCGCGCCCGCCATTGCGGCAGTACATACGCCCAATGTCGCAGCCAGTGTCTTGCCCTCGCCGGTGGCCATCTCGGCAATGCGGCCACGGATCAGGGCCTGCCCGGCGAGTAGCTGGACATCATGGTGGCGCATACCCAGGGCTCGCCGCGACGCTTCGCGCACGATGGCAAAGGCGCGGGCCAGCAAGTCATCACGAAATCCCGCCGTCTGCATCTGCCTGCACACAGCGCGCATCGCCGCGCGCAAGGCATCGTCCTCCAAGGCTTTAATCTCTTCTTCCAGGGCATTGACCTGGCGTACGAACCTACCATTGCGCCTGGCGGTGCCACTGGTAAACCGAGCGACCAGGGCGCGCAGCCACTCTTCGACGGCATGCGTAGGCTGGTTAGCGTGTTCGAGATAGGCACCGTCGCCGAGCTCGATGCCGCGACCGATCAACAGGGCGCGGGCGTCAGACATTGAATTGGCTCAGCAGAAGTTGGCGCAGACGGCGAAAACCTTGCCAGGCGAACGGTTCCCAGCCATGCCCAAAGCGCACATGAACCCGTTCGCCAAAAGCTGTCGAGGGCACGTCGGCCGGCAAGGCCAGATCGACCAGGAAAACCCGCTCCGTGGTCTTGACGCCATTGGCGTCGCTGGGCAGCGTCGGAATCTGCCCTCCCCCGGAAACGCCGAGCGCAGCCGTCGGCAACTCCTCGACCCCGCCGGCCGGCGTTCGAACCAGCGTTGCCGCATGGCTAGCCCCGACCCAGTCGGCCAGCCGCAGTTCGGCCGAGCGGAAATAGGCGCGCACCAGGTCGATATCGCTCTGCGGCACGACGACACGCACGATCAGCGAATTCTTTTCGAGGACGTAACCGGCTAGCTCCCCCTTTTTCAGATAGCGCCCCGGCATGTCCTGCGAGGCCGCGGCGGCTAGCACGCCATCGGTTTCGGCAAAGGCGACCAGCTTGCCCGCCCTTTCCTCAAGCTTGGCCAGTACGGCTTCTTCCTGTTCGAGCTGGCGTCCCGACAAGACGGCCTTGGCCTGGTCCACAAACTGTTCCGAGCGGTATTTCGCCTCGGCTTCAGCCACCTTAGCCCGCGCCACTTCCAGTTCGGTGCTCAACAACTGGTCTTCGAGTTCGAACAGCGCATCGCCCTTGCTAACCTGCGTTCCCGGCTCGATCAGCCAGCGCCGGAAAAAGCCGTTGCCGCCAGCGCGCACGATGGCCTGATCGGGCAGCCAGACGACGCCTTCGGCACGACTGTGCAAAGGCACCGGCACGACAAAGAGCAGGAACAGCAAGGCAGCTGCCAGGCCCAGCGAAATCCGCACGGCGCGCAGCCGATGGCGTTGTAGGCCGGGACTGCGGGCGACGTGCTTGTATGCTTTCCAGAGCGGCATGCCGATCAGCGAGACCAGCCCCCAGAGGGCGATCAACACACCGAAAATGAAAAACTGCCCAGCCACGAACAGCATGATCGACACCGTGACGAAAACCCGGTAACACCAGGCGAGCGGCGTATATGCCACCAACCAGCGTTTTTCGCCACGCCCCTCCTGCGGCTCGTCCACGTCATGGGCACCGAACACGTAGCGATCCCACAGGTAGGTCAGGTACTTCTGGCCGCGCTGGGCGAGATTGGGCATCTCGATAAGATCGGCAAGGATGTAATAGCCGTCGTAGCGCAGCAGCGGGTTGCCGTTGACGATCAGGGTCGATACGCCGGCCACCACCATGACGTTGTAGGCGACGGCCCGCACCACGCCGGGCTCGACCAGCAGCCAGACATAGAGCGCAAGAGCGGCGAGGAAAAGCTCGACCAGCATGCCGGCGGCGGCCACCACCGCACGCCGCCATTTCGAGGGAAAAACGGACGAAGCCGAAGCGTTGACGTAGGGCACCGGCGCAAAGACCAGGAACATCACACCCATTTCGTGCACCGCCCCGCCCCAGACCCGGCTGGCGAAGGCGTGCCCGAGTTCGTGGAGCAGCTTGACCAGCGGAAAGACAAAGGCCATGACAAGCAGGTTGCTCGACGACAGCACCTGGTCCGACATGTTCCGGGTCAGTTCGGACCAATGCTGGCCCGCCAGGACGAGGGCCGGCAGGACAAATGCCAGCCAAACGAAGCCGCCGGCTCGCGTAAAGCACCAGGCGAAATATGGCGCCCAGCGCACCAGGAAAGGATCCGGATCGAGCAGCGGCACCTTGAGGCTCATTGGGTTGAGCAGGAATTGCTTCAGGCTGGCGCTGCGCTTCTTGCGGTAGCGGTCGAAGAGTGCCGCCGAATCCGGATTGGTATCCGCCTGCAGCAGGTCGGCGGCGTGCAACTGCACGAGCAGATCGACAATCTCGTTCTGCGTACAGGCATCGCCGGCCCCCGACTGGTTGGCCTTCTCCCACAGCTGCTGCACCGTTTGTGCGCCGTCCATGCCCAGCAACAAGTTGTAGGCAGCCGGCGAAACCCGATGATAGCGGCCACCCGTCTGATCCTGCACGACATACCAGACCTGGCCGCGATAGACGTGACGGTGAATGCGCGACTGTGGCACCAGACGCGGCCGAAGATCGGCCACGCTGTGCCAGGACGAACTGAACAGGCTACGCGTCATGGGCGCTCAAGGCAGCCAGGTCCACAGCGAGAGGATCAGCCAGTCGGTGAAACTGTGGGTCAGCACCCACCACACCGAACGGCCGCCGACCTCGATCTTACCAATGCCTTCCATGCCCGGCCGCAGGCGCGGCGATGCTTCGGCCAACGCGGCCTCGACCCGGAAGAAATTCCTGCCTTCCTGAGCCGTCGCCACAGGCGTCACCTTGGCCACCTTGAAATCCATCGGCTCGCCGGCAATGCCGGTCATCACCAGGCGCCCCGCCTGCCCCATCTGGATATGGCGAATCTCGCGCTCATCGACCTGCAGGATGATGCGATAGCTTTGCAGGGGCGCCACTTCGAACAATTTCTTGCCGGTTTCGACCGGTGCGCCGATCTGCTGGCTGAGGTCGCCGGACACCACAATCCCTTCGAAAGGCGCACTCAACCTGGCTCGGGCGATTTTTTCGGAAACCAAGGCGAGTTGCGCCGCCGATTGGCGCAGTTGCGCGCCGACCACCTGCATCGCGGTCAGATCGTGATTGGCCATCGCCTCGCGCAGACGGTTATCGTACTGGTCGCGCTCGCTCGACCATTTGGCCTCTTCGATGCGCAATTCGCGATCATCGAGTTGCGCCAACGGCTGCCCGGCCTTGACCGTATCGCCGGCCCGCACGTAGGCGGCACCGACAAAGCCCTCGAAAGGCGCCGCCACGACACGCTGGATTTCGCCCTCAATCACCGTCTTGGCCGATACCCGGTAGCTGATCGGCACCAGGATCAGGATCACGCATAGCAGCAATACGGTGGCAGCCCCCGCCTTCCACGTCAGGTGGCGCGGCCCGAAAATCTTCTCCAGCACCTGCCGGGCATCGCGTCCAAGGCGGCGAAAGGCACCGCGTTCGGCCGCCTGGCGCTGCTCGATGATGGGCGCCACGAGGGCACCGAAGGCGTCCAGCCAGACCAGGTCGTCGTCGGAAAACGGCGTCGCTTCACGTTCCAGGGTCAGCACGCCAATTGCCTGCGCCCCCATCATCAGGGGGAAGGACAGTGCCGCACCGGCCCCGGACGCCGAGCGCAAGGCTTCGTGTTTCGGCCAAGATCGCGTCTCCGCAGTCATCTCCACACTCGCCTCGGCCGTGGAGCGCACCGCGCCGCCCTCGTCGTAGGCCTCTTCCATGGCTTGCTCATAAGCCTTGACCAGAAAGGCATGCTTCTCGAAAACCGCCGCCTCGGACAGCGTCAGCAACTTGACCGTGGCCGCCGAAACCAACCCGATGGCGACGCGGCTACAGGCGAAACGCTGGCGCAAGGTATTGGCCACCTCGAACAGCGCCTGGCGCAATTTGCCATGGCGCAGGGCCACCGCCGTCGTCTCCAGCACCGAACCGACGCGCTCACGGGCCTGGATGGCGTCGGACAACTCGCGGCCGGCCAGCAGATTGGCCAGCCAGGCGCTGCCCCAATGGATTTCGCGCAGGACTTCGCCGACTTCGTTTTCCGGGCAAACCGCTTCCAGCGCCACCACGCCCGCCACATAGTCATCAACCATCAGCGGATAGGCAATCTGAGTCGTACCCGGCGACTCGGCCACGGGCTTGACGATGCCGCGCCGGTCGCGCAGCGTCGCCTCAACGACCGGCCCCAGCCGGCCGAGGTCCGGGCTGGCCTTGGGCCAGACCGCCATCGGTACGAAGGTATGGTCGAGCGTATTTTCGATCAGCACGGCCGCCGCCTTGGCCCCCGGGATTTTTCCGCAAACGAGGGCCAGCCAGGCATGGCAGCGCCCCTCCGCGGTCTTCGCCGAAACAAAGGAATCCCAGGCCAGCAATTCCGGCGGCACGCCTTCGTTATTCTCCACCGGTGGCGGCAGGTTCTCTTTCGCGCTCATCGTCCGGACACCTTGATCATTCTTGCTTCGACCGGCGGTTCGGCAGCTTCCGGCGACTCGACGAGCAGGCTGTCGAGTGCCGCCACATCGCCATCCGTGAGCCTGCCACTGACCGCCAGCAGGCGGATGAAAGCCACCACCTGGTCATAGCGCCCCTTGCGAAAATCGCGCTGCCCGGCCCGCAACTGCTGCTCGGCCTGCAGGACATCGAGTTCCGTCTTCAAGCCGTTTTCGAGGCCAGCCTTTGCCTGCGCCAGGGCCGAATGTGCCGACTTGACCGCCTGGCTGCCGGCGCGGGTCCGGGCAAACGCCCCATGCCAGCCAAACCAGGCCTGCTTAGTGTTAAGGATCGCCGTCCGACGGGCCACTTCGAGATCCAGTCTGGCCTTTTCCTTCTGCGCCAGCGCCTCATCCACCTTGGCTGACTGTGCGCCACCGGAAAACAGCGGCACATTCAACTGCAGGCCGAGCGTGCCCTGCACAATGTCGTACCCGGCCTGTCCCGGAAAGCCACCGACCGCCTGGCCGTTCTTGCCATAGCTGGCAACCAGATCGAGGGTCGGAAAATGTCCGGCGCGCTGCTTGCTCACCTCGGCCGTGGCCGCTTCAAAAGCCTGCGTCGCCGCCAGAATATTCGGATTGCCGGTCTCGACGTTTTCCAGCCACTTTTCCAGCGAGTCGCTGGTTGGCGAGGCCAGCACCGCCTCGGCAAACATGTACGGCAATTCACGCTCCGGCAACGTACCCACCAGTTGCTCAAGCGCCGCCCGCTTCAAATGCACGTCGGTTTCCGCCACCACCGCATCCGACAGCGCCTGATCCAGTTTGGTCCGCGCCTCATCAACCTGCGGCTGGCCATAAACGCCCAGTTCGCTGCCCCGGCTGACGATTTCCCACTGCCGCTGCAAGGCCTCCGCCTGGCGCCCGGTAAAGGCCACGGCATCGCGCGCCGCCAGCAGGTCGAACCAGGCGCCGACCAGCTTGGCAAATAGTTCCTGCTCGGCCCCGGCCAACTGATGCTCGGCCTGCCCAACCACCGCACGCGCCTGGCGCCAGCCGACAATATTGGCGTAACGCAGCAGCGGCTGGGTCAGGCTGATCTGGGCCGAATAGCTGTCGTACTGGTCGCGCGCTTCCGGCACGTTGGAATTTCGCGTCTTGTACTTGCGGTCGTTGTCGTTGGAACTGGCCGTCGCACTGACCTGCGGCAGCATCGCGCCGATGGCCTGGCTATTGCGTGCCTGGGCGGCAAGCACATTGGTCTTCGCGCCCAGATACGTCGGCTCGCCGGAGCGGGCACGCTCGAGCAGCATCGAAAGCGACTGGGCCTGCGCCGCGCCGGCCAGGGCAAGCGCCAGTACCAGTACGGAAATACGCCAGCCGCAAGCAGCCGTGCCCGGATGCGGCAGGAAACATCGAACCAAGGGAAACTTCCGCAAAGAATATGACCGGAACAAACCAGGCATG
This sequence comes from Azonexus sp., assembly GCA_041904995.1. Classification (GTDB taxonomy): domain Bacteria; phylum Pseudomonadota; class Gammaproteobacteria; order Burkholderiales; family Rhodocyclaceae; genus Azonexus. The sequence continues at coordinate 197,612 of JAYRMB010000001.1, forward strand.
GAGTCAGTTAAACGAGTATTTTCCGGCAACTCCACGGCAAGCGAGACCATAGAGGCGCAACGCGCCCGAGACTATACTGGATTGGCATACATAGGTCACTATCATAATCGTCAAGAAAACCTAAGCAGGCTTTCATCCGAGCGCCATACCGAAGCGTCATTTCCTCGACACGAGCCAATGACGCTTCAAATATCGCTTCTACTTACCCCGGAACATTGACGACCAGGCCGGTAATCTCCGCCAGCGTCCGGGTATCTACCCCCCGGCTGGCAAAGTAGTCCGCAATCCAGTCTGTGGAAAACTCGCCACCCAAGTCGGGGGCACAACCCTCCCAATCGACGTTCGTTGCGCAACCCGAATAACTACTCTGGTTAAGAACGACGAGGTGTCCCACATCGTCGGTATCACCCAAACGATAGGCTAATCCCGAGCGCACCGTGATGCAGCCCCCACCCTCTTCATCCTCCTGAATGAAGAGCGTAATCACCCCAGTATCGGTCAGCGTGCCATCGGAAACGGTATAGGTGAAACTGTCCGTTCCCGTGAAGTGCTTATTGGGGATATAGGTATAGGTGCCATCGGCATTCTTCACCAGCCGGCCGTGCTGAGGACTGCTCAAAGACAGGGTCAGGGCATTGCTGTCCACGTCGCTGATCAGTTGCCCGAAATCGATGATGATCCGTTCACCTTCCGTGACCGTGTAGATGGCATCCAGCGCCACCGGAGCGTCATTGACGGGTAGGACAACAACAGTGAGAGCCGCTTCGGTACGGACGCTCGCTTGGTTAGCCTGCTCCGTCGCTGTGGCCACCACTTTGAGGGTGAAATTGCCGTTGAAATTCTTGGGTGGGGTAATGGCAAGTTGCGCCAGGTTCCAGCCCGTAACATCGGCGGTGGTCGCGCCCTGACTGGCGGTGAAGCTGTGGCTGCCGTCGGTCAGGATAGCCCCGACAGGCAGCGCTTCAATGGCCAGCGTCAGCGCTTCGGAACCATCGGTATCGCGCAGGGCTGCACTGATGGCCGATATCCGGACGGCAGAGTCTTCCCGGCCGGTATTGGCCGGCAGTGTCTCGACGAGTGCGATATCGTCGATCATCATGCCCCGGCCGTCTCTATCCACCCTGGTGGCCTCCGAGACGATACTGATCGTCTGCTTGCCTCCCTTGCCGGTGAACTGGAAGGTTCGAGTCTGCCAATTGAGTGCGGTGGCGGCGCTGATGCTGGCATCGCCACCGACGCGCACGCCGTCGACATAGATACCGATCTTGGTGTAATCGGCGCTATAGCCCAGGCGTCCTGCCAGATCCAGGCTCAGGGTGTAGGTGGCGCCGGCCACGGTATCGACGGCGCGCTCAATCCCCAGCGTCTGATGCATGTCGCCGCCCGAATTATTAAGCTCCAGCCAGTTGGTGCCGTCGCCGGCCATAGCATTCACTGTCCTGAGCTTGTTGCCGGCATCCATCATCTTGTCGCCGGTACTCCAGATTTCGAAGCCATTGCTGCCGCCACTGCTGGTGTCGGGGCGGGTAACGAGCGTCCAGCCTTCCAATTGCCGGCTTTGGACCAGCGTGGAGGTACCGTTGCGATCACAGACGCTTTCCCAACCGGTGCGGAAGATCTCCCTGCCCTGCCCTGGCTGATCGTTCAGGACCAGGACGGGGGCATCCGCCACCGGCGCCACGATCACGCGGATGGTGGCGACACCGGAATCATACTGGCCGTCATTGACCACGTAGGTGAAGCTGTCTTCACCACTCCAGTCGGCCTGCGGAACATAGGAGAAGGAATTGGCTGAAAGCTGCACCACGCTACCGTGAGTCGGCTGGCTAACGATACGCCCGGTCAGGACATCGCCGTCTACATCCGACCCCTGGAACGGGAAGGCAGCCATGCCGTCTTCGTTCACCGTGACTGTATCGCCCTGCGCGACCGGCGCATCGTTGACCGCGTTGATCACCAGATGAACCGCGCCCGTCGTCGCGGCTTGGCCGTCGCTGACCGTCCAGCTAAAACTGTCCGGCCCGTGGTAATCGGCCTCTGGGCGATAGGTCCAGGTGCCGTCGGCATTCTGCGTCAGTTGCCCATGCCCCGGCAGACCGACGCTGATGCTGAGCGTATCGCCATCGACATCGATGGCGCTGGCCTGCAGGTTGAGGACGAGCGAGCCGTCTTCCTGCAGCATCTCGGCGATCGGGCTGACGACTGGTGCATCGTTGACCGGCCGGACGACGAAGGCGAGACGTCCCGTCGTGACGGCCAGACCATCGCTGACCGAGTAGGCCACGCTATCGCTGCCGTTCCAGTTGGCGTTCGGCACATAGGTCCAGGTGCCGTCGGCATTCTGTTCGAAGCTGCCATGTTGCGGGCCTTCGGTGACCACGGCAGTCAGAACATCGCCATCAATATCGATAGCCCCCTGCAGTAGATCGACCACGGCCCGATCATCTTCATCCAGCGTGACGGTGCGCGGCACGAGGACCGGCGCATCATTGACCGGCAGGACCGTCAAGTTGACCGAGGCCAGGTTCGAATCGAACACACCGTCGCTGACCTTGAAGCTGAATCTGTCCTCACCGAACCAGTTGGCGTCCGGCACGTAGATGAAGCTGCCATCGGCTGCCAGCGTCAATTGACCATGTTGCGGCGGCGTCACGACGGTGGCGTTCAGCACGTCGCCATCCACATCCATCGCACCTTGCAGCAGGTCGATGATGGCCTGACCGTCTTCGTCCAGCGTGACCGTGCGCGGTGCGATCACCGGTGCATCGTTCACCGCCTTGACCACCAGCGCAATCATGCCGCGGGTGCTGAGCCCACCGTCGCTGACTTCATAGACGATGGCGTCGCTGCCGTTCCAATCGGCATTGGGCACATAGGTCCAGGTGCCGTCGGCGTTCTGCGTCAGGCTGCCGTGTTGCGGTGCTGTCGTGACAGTCGCCGTCAGCACGTCGCCATCGACATCCGTGGCGCCTTGCAGCAGGTCGATGATGGCCTGCCCGTCTTCGTCCAGCGTCACCGTGCGCGGCGCTATCACCGGCGCGTCGTTGACCGCCTTGACGAGCAGCGCAATCACGCCGCTGGTAACCAGCTTGCCATCGCTGACTTCGTAAACGATGGCATCGCTGCCGTTCCAGTCGGCGTTCGGCACATAGGTCCAGGTGCCGTCGGCGTTCTGCGTCAGGCTACCGTGTTGCGGGGCGGTGGTAACGGTCGCCGTCAGCACGTCACCATCCACGTCGCTGGCACCTTGCAGCAGGTCGATGGTGGCCTGACCGTCTTCGTCCAGCGTCACCGTGCGCGGTGCAATCACCGGCGCGTCGTTCACCGCCTTGACGACCAGCGCGATCACGCCGCTGGTACTGAGCGTTCCGTCGCTGACTTCATAGACGATGGCGTCGCTGCCGTTCCAGTCGGCGTTCGGCGCGTAGGTCCAGGTGCCGTCGGCGTTCTGCGTCAGGCTGCCATGTTGCGGGCCGGTCTTGACGGTGGCCGTCAGCACATCGCCGTCGACATCCGTCGCGCCTTGCAGCAGGTCGATCACCGCCTGGCCGTCTTCGTCCAGCGTCACCGTGTTGGCGGCCACGACCGGCGCGTCGTTGACCGGCGTCACCGTGAGCTTGACCTCGGCGATATTGGATTCGAGATTGCCGCCCCCCAAGGGGGCTTCCTGCGGGGCGTCGGAGAGGCGGTAGCTGAAGCTGTCCTCGCCAAACCAGTTGGCGGCCGGCTGGTAGCGGAAGCGGCCGTCGGCCGTGATTTCCAGCGTGCCATGCGCCGGGCCGCTGACCAGGACCGGCTTGACGCCAACCTGGTCGGCGCCAATGTCGTTGGCGACGACGTCGATATCCAGCGTTGCATCCTCTTCCAAGGTCACCGCATCGTCGCGCGCTTCCTGCGGCACGCCCAGGCGCAGATCCTTGAACGTGACGTGGCTGCTCGTCGCCGCCGCGCCCTTGCCAAAGCCGATCAGGTCGAAGGAGAGATTGACCACGGTGCCCGCCGCGATACCGGCCAGATCGACCAGCACCGTGCGGCTGCCGTCGGCGTTTCTTACGGTCGACACGCCAGCAGCCTTGTATTCCGTGCCATCGGCCTGTAGGTTGAGGAAGGCGTCGTTATGCGTCAGCCCCGTACCGCCCAGCAGCGACAAGCCGGTATTGGCATCGATCAGGGCCGCTTCAAAGGCATCATCCGGCGCATTGCTCACATCATCCAGCGCAATGCCGGACAACGTGAAGGACAGGAAGCGGTCGTTGGGACCGAGCACGAAGGCCTGGTTGAGGCGGGTCTGGACGGTGGCGGTTTCCTTGAGGGTAGCCGCGCCAGCCCCGAAGGCGACATCGCCGCCGGAAGACCAGCCCTGGCTGTCCGTGAATTGCGGGTTGGTCAGGGTCGGGTTGGCGGCGACTTCGAATTGCGTCAACGCGGACGAAAGCGAAGACCGGCGCTGGCGGGCGGCGACGAAGGCGGCGAGGCTCATTGTCATCGGCAGCGGCGTGCCCGGAGGGCTGAATGGATCGTAAGGAACAGACGAGGCGCTGCCGGTTTCCTTAGCGACGCCGAGTAGCCCGGCCATGAAGTCGAGTTCTTCGGCGCTGGGCAGACGGCGGACGCCAGGCAGAAGCGTGCTAGCCATGAGGTCGTGGCCGTCTGCGCTGTGATCGAGTCCCAGGGCGTGACCGTATTCGTGGAGCAATACGGTGAGGAGGTCCATCTTGCCTTCTGCTTCAGAGCCCGGCTTGGCGATCCATTCCAGCGGGTTGCTGGTGGGGAGGTATTCGTCGTTGAGGTACGGGGTATAGTCGATGTACCAACCATGGCCGGCAGCATTATCGTCGAGGGTGATTAGGGCATTTACGCCGGTACCGTGGGTTTGGGCGAGGGAAGAATCAGGGAGGTTGCCCATTTCCAGATCCAGGTTACCCAGAGCAGCAGCCAAGGATGCAGGCATGCTCCAAGGTAGATCCCCCGTGTTGACATCCGTTGCGCCGGAGATTTTCCAGGCGGAACTGGGCAGCCCTAGGCGGCGGCAAATATCGTTGTAATCCGACATGACATCGTTGGAAGGCCGAATATAGCCCGCCACCCGGAATTTGACCCCTTTGAGGGTGACTTCTGCCACGTAACGGTCATTGCCGCTGTAGCCCTTATTCGGGATGTAAATATCCCGTGACCCGTTTTGATCGGTGACGGCTTTAATGACGCCATTCTGCGGTTGGCTGATGTATTTCACAGAATAATCGCCAGGTTTCGCGTCCTTGAGGTAAGACTTTTGGTAAGACTGAACATACATTCCGATTGCACTTACTGGACTCACGCTGTGATTGCTTGAGTCCGAATCACTTGGATCATATATTTCACAAATACCAATGTTCCGAGCATTGACCTCGGCCGGTTCAATGGTGGGGAAGGTAACTGCATCGGATGTTCCCGCAAAGGCCAACGCTAACGCAGTGGCCGAAAGGGTTTTGAGCATGGCTTCTCCTTGCTGATCGATCTGAATATCGGCTGTTGCCGGAACCTCACGCTGCACGAGCGTAGCGTCGAGGCGACGTGTGACTTCGATGGGCAAAGGGCTGCCCGGCGGACGGAAATCCACATGGAAGTGGGTGTGGTGATTTCCCCCCATTGGCCCGCCAGGAATGCCCAAACGTCGTAATACGGCATTGACTTGCGGATAAGTATTTTTGCCTACCATGCCGAACCACAGATTTTGAATCAGCGCATTGGCTTGCTGACCATCGCCAAACAATGCCTGCTTGATTTTGAGTTTTTCACCTGCATTCGAGTCATTGGCCTGGGCCGCGTCATTCACCCCATTCACTACCTGGATTTCCGACCAGTCGCCAGTATTCGGTAGGTCGTCCTTAACCGTTAGCGCGTACAGTGAGAGCAGGTAACGGGCGGCGGCGCGTAGGTCGTAGGGACGATTATTAATCATTTCAGTACCGAGCAAGCCCGTCCAGGTGAGGGCATTCGCCACCGACCAGCCACTGCCGGTCATCACGGGTGCAGGATCATTATTATGATTAGTAATTCCTTGATTGAAGGGATCAATAAATCTCTGAACCGGCAAATCCACCGCCATATTCAAGCTATGTCCACCTGCCGCGTGCGGCTCATTGCCGGTGCGATTCGGCGCCGTCATACTGCTGATCGAAAGCAGTGGCGTCAGTAACGCGGTCGTGTTTGCACCCGGTATGGTCGCCAAATGGCTCTGTACTTGCCGCCAAGCTTGCAACGTGTCGTACACCCAACTGCTAGCAAATTGTTCCCATTGCGTATTCGGGTAACCCCTTCCAGGTCCTGGATCACTGGCAGTAAAGCGCGCCCCGGGAACGGGCAACGCCTCGGTCATCTTCACCAAGTGCGGCGCATTGTAGGCATTGAGCCATTCGAGATTTCCTTTGACACTGCCTGTGGCGGCCGTATTGCTGACGATTACCGCCTCTTTTTTTGCTGCAAACGTCGGGTAACCTCGCGAGCCCCCGGTATAAGGGGCACGATCATTGTGAGTCGTACCGTAAAAGCTGGTTAATGCAGCGCGTTCACCATCATCCATACTCCCATTTACCTCAATTTCCGAGATATTGAGTCCTCCAAGTCTGAATTTGTAATACCCCAAATACTTCAGCCTTTGCTCCACGCGCAACACATCGAGCCGGTCATTCTTTTGCCCAACACCGACAGAGTCGCTCAGCTTCAGTTCGGAATACCCGGGATTTTCCAGCGGCCTGTCCCCGAAGAAGACCGCGCCGTTGCGGTTGTAATCCTCCGATTTCAACACCAGGGCAAAGCTCGTTGTATTGACGCCGGCAATGCCGATGGAAATGGCAATGCTGGCCGAATCAAGCGTCTGCCCGCTACGCAGTTTTTCCACATCCGCTGTCGTGATATCCCGGTAGGCGACCAGTACGCCGGTCTCGCTGAATTTCTTGCCGGCCGAACCGGTCAGCATATTCGGATTGGCGTTGTTGGAAGCGGGGTCGGCCGAGAGCAGTTTGTCCATCTGCTGCTGCAAGGTGCCGCCGCTGATCGGCTGGCCGTTATTGCTGGCCAGCAGGATGCCCGGCCGGAACCCTTGCTTGCCGTCATCGCGCGTGGTCAGCCAGCCGAGGTCGGTTTGGATGACCAGTTTGCCGCGCAGTTCTTCCGCCGTGAGGGCCTCGCCCGGTTTCTTGCCCAGCGCCGCCAGGATTTCCTTGCTCTTCTCGGAGGTCGGGTTGTCCTTGACGAATTTGGCCAGCATGGCCGGAACGTCGATGCTGGTGACATCGCCCGGCCTGATCGCGGCTTCGAGGTAGCCTTGGGTTCCCGGTTGCGCCGGGGGTTGGGTTGGCGGTTGGGTCGTGGCTTTTTCGCTATCCGCGAATAGGCCCGTGAACCAGTTGCCAACGGCCTCGATGCGGTCACCCACCCAGGACGATACCGAGGATGCCGGCTGACCGCTTGGAGAAGCGGTTTGCACCGGCGTCAGTTCGATGGGCGGCGGGTCCTTGGGCTTGGTCTTCCCAATGCTGACGCTCAGCTCGCCAGCATGCGCCTCGGCCATATCGATGAGTTTACTGACGCTGAAGGCCGCCGTCTGCCCTCCTCCAGAGAACAGGCCCAGGGTATCGACCAGCAGGGTATCGCCGACGATGGAGAGATCGCGATAGCGCGCTTCGTTCTGGGGCGCCGTGGCGCCCAGGAACTGCGCCTTGCCGAACGGATCCTTGATGATGCCGAGCTTGCCACCGACAACCACGGTTTTTGCGCTGGCACTGCCACCGATGGGGGTTGGCGGCGCAAAAGGAGAGGTGAAGACAAACATGGGCGCTTCGAACATCGCCTGCCAATAGGGGTCGAGGAAGCTCAGGTTGTCGTCGCTGACAATGGCGTACTGGGTGTTATTGCGCGTGACTACCACGACATCGTAGGCACGTTGGATGTTCAATCGCTCAAAACGTACGTCGTTATTTTTCTGCGACAGATCGATGTTACTCATCGAGGCCGAGGCAACTCGGCCGTTGTCTTTCTTGATGGTTAGTGTCGCCAGCCCTTTGCTGTAGTCGAGCCCGTCAGTCACCATGAACGATGTGCCGGAAGTGGTTTTGTTGCTGGTACTCACCGCTTGCACCTTGAATGGGCTGAACCCGCCATTACTCGGCAACTTGGCAATCGTCACCTGACTGAGTTTCCCGGTCCTTCGATCAAGGTCGTTGATGAGATCAATGACCAGAACCTGGCCCGGCTTGTCGTTTCCATTGCGCAACCGGGACATTGCTGGAGCCTGTGGTGCCGCCAGGACCAATACGGTTCCCGCCGCGTCGATGTCCATCCCGGCAAAACCGTAGGCAGCACTCGACAATGCGGCATTTTTGACTTGTACCGGTTGGGCATATTGTTTCGAGCCAGGCGCAATATCGACCAGCCACAGACGGTAACCTCCAGTGCCGTCGTAACGATCACCTTCGGCTACATACAGGAAATCGCCCGAAACCTTCAGGCTGACGATATTGCGCGCATCATCCCCGAATTTGATGGTCGTATAGACCCGCATCGACAGAAGGTCCACCCCGTAAACGACGCCCTTGCCCGCCACGAAGGCGCGGGTGCCATCTGCGGAAATGGAAATGGCGTCGACCTTGGTACCGTACAGATAGCTCGGTGTGCCATTGGCACCGTCAAACGACAATGATCCCAGATTGCCGATATTGGTGGTCGCATCGCCGAGTGTCTGATAGAAACTGACGCCCTTGCGTGCCAATTGGGCACTGATCTGACCTTGGATACGGAGCTGCGCGGTCTGACTGAGCAACTCGCGTTGCTGACCCGGCGATTGCTCGCCCGTTTCATCGACTTCGACGGTGACGGTATATACCAGCTTTACTCTTAGCTTGAGTGCGCCCGCTGCCTGATTGTCAGGCAAGGCAATCGACAGCGGTTGATTACCGGCAGTTACGGCAAGCGATGTGGAACCGACGACGACATTGCCGATGCCGAGCAGTTCGACGACCAGTTTGGGATCGCCAACGTTGCCGAGTTTGCTTGGGTCAAAATTCAGTAGCGAAAACTCGAATTTTCCATTGTCTTTATTAAACTTAAATGTGCTGGCATCGATGACTGGCTCTGAAATCCCCGATTCGTCCACGGTTCGCGCTACCGGTTGCGGCAGTTGGACCGTTTTGATCTCGCCCGCAGTGGCTTCGGGTAGCGAGACGATCATTTCTTGCGGATTGCCCGGCAGATCATAGGTATATACGCGAGTGGTCGAACCTGTGAACAGAGCCGGCAACAACAAGGCTGCTCCTGCACCCAGTAAACCAATCGGCCCACCCATCATGGCAAAACCCATCGCCATGCCGATCGACGCATCGTAGATAACTTGATTTCGGTACCCACGCACCTCGACAAGCTGGTTACCGACAATCTGACGGGAGACGATGTACTCTCCTGGCTTCAGCGGCCCCGGATGCGGCGGGCTGGCGGTTCTTGCCACACCGTCGGCGCCGAGGGTGCCGTTGTCGATGAGCCACCAGACCTCTTGCTGGACACCTTGTGCGTCCAGGACTGTGCCTCGCTTGAAGAAGTACACCGCATCTCCGGCGTGCGCAATCCCGTCATCGGGTGCGCCCGTTTCTCTGGCCTGGCTGCTGAATCCCTGCGCCCCCGTTTGCAGCGGGATTGCAAGTTGTAATGGGTACTGGGCATTTTCCGGCATATCCAGCCGGAAAGCCCCCAGCGCCTGGAACAAGTCGGCTTGCGCAACGACATTTCCATCAGCATCGACCGTGCTGCGCCCCTGACCAGGAGCCTTCATACCGGTGATCGATTCAATGTCCGATAAGTTCAGACGTTCGATGCTGACCGGAGCATCCTTACTTAGCGCACCGGCACCAATCAGTACCGTTTCGCCCGTTGCCGCCTGAACCGCGCCACCCAAATCGGCAGCGATAGTAATACCGACACCCGAGTCAGCAATCTGCGGAACTTCGACATTGAGCAAGATATCGGTTTGACCGATGACCTGCTCGGTGATGAAGCCGTATTCATCGACCACGCTTTCCAGGTGAACCACCGACAGGGTGACGCGTCCGGCTTTGATAGCCGTGATCAGGCCGCCTTCCGTGACCGTGGCAATGCTGTTGTCGCTGACGATATAGCGAGTGCCGCTATAGACCGGGGGCAAATCCGGGATGGTGTATTGCTTCGATTCACCAGTAACTGGATCGGTATAACTTACGACATGCTCGGTAGCTCCCGCAAAGTTTGTCTGGCTTGCCGTATGAATATCGGTTTGTTCACCTGTATCCGCATTAATCAGATGCACCTTGAGCTGCCGCGTGCCGCCGGGGATCAGGGTCAGGGTACCCGGATAGACATCGGGTTCAACTGTAAGAGAATCCGGGGCGTAGCCGTCGCCATCATCTCCAGCATTCGGATCAACAGGCAGAGGCGCAATTTGCACATTCGTGCCCTGCACGGCCTGAACCAGGCGACCATCGGCGTCGACACGCTTGACGATCACCAGCGCAGCGCCTTCCGCCGTGGCACGAACCAGATCAAGATTGTCCTCTGCTTGCAGCGTGCTGCCCGCGACGCTGCCCAGGGGGGCCAGATCGACAACGCTGGCATCGAGGTAAGCACCAGCGGTGATCGCCACACCCTTTTCGTCTTCGAAGTCCGCCGTTGCCTGCAATTGGGCAAACTGCCCGACAAACAGGCTGGGCAACTGGGCGAGGTGGATCTGCAACAGTTTCGCCCCGCTCACATTGACCTTGAGCTCAATCGGCGCGCCGGTGGCGAAGCCGTCGTCGGCTTGCAGGGTGAGTGTGGCTTCGCCGCTGAAGCCGGCTTCGGGCGTGAAGCTCAGGGTTTTACCGTCGGCACCCAGGCGGGCGCTGCCGTGGGTAGTGCCGATGATGCGCCAGAAGATGGTGTCACCTTCGAGGTCTTCGGCAATGCTGGCAAGCGCGCTGGAGAGCGCGAGGTCGGTGTGGGTTTTCAGGGTCGGCAGATTGCTGACCGCCGCCGGCGCCTGGTTGGCCTTGAAGCCGCTGTTGGCGTAGAGCACCTGGCGGTCGGCGGCATTGATCAGGTCGTCGCCGTTGATGTCCCCGGCACTCGTCTGGTCGATGCGCGCTTGTTCCCACTGGCTGGCGTCGGCCCCGTCCACCTGGCCATCCCGGTTGAGGTCGCCGGCCAGCGAGAGGCGGATGTCGGCGGCGCCCGCACCGTTGATGCGGATGAGTTTGACGCCAGCTTCGGTGACGCGCAGGAGTCGCGTCACCTTGCCGTTGAGGGTAGTGGTGCCGATGATCTGGGCGCCGCTTACTTCGAGTGCGGCGTTGTCTGGCAAGGCGGATTGCAGGGCGACGATGACCGCGCCCTGCCCGCCCGGTGTATGGATTGTGGACGCAATTTCGCTGTCGCGCACGGCAAAGGCCAGCGTCACGCCTTGATCGGCAGTCAGGGTGCCGCTCCAGGCATTGGTGCTGCCGTTCCAGTTCACTACCGCGCCCAGGTTGGCGGTGAGGGCTTCGCTCACCGGCTGGCCGTTGCTAGAGTATGCAACGGGCGTCCCCAGGCCGGCATCGTCAAGACGACGGACCAGGATCAGCTTGCCATCGCTGGAAAAACGGTAGGCAATGGCGCTGCTAGCGCCTGTCGCATCGAGATAGGTGATGCGCGAAATACGTCCCTCGGCATCGCGCAGGAAGTCGATCCGGCCGGCCGGTGTGCTGCTGTCGGATGCGCTCACTGCGGCAATGCCGGCATCGGACACCAGCCAGCGCTGGCCATCGGCAAAGCCGATGCTGTTCACCTTGCCCTGTGCGTCCAGTTCGTAGCGGGTTCCATTAGGCGCAATGAGGGTGTACCCGTTCGGCACCCACGGCAGACCGGTGGCCTGATCGTAGAGTCGATCACCTTGACGGGTCAGGGACGGCGCGCTCTCGCTGCCATTGGCGCCGTGGGCCTGCAGTTGCCAGCCCTGAGCCGTGGTGAATACCGGGTGCCAGACCTGCGGCGCACCGGCTTCAGTTCCCAGGCGATCGCTCTGCGTACCCAGCGTGAAGCTGAGATTCATGAAGCTGGCATCGGCATTGGCCAGGTCGGCCGGAATACTCAGCCAGACGCGGGCACCATCCATCCACGGCGCCGTGGCGCCGGAGGCCAGGGTGGCAGGCTGATCACTGGTCAATCCGGTATCGAGCAAGGGTAGGCGCCAGTTGCCCAGGTCGTTGCCCTGCGCATCGTTGGCCGTGCTCCACTGACGTGCCAGCGCCAACGTGTGGCCGCCCAGCGTCACCGTGGCATCGGTCTGGACGTTGCTGACAAAGCTCTTGTCGGCCGTGTCGATGATGACGCCGGCGGCGATTTCGCTGGTCCGGCCAACCAGATCCCAGGCGGTCAGGCGCAGTTGATAGACGCCGTTCCGGAACAGCTTGGGATCGAGGCTGGCCAGGTTCAGCGCCTGGTTCACCGAGGTCGCGGCAGCATCGGCCTGGGCCAAGGTGGTCCAGGTATCGGTGCCGGCCGGGGCCAGTTGCAGGCGCCAGCCCATGAGCTGGGCTTCGCCAAGCTGGGCGACGACGCTCGTCACCTCGCTCAGGGTCCGCGGCTCGCCGTAGGCGGTGGCGCCGGCCAGGGCACCTTGCCAGGCCAGTTGCGGCGCCTGGGTGTCGGCCGGATCCTTGACGCGGACAGTATGGGTTTGCGTATTGGTAAAGCCGTCGACATCGGTCGCGGTGACCCGGATGTCGATGAGGCCCGGTTGCTCAGGCACCAGCTTGAGGCGACCGGCGCTGTCGAGCGCGACGAACTGCCAGTTGCCCGACTCGCCCAGGCGCATTTCGGCGCTCACAGAGGCGATGTCGCTCCAGGCATCGGCCCGGACGGTGGCGACCACGGTTTGTCCCGGAATGACCGGGGTGCTCGGCGTGGTCGACACAAGGATCTTCGGCGCGTTGGCCGAAGCGTCGGCAACCACGCGCAGGACAAAGGTTTCGCTGACCGTGTTGCAGCCATCGGAAACCAGCGCGCTGACCGTGAAGTCGCCGATCTGGCCAGCCCCCGGCGTCCAGTTGAGGCGATGGGCCACGGCGTCGTAGCGGGCGCCCTCCGGCAGGTTGGTGAAGCTGACCGTCAGGGCCGCCGTTTGTGCGGCACCGTCGGGGTCGACAGCAAGAATGCCGGAGGAGGACGAACCGCCCAGGTCGACCGGGATCGAAAGGGAGTCGCCGACCACCACGGCATGGTTGTGGGCCGTGACGACCGGCGGATGATTGACGTCGAAGACGCGGACCTGCACGGTCTGGGTCGTCGTCGCCGTGCCGTCGGTGGCCTGGAAGGTGAAGGTGTAGGCTTGGTTGCTGGCCTGCATATTGTTGACCACCTGCTGGTCCGGCGTCCATTCGAAATAGCCGCTGGCGGCGTCGAACATCACGCCGGACGGGGTATTGTCATCATGGATGAGGCTGAGCTGGATGGCATCGCGGTCGGCATCGCCGGTCAGCACGGTGAAACTCATGGTTTCGCCTTCGCTGACCAGTTGCAGCGGCAAGGGCAGGATGCGCGGCGTCTGGTTGACGTTGGCGACGGCGATTTCCACGGTGCGCGTGAAGCTCGCTGCACCATCGCTGCCGGTTACCGCGAAACGCCATAGACCCGGCGTCCCGGTATTGCCGTCCTGGGCGGCGAAATTATCCGGCGTCCAGGTCAGGCTTGTCTTGCTGCCATCGGCGGCCGGCGTGAAGACCAGGCCGCGCGGCAGGCCGCTGGCCGTCCAGTCGAGGCGGTCGGCGTCGGCATCGCTGCCGTACAGCGCGAGTGCGAGCGGCACGCCTTCCGTGGCGTTGAGGCGGAGCACGTCGGCCTGACCGGGGTCGCTCACCGGCTGGCCATTGACTTCCAGCCCGAGAACATCGGGCGCCGCGTTGGCGGCGCGGACGACAATGCGCAGGGTTTGCCAGCTCAGGTTGGGGACCGGGTTGTCAGGATTGGTGTAGCCGGCATCCTGCGGCGGCAGGCCCTTGTCGGTCACCGCGATGGTCACGTCGTACACACCGACGGCTGCGGCACCCGGCACCCAAGCCAGGGTGGCGTGTCCGTACTGCGCGGCCGGGGTGAGCGTGGCCCCGGCCGGCAGGCCGTCGGTCGTCCAGGTCAGGGCATCTTGATCCAGGTCGCTGGCGAGCAGCGCCACCGAGAGCGGCTGGCCGGCCAGGGCGACGACTTGTTTTGGTGCAACGATGACGGGGGCTTCACTCGTGCTCTTGACGGTCAGCACGAAGCTCTTGGCGTGGGTCAGCACCTGGTTCACATCGCCATCGCCGTTGTCGCGAGCCACGACCGTGATCGTGTAATCGCCACGGTCGCCGGCGCCTGGCGCAAAGCGGAGTACGCCGCTGAGTTGGCTTGGATCGGCGGACGGATTTTGGGTATACGTCGCAAAACGGGGCAAACCGGCGAAAGTCAGTTCGACCGGGTTGCCATCGACGTCGTTGGCACTGATCGGAATTCCGATCACGCCGCCCTTGTCGACAAAAGCGTTACTGATGTCGCCGATCTCGGGCACTCGATTGGCATTGGTGATTTCGATGGGCAGAACCAGATGGCTGACTGCCGGCGTACCCGTTCCGTCGCCATCGTCGGTTGCCGTGACGGTGATGCTGTAGGTGCCGGCTTGGGCATAGCCTGGAATCCAGACTATTTCCATGGTTTCGGCATCGAAACTGGCCCCGGCCGGCAGGCCGTCAACCTGGTAAGTCACCGTCGGGGCGCTGGTATCCGGTCCGCTGGCCGGAGCGCCGGGTTGCAGACGGATTTTGGGTTCGAAATCCGGGTTGTCGGGGTCGAAGGCGAAGACGCTGATGCGCAGCGGCTGGCCTTCCAGCGCGTGCCAGGTTTCCGCCGGCACGAACAAGGGCGCACCGTTGGCATTGGTTACGTTGAAGGTGATTTCGCGCGTCACCGTGGTTGTGCTGACTTCGCCATCCGGTGTCGTCCAGGTGGCGATGAGCAAGACCGGCAGCTTGAAGCTGCCATGCTGCGAGAAGTCCGGCGTCCATTCCAGCCAGCCGGTTTCGGAATTGAGCGTGGCACCGCCCGGCAACCACGGGCAGGCGTATTCCAGCGAGGCAGTCGTTCCGTCCGGCTGGGCCAAGCCGCCCGGCACACTGCCAGCGAGTTGCAGGGCGTAATGATCGCCTTCACGCAATGTCTGCGGGGCGACCGGTAGCAGCACCGGTTGCGGATAAGCCTGCTCGACCGTGACATTGAACTGTTGCGTCACGGTACGCTTGCCGTCGCTGGCGATGACCGTGACGTTTTCGTAGCGACCAGCCTGGTTGTAGCCCGGCACCCAGGTCAGCATGCCGCTGGCGGCGTCAAAGACGGCACCCGGCGGCAGGTTGCGGAAGCTCACCGTTAGGGTGTCGCCATCGGCATCGGCGGCGGCAATCGGCAGGTTGAGGGTTTCGCCTTCGGCCAGGGTGATGTCGCCCTGGCTGCTGATGACTGGCGCATGATTGCCGCCGGTGACCGCCACCTGGTAATACTTGTAGGCCACGCCGCCACGGCTGTCCTGCACGCGCACGAGGATCTCGCTTGCCGCATCGGCATTGGCGGTCGGCGTCCAGCTCAGCGTGGCCCGCTTGTGGTAGCCATCGGCATCGGAAGTCACATCGGCGGGGGAGCTGAGCGTCACGCCGGCCGGCGCCTGGACGAGCTGCCAGTAGAACAGGCTGCCATCGCTGTCGATGGCCTCGATGTCGGCCATCCACGCCTGCCCCACCGTCGCGCCTGGCAATACCGAGGCTTCGGCGGCCGTCGGATCGCTCACGCCGGGCACGGTCAGTTGCGGCGGCAGGTTGTCCTGGGGCACCGCATAGATACCATGACCCAGGTTGGCCTTGACCAGGTCGGCCAGGCCCGCTCGCGGCGCAAACAGGCTGGTCGGGACAATGCTCACCGTCTGGTCGGCCAGCGTGGCGCCGACCGCCAGCTTGCCGCCCAGACCTTGCAGGGCGGTGCTGAGGTCGAGTACCCAGAGATCGGACTGGTCGCCGCCGGCAATCGTGCCGTCAGCAATGGCGCCCGCAAAATAGCGACCGGGATCGAGGAGCAGCATCATCGGCCCCTTGATGTCGTCGACACCGATATTGGTGATGCTGAGGTCGTAGCTGATCTCACCGGTGGCGCGGTCGGCGCGGGTCCGGGAGAAGTCGAGGCGCAACTGGCTACTCATGTCGTTGAGTGCCGTGAAGCTGCTGACATAAGCCTGCTCGAGCGGCACTTCGACACTGCTTTGCAGCGCCTGGCCGATTTCCAGCTGATACTGGCCGGCTTCCAGACTGCCAACGTCGAGCCAGGCAGTCCGGGTCGCTGCATCCCAGGAGACGGATTTCGGGTTAAGCACCGCTCCGCCGTTGTTGCCCAGCACGGTCAGCGTGAAGTTGAGCGGGTTGAGCACGCTGCCGGCATCGGCAGCATCGCCCAGCCACATGGCCTGGTCGAAAACGATGCCAATGCGGTTCATCGGCAGCGGCACCAGCGCGCCATCCGGCACGGTCACCGCCTTGACGAGCGGTGCGCGGGCTTGGGCGATTTCGTCGATACGGCCGGTTTCGGCGACCAGGATGCGCCCGTCGGCAGTGGCGACAATCGCCTCGCCGCGGGTACCACCGGCAGCCACCTGCATAACGCGGCGGCTCAGGAGTTCGATCATCCACACCGAGGACTGGTGCGGCACCTCTCCTGCCCCCTCGACCACCGGCCGCTGTTTGAGGTTGCTCGACGCCAGTAGCAGACCTTCGAGCGGCGACCCCGCCGCCCCGAAGGCGATGCTGTCGATGACGCCGGCCAGGCGGTATTCCAGTTCGGCGCGGCCCTTGGTGCGGCCGCTCATCGGGAAGCTGACGATATCGGTCGTCGCATCGAGCGCCGCCCCGGTCACTTCGCTACCCGTCCACTTGACGCCCCACAGGCGCCCATCCGGCCCGAAGGCGAGATCGCCCACGCGCTGGTTGCTGAAATGCTTCCAGGCCTTACCGGCATCGGTTTCAGCCGGATTGAATATTTCAATGCCGTTGCCCGAGGAAACATAGATTTCACCGGTCGGCGCAATCGCCAGGGCATGGGTCAGCGGATCGCCGCCCGGCCCTTTCAGACGCTGCAAAATAGCCCCGCTGCTGGCGTCGACCTGCAGCAGTTCGCTGCCCGTCATGACCCAGAGCTGGCCGACGGTATCGACGGCCATATCGAGGATCGGCGCATCCAGCGTGAACAGCGGCGTGGTGCTGCGGCCACCTTCCTTGCTGTAGTGGAAGACTTCGTTGCGCAGCGTCCCGGCGCTGGCCAGGATGCTGTGATCGGCCAGTTCGACCATGGCCTGGGCGCCAATGTCGGCGGCGCTGGCGGCATAGCCGTCGGCGAAACCGCGCAGGGTGAACGGCGCCAGCACCGAACGCAGGTCGCTGGTTTGGGTGCTCGCCACCTTACCCGGCAACTGCAGAGTGGGTTGCTCGAACAGGGCGTTACTCGAATAGTTGCGATCGGCTGCAGCCAGCGGCATTTCCGCCGTCTGAGAGACAGTTTCGTTGACGCCGAGGCTGTCTAGCACCGCCTGGCGGGCGCCGTCGTCCGGCAGGACGGCATTGGCCACCGAGGCGGCCTCGCGGTTGCCGGCCTTGTCGGTGGCCACGGCGAGGAATTCGTAATGCTTGCCGGCGATGCCGGTGAATACGGCCTGATGCGTTTCCGGCGCGACCTGGCGTTGCCATATCTTGAAATCGCCGCCATCTTCGGCGACATAGACGGTCACCGACTTGATCCCGCTGGCGTCGTCTTCACTTTGCCATTGCACGTCGAAGGTAGGCGCACCTTGGGCGTCGTTGCCCAGGGCCGTCACGGCTAGCGTGGTTTGCGGTGCCTTGGCGTCGAGCTTGACGGAGACCGGATCGCTGTCGACCGGCGGCGCCTGGTCGAGAATGATGCGTGCCGAACTAACGATATCGGCGCCGGAAAGCGCGCTGTCTGCGGCGCGGATGGTATAGCTGACAAAGCCCTGCCTTTGCTGCTCGGCCGTCGTTTGCGAAGCGCCGACGGCGGCAACCAGCAGGCCGCGCGTCGCATCGTGCATGACTTCGCCGTTGTCCGGATCAATGGCCTGGAGCAGCCAGGTCGCAATGCCGGTGGACGCATCTACCCCGGCACTGACGCGCAGGATGAAGCCCTTGCTGCCGGTGAAGTCGAAGTCACCCTGAAAATTGGCCTTGTCGGCCGGCAGATGGACGTTGATGTCGCCGACTTTGAGATCACCCAGGCGAACTGAACGCGGATCGAGATCGGCGTCGAGTTGGGTGACGATGCGCAACTCGCCGGCCGGCGTTTCGGTCGGATTGTTGAAGGCGATGGTATAAGGCAATGCCGTGTCGGCCGGCACATAATTGTTGCCATCATCGCCCTGGATCGCCTGCGGACCGCGCACGCTGACCGCCGCACCGCTGGAACTGCCCTGCTGGGCAACCTGTTGCAGGTACTGGCTCAGATTGAGCGCCTGGCCGGCGACCGGGTTGAACTCGGCGTCGAGCACGCCGATATGGCGCAGGTATTCAAGTTCGGTGAGACTGCCCGCAAAAATATTGAAATTGATGAAATGCGTGTCGTGGCTGGCGTTCATGTCGAACTGTGCCGGATCGGCCATGACCGGGACCGGAATCTCGGCCATGTTGCCTTCGTCGTCGGTTCTCACTTCGATATAGTCGACCGCTGCCTTGGTGGCATTGGGGTCGCCGGCATACTTCGCGGTATCGCCATACCACTGCTGGACCTTGCTGAAGAAACCGAGGATGTCGGCCTGGGTGCGATAGCTCTCGCCGCCTTTGCTGAGCAGGATGCCGCTCGCCAGGGTAGCGTTGAGGCTGAGCACTTCAGGGTTTTCGCGGATGGGTGGCGCTTCGTTGAGCGGACGCAATAATCCTGCCGCTTCCAGCGCGCCGAGCCAGCCGCTTAGCCATTGCGCCTCGTCGGCGGCCAGGGCGGCCAGTGCGGCGGGCGCGGTGGTATCGGCCAGGATCGCGGCACGCAGCTTCTTGGCGTGCGCCGTCTGATCGGCAATGAACTCGTCGCGGGTAATCGGCGTGGCCGCCCCGACGATGTTGAAGCGGAAGGGTATGGCCAGGTTTTCCAGCTTGGTGACATGCTCTTCCGGATCCTTGGACAGGAACTTCGCCGTCAAACCACCGGAAATCTTGTCGAGATCCTGCACGCCGCCATCGAGCAGCCCCTGCACCTTCCATTCCGGGTGCACGGCATAGAGCTTGTCGCGCAGCCCCTCGAAATCGTAGGCCAACCATTCGGCCAAGCCCGGATAGGTCTGGACGCTGAAGGTCATGCCGACGAATCCGCCGGCCGGCACGTCGAAGGCATAGCCCGGCGCCAGGTTGACGCCTGCCGTGTTCTGCGCGCCATCGAGCTTGGCCCACGGAATATCGCTGCGGTTGGTGCCACTGGTCGGCGTCTGGCCGTAGGTCTGGGTGTTGCCGGCAGTGTCGAGCGTCGTGCCAGCCGGCTGGCCGGCGACATTGGTGCCGAAGACGATATAGGGCAGATTGAGGCCACCCAGCACATCGGCGCTGTAACCCATTTCGGGTGCACCAAAGTCAAATCGCACGTAGGGCGTGTCGACATTGCTCAGGCTTTGCAGGGAGACACTGTACAGACCGTTTTCGCCCGGCGTCAGCGTACGCGAACCGCCGATGCCGATGGTCACGTCGGCTTCGATACCGCGTTCGACCAGATAACGTTGGGCTTCGGTGACTTTCTGGCCATCCGGATTAGTCACGCTGACATCGTACAGTCCAAGCGGGAAATTGCGCAGGTCGAACACCGCCTGAATATGCGTGGCGTCGAGCACCTGCCAGCGTTCGGGTTCTGCTTCGAAGACACCGGGGCGCGACAGTTTGACCAGCGCGCCGGCCTTGAAGTGGGCACCGTAGATGTCGAGCGTGACCCAGCGGTGGTTGTCGTCGCCGGTGCCGCCCTGATCGGGCGTGATTTTGCTGATCGACAGCGGCAGCAGGTCGGCGCGCACGGTGACCGGCGCATCGGCACTACCCTGGCGGGAACGGACGAGCACATAGTAATCGCCTGCCTTGGTGCTGCCGATCAAGGCTTCCTGATCGGTGGCAACCGGGTTGGTGTAGGCCGCATCGAAAACGTAGCCGGTCGGGATATCTCCGTAGCGCACGTAGATTTCGTTGCTACCCTCGCTGGCCGCCGCATCCAGGCTGACCCGCAGGGTTTCACCGGCGGCGACGCTGACCTTGTAGAGACGGCTCTGGCCGGGGCTCAGGGTCGTCGCCAGCGGGCTGGCGACGGGCAGGACCGGAACCGTAACCTGCAGCGTGGCGCCCGAGGCCGTGCGGTTATTGGCTTCGCCCGGCGGCAGATTGAGCCCGGTAGCGGTATAGCTGATCTTGCCTTCGAACACCTCGTTATAGAGATCGGGCCGGACAATGACGCGCCAGTTGCCGTCCTTCAGGGGCGGCAACTTGGCGAGCAAGGTGCCGCTATAGCTGCCGTTGGCGCCGAGATCGCCGACATGGTCGACCTTGCCGACCAGGATGTCGCCGAGATCCCAGGTATTGTCGGAAGACAGGTAGAGGGCATCGGTCCACCGGCCATAGGCGGTATTGATCGAATCGTTGGTGACAGTGTAGTCGAGACGGATTTCTTCCCCGACGTTGGCACTGGTCGGCAGATTTACGTTGGTGACCTTGAGGTCGGCCGGCGGCGGCACTTCGACGATGATGGGCTGGACTGCAGCCGTGGCGTTATTCTGCTCGCGGCCGAATTCTCGCACCCGGCCATTTTCGCCGGTACCCCAGGCGCGGGCGGGATCGGTGACGACAAAGACGTAGTACGGGCCGTCCATGTTCTTCGGTGCCGTTACTGTCAGCGAGGCATCGTAACTGGCCGCACCGGCCAGACCGCCGTTATGGGCGACATAGCCGAGGTAGGCGTCCTTGTTCACATCGAGAAAACGGTCCTTGGACAGATAGATCAGGTCGTTCCAGCTCGTCTGGTCGCTCGGTGTGTTGCCGCCCTGATTGACCACCTGGTAGTTCACCGTGAAGCTCTGACCGGCGTACACGTGGTCTGCCGCCGTCACCGAAGCCACCTGCAGGTCCGGCGGCGTAGCCAGCGTGATCGGCAGGGCGATGGAACTGACGTTATTGCCTTCGTCCTTGAATTCGAGGACGGTCCCGGACGGGTCGATCAGGCGCTCCAGGCCGGGCAGCCCGTCACGAATGGTGCTGACTCGATAGCCCCAGGGATCCTTGAAGATGGCGGTGTCGGTCTTGACGATCAGGTGGAAGTCGCCGCTGATCGACTCGGGCAGGTTGAAGGTCGCCGAGACGGTATAGGATTCGCCCGGCTTGAGGTATTTCGGCTTGTTGTTCTCGTAGAGACTGACGTACTTCGCCCGGAGCTTCACCTCGGCCTCGGAGCCGCGGTCGACCAGCGGGAAATCGCTGTAGTCGAGGGAAGCGTCGCGCGACAGGAAAAGGCCGTCAAACCAGCCGTTGGTACGGGTATCGCGGGTCCCGCGATTGGTCACCGTCCAGGTCACGGTCAGCGCCTCGCCGGAATACGGGTTGGGTTCGGAGACGACGATATTGTCGACCTGCAGATCTGGTTCGCGATAGGTAATGTCGAGCGAACCGCGCGCCGTGTTGTTGTCGTTGCGCAAGCCTTCGAAGACGCTACCCGCCCCTGCAGTGCGACCAACCGAGTAGAAATCGAAGGCATCGGCATTGGTGCCGCCTTGCAATTTCTCGGCTTTCGGCAGACGCGTCCACCACACATCACTTGGATTGTCGTAGTTGTCGGCAATCACGTAGATGTAATACTGCCCGTCGGTGCCGGCCGGTAGTTTGAATTTCCCGGATGTCACATAACTGGCACCGGCCGCCAGGCCATTGACATTGGCGTGCACGACCGTCCCCAGAATGGTTGCCCGCTCGGGAATGAAGGTCGGATCGCGACTGATATAGACCGCATCGGTCCAGCTGCGTGTGCCGGACCAGACGGCGTCGCCGAAGTTGGTCACGGTCCAGCTGATGGTCGTATCCTCACCCGAGTAGTTGCTGGGTTCGGTATGAATCTCGGTGACCTGGAGATCGGCCGGCCGGGCGGTAATCGTCGAGGCCTGGGCGCGCGCGTTGTTTTCTTCGTTGCTTTCGCCGATATCGCTACGATTGCCCGAGCGATAGTTGTACAGCGTGGCATCGGCCTTGACTACGACGTAACGCCCCTTGACGGAGGGTGCCAGTTGCACGGTCTGCGTCACACTGTAGCTCTCGCCGTTGCCGAGGCTGCGTTGCTGTTCGTAACTGCCGATGGCCCAGACTTCGGTGGCCAGATTCAGGTCGGGGTTGTCGGTGATGAATACCGAGTCCGTCCACTTGCCTTCGAAAATGTCGCCACGGTTCTGCACGGTATAGCTGAAGGTGTAGTTGATGCCCGAATCCTGCGCATCCGGCGCCACGACACTGCTGACCACCAGATCCGGCGGGGTGATGCCGAGCAGGCTGATCGGCCGGGCCTTGTAGTTGTTGTTGTCGGTCTGGGCTGCATCGTCGGGATTGATATTGGTGGCCAGGGTGTCTTCAAGAATGACATCGTAGGTGTCACTCCACACCGTGATGAAGTATTCGCCGGACAGGACGTTGTCGGGAATCGCCACCTGCGCCGTGCCGAGATAGTCGTCACCCACGCCAAGATTGCCGACATGGGTGAACGACCCGAGCAGGATGTCGCCCTTGTAGGCGCCCGGACGGCGCTTGTCGCGCGCCAGCCAGACGCTGTCCGTCCAGCTGTTGAGCGCCGCCGCCTCGCCGCGGGTCGTTTGACTGCCGAGGTTAGCCACCTTGTAGCGCACTTCGATGTTCGAGCCATGGACCGCCTGATCGGGGGCAACGACGTCGCTGGTGACGAGGTCGCCGAAAGGCACCGGATCGATGTAAAGATGCGCAGCCCGGACGTTGTTGGCTTCGTTCGGGTATTCGTCGATGTTGTTATTGCCGTCGGCGACCACGATCAGATAGGCGTCGCCACGATAGCGGATGGGAATATCCACCATCCCCGTCTCGTTGGCATACGACTCGCTGGGCGCCAGCGCGGCGCCGCTCTCGAACTGCCCGACCAGTCGGTCGTCGCCGCTCAGCGTGCCGTCGAGCGACAAATACACCTTGTCGGTCCACCGGCCGCTGGTCGCTACCGCTCCCATGTTGCTGATGGTGTAGCGGATGGCTGCGCCGGTGCCGGCCATGACATGTTCCGGCACAGTCACCGTGGCCACCCGCAGATCGGGCCGGTCGAGCATGCTGACTTCGGTCAGATCGGCCGAAACCAGAGCATTGTTGCTGCGCGCTGCACCATGTTCGTACACCTGGTTGCCACCGCCTCCGAGATTGACATTGGTGACCACCTTGATGCGGTAGAGGCCTTCTATTTTTACCGGTAAGCGCAGTTGCTCAGTACGCGTATAGCGAATACCGGACTCCAAACCACGGTCATAGGTAAAGCTGCCGAGCGAGACGGCATTGCTGCTGCCATCGGCCGCCACCAGCCAGACCGAGTCGACCCACAGCCCCGAGGCGGCGACTTCGCCCTGGTTCACCACGGTCCACGAGACGTCGATGAGTGCGCCTTCCTGGGCGCTGGCCGGCAGGGAAACCGTCTCGACCACGAGGTCGGGCGACTTCGACAGGCTGACCGGGATGGCCGCTGAGCTTCCCGTATTGTTGTTGCCGTAAACGAATTCGAAGGGACCGCCGGTCCGGACATTGAGGTAATAGTCGCCCTCGATGCCTTCGGGCAGGACGATATCCATACTCCGGGTATAGTTGTCGCCCACCGCGAGCTGACCGGCATGGCTGGCCGAGCCGAGCGAGACGACGACATCGCTGCCGTCGGCCTTGCGGCTGAGCCAGACGCTGTCGGACCAGTCCGCGACATTGGTCAGGCCGATGCCGTTATTGACCACTTTCCAGGTCACGCGCAGCGGACGGCCGCTGGCCGCCGTGCCTTCGGCCGTCACCGAGGCCACCTGGAGATCGGCGTAGGCAATCGGCATGACATCGACGTCGTGCGCCACCCGGCCGATGTTGTTGGCTTCCGAGGCATTCTCGAAGACCTCGCCCTTGGCATCCGACACCACGAACAGCTTGTAGCGGGCCGAACTGCCCGGCGCCAGCAGGATGCTTTCCGTGCGGTTGTAGGACTCGCCCACGGCCAGCGCGCCGTCGTGACGATATTCGCCGATCACCCTGTCGTCGCCGTTGCCGAGCGTGTCATCCTGCGACAGGACGACCCGGTCGGTCCAGGCGGTGCTCCGCCCAACACCGGTGCCCTGGTTGGAAACCGTCCAGCTGACATCGAGCGGCGCCGGATCGTCGATGATCCGCTCCGGCGCAGTCAGCGCCGTCACGGCCAGGTCGGCATAGGGAGCCAGACCGACTGTCAGCGCGGCCGTCGCCTGGTTGTCGTTGCGGTTCCTGTCGTCGACGACGCGGGCACTGTCGCTGACCACGCGAATTTCGTATTCGCCGCTATAGCCGAGCGGAATATCCAGGTTGGCACTGGCCGTATAGCTGCCGCCGGCGGCCAGACCGCCAGCGTGCACGAGTTCGACGGACTTCTGCAGGACGCCGCTCTTGTACAGGGACACGACATCCTTCCAGTCGCCGGTGGCCACGCCACCGCCGTTGCTGACCGTCCATTCGACATGCAGCGCATTGCCCGACTCAATGAGGCCGGGGCCGCTGACGCTGCTTACCGTCAGATCGGGACGCACCACCTGCACCGGCGTTGTAGCGGCGCTCTGGTTGTTGCCTTCGCCATCCCGCTCGTAAATGGTGTTCTCGGCATCGGCCCTGACCACCCAGCGGAACTCGCCTTCGGCAAACCACGCTGGCAGGGTGAAACTGACCGTGCGCTGAGCGCTGCTGCCGATGTCGAGCGACGTCGAGGAGAAGACGCTGGCGACTTCATACAAACCGCCATTGGCGCCGCGATCGATATAAACCCGGTCGCGCCAGGCATTGGCCGTGGCCGCACCGCCCTGGTTGGTCACCGTGTAGGTCACCGTGGCAGCGTCGCCCGGTCGCAGGATGCCCGGCCCGCTGACGTCGCTGACCGTGAGATCGGCGACCGGCGCCAGACCGACGCGCAGCTTGGCAACGCTGACCCGCGTATTGTTGCCGGTACGGCCCAGTTCGGTAATCGAGCGATTAATGTCGGTGGCGACGATCACGTAGAACTCGCCGTTGAGATCGCGCGGCAGGGTAATGGTGGCACGACCGACATAGCTGCCTCCGGGGGCAAGCATGCCGGCATGGGTCACCGAGCCGGCGAGGATGATATCGTCGTTGCCACCCAGGGTCGGATCGGTGGACAAAACGACACGATCATTCCACAGTGCCAGATCAGTGGTGGCATTGCCGTCGTTGCGGATCTCCCAAGTCACCAGGATGTTCTCGGCGCTCTGTGCCGTTTCCGGCGCGGTCAAGGAAAGGATGTTGAGGTCGGCATAGGCCGCGGCCAGATCAATGGCCCTGGCGGCACTGACGTTGTCCGAACGGGTGTCGGGTTCGATGACTTCATTACCCGTATCGGTTTTCACCCCAAGGTAATAACGGCCTTCGCTACGCAGGGGCACGCGAATGGTCGCATTTTGGGTGTACGTGCCGCCCTGGCTCAAACCGTCCAGGTGACGCACGTTCGCGATCACCACATCGTCGGCATTGCCGATGACGGCATCCGTACTCACTACGATCTGATCGTTCCAGTCGGCGTTCGTGTCGACCGCGCCATTGTTGCTGACGGTCCAGCTGACCGAGACCGGCTCGCCGCCAACGCCGGTATCCGGAGCAATGAGACTGTCTACGCGCAGGTCGGCATAGGGCACGGCGGCCGAGGTGGCCGAGACGCGTGCCGTGTTGTTGGCTTCGGCATCGTTGCTGAGGTTGGTTTCAAACAACCCGCTGACGCCGCCCGCATTCTGGTCGGCCGTCACGGCAATTGAAATGTCGCCGGTGCCCTTCAGGCCGTAGGGCAGGCGGAAGGTAAAGCTGCGCGAACGCGACTGGCCCGGTTCGATGGCGCCTAGCGCCACACCATCGACTTGCTGCAGTGGATCGTAAGCCAGGCTGGTATCAAGCAGGGTCAGATTGGCCGCCGTGTTGCGGACCACGATGCGATCATCGAACCCGACGCCGGTCGCGCTGCTGCCCAGGTTCCAGTCTTCCCAGCCGATGGTCACCAGACCGCCAGCCAGGATATCCGTACTAACCACCTTCAGGTTGCGGATTTGCATGTCAGGTCCGGCCGTACGCAGCACCTCGCCGAGGTTGTTGCTTTCGCCGGAGCCGGCAGGATTGGCCTCGGCAATTTCACCAAGGCTGTCAGCCAGCACGCGGATGGCAAAACGCCCTGATGCCGATGCGCCTGTCGGCCAGGTAAATTGCACGTTGCGCTGACGGCTGGCACCGACACCCAGCGTGCCGTCGGCCAGTTCGTCACGCAGGAGCACCGTTGCAACCACTTCGTTGGTCGACAGGTTGCGGACCTCAAGGCGTTCGCTCCACGGCGTTTCAACCGCCTTGCTGCCGCTGTTGTTGGTCGTCCAGGCGACATCGACCACCTGCCCAGGCTGGTAGTTGCCGGCCGGATCGAGCATGAGGTCGGTCACGGCCAAGTCGGCATAAGGTGCCAGTGCGACGTTCACCTCAATCTGCTGCGCGTTGTTGCTTTCGCTGGTCCCCGTCATATTGCCCTCACGAATGGCGTTGTCGCCATCCGCAAGGATCGTGATACCCAAGCGCCCTGCCGCTGGCGAACCCTCCGGCAGGCGCAACTCGAACGTCCGCATCCGGCTCTCGCCGGCTGCAATTGCCCCATCGACCGCCGCATCGTAAGGAACGGACTGGTTGGCAATGATCACCCCGGTATCGAGATTGCGGATCACGATGCGGTCGTTCCAGTTGCCGCTGGTCGCCAGTACGCCCCGGTTTTCGATTACCCAGGTTAGGGTGACGGTCTGGCCAGTCTGCAGATTGTCGACCGGATCAACGACTAGGCTATTGACCGTGATGTCCGGTGCCGGCTTGACGAGCAGCGTGTCGAGCACGACTACCGGGTTGTTCGGGACCTTGACCAAGTTAAACGAAACCTTGGCCTGGGGGGTCGTTTCGGAATTCCCCCCCTCGAGCACCAGGGTATAGGTGCCGGTCATGCCCAGCGCCGCCGGTTCCTGATCGTATCCGGTGAACACATCACGATAACGATAGCGCCCCAAGGCGGAATCCCAGTAGCTACTGACCGATGCCGACCCCATGGTGGAATTGCTGAAAACCGCGCGTCCCGTCGGGTCGAGCAGGGTCCAGCGAGGCACCGAACGATACAGGTAGGTATCCGAAAGCTCGGACTGAGTGTACAGCGCATCGAAGTAATAGCGCTCTCCGGCAATAGCATCGAAGGTAAAGACCTGCGCGCCATTGGCCGGCGTCACCGTCGTGCTCACCGGCGTGCCCGGCTGTACCGCGGTGGCTGCGCTCAGATCGAGAACGCGGAAAGCATAGGGCGATGCGGAGGCCGAACTGTTGCCGACTATCAGCGTGTAATCACCGGCCGCCAGTTGTCCCTTGAAATCGTACGAGTAGTAGTACCCCATGGTCTGGTTGAAGACGACCGTCCCGGCCGAGTCGACCAGGCGCCAGGTCGGTGTGCTGTTGGTCCCGAGATTGTCGAAGACCAGGGTGCCCGCCTGATCGAGATGCAGGCTGTAGCGCTCGACGGCACCTGCTGCCAAGGCATTGCCTTGCGTCGTATTGAGCGGTATTGCCCCCTTGTCGATGGCCTTGGCGACAACGAAGGAATAGGCCTGATTCGAAAAGGATGTGTCGTAGCCTTCGATAAGTAGCAGATAGCGACCGCTCTTCGCCAAGCTCAGCATATCCTGGGTGGTCGAGAATGAGGTATTGAAGAGCTCCTTGCCTTCGGGATCGATCAGGCGCCAATACCCGGAAATGCTCTGCAGGCTGCGGAAGGTATGCACCTCCCCGGCCGTTCCCTCAAAGCTGTAGATCTTGGTGCTATTCCCCGGTGTCAGCGTGGCACTGACCGTGCTGCCCGGCGTCATGACTTCGGCGCTCGCCGCGCTCAGAATCCGGAACTGGTACGGCGTCGAGTAGTAGTAATAGGAACTTGATACGGTCAGGGTGTAGTCCCCTGCCGCCAGCATCTGCGCCGCATCACGGCCATAGTAATAAAGATTGTTCGAGAAGACTTGGCCGTTGCTCCCGCTCAGAGTCCAATAGGCATAGTAGTCGCCATATCCACCCGAGCTCGCCTTGAAGGCGTCGAAATCCAGCCAGGCGGCCTGATCCAAGTGCAGCCTGTAGCTCGTCGGCGAATAATAGGTGGCCGTGCCGCTATAAACGGTGTCCAGCGCAATGCGATTCAGGCTGGCGGCAAATCCGTAGGTTCCGGCGTTCGAATTTGCGGTGGAACCGTCAATCACCAAGTAGTATTGACCGGAGCCGGAATTATTCAGATTGATGATGTTGCCGCTGTTATTGATATCGCCACTGCTTAACAGGCTTCCGTTCCGGTTATAGAGGCGCCAGAGGCCGCCGCTCAGGCTGGAACCATAGGAGACGAACTTGAAGCTGTCGCTGGCTAGCGCATTGAAGCGGTAAATCTGAGTACTGCTGCCTGGATTGAGTTCGCCATCGACCCGTGTTTCTGGGTTAATGGTCAGGGCGCTGTCGGCAAGATCAAGCAGTTTGAAAGCCAGGTTGCCGTCGACCGGCAGGCGCTCGCCCGAATTCAGGGTCAGCACGTACCTGCCCGGGGATGAGAGACTGATCAGTACACCGTCAGAGCCGTTCAACCAGCCGTTATTGAGCACATCTCCCAAGGCATTGGAAATCGACCACCTGCCTTGCATGGAATTGAGCATATCCAGCCACATTAGGCTGCTGCGCGTAATTTCGAACTGGTAGCTGCGCGAGCCATCTGCCCCCAGCGTGTCCTCGACAGAGGCCCCCAGGATCAGATCCACTGGCGTTGCCGGCAGCACGGATTGCAGCTTGAAGGCATAGGTGGCCGCTGTCAGGTCGGCATTAAAATCGGTATCGAACACCAGGAAATAGGTGCTATCGCTTGCCAATCCGCGCAGCACGCAACTCTGGCTGGCATCACCTGAGAGCTGGAGATTCCCGTATGCATCGAAGACCAGATAACGGCCCGTCAATCCGCCCAGATCGGTCGGTTCATAAACCAGGCTTTGCCCTGCCAATACATCGACACGCGCCACGATGGCCTGTCCGGCAGCTGCTAAGCCACTTACCTCGCCACTGACGCCGCCGGTGACAGCCGACGCGTCCACATCGAGCAGGCGGAACGCGACCGCCGAACCATCGAAAATCGGGCCTTTCAGGGTCAGCGTATAGTCGCCGGCCTCATAGACATGCGCCAGCATTGATGCCCCGCCGCCCCACTGGTCAGAGGCAACAACCTCGCCCAGTGCATTGGCGATTTTCCAGGAATCGACTGAGGCGGCATCTAGCGCGTCGATAAACAGATTGCTCTCGGCATCCACATGGAAGCTGTAGCGGAGGGTCCCGTCGTCCGCCAGATTGCCGCTTACGGCCTGGCCTAGCGCGGGAATCACGGCCGGCGCCGCCGGTGTGATGACACGAACGGCAAAGTCGCTGTCAAAAACGTCGGTTTCGCCGTTATTCTGGCTATCCCAGATCAGGTAGTAGGAACCTGTTTCCGGCAGATCGTAGATGATCTGTGTGCTATCGAGATAATTCGAGTAAGAATCGCCGAGCACGCTGCCGTCTGCAGCGACCAAACGCCAGTAACCCCAGACGGAAACATCACCGGGCTGGTAAACGAAACTGTCCCCGGCTTGTGCTTCAAATTTGAAAACCTGGGCGATACCGGGAACGGCGCTGATCAGGGTGTCACCATCAAGGCTGGGCGCAGCGGCCTGCGCCAGGTCGCGCAGGCTGAATTCGTAGGTTGTGGTTTGCCATGACGACGGAACGACCTTCAGTACATAGTCGCCTGCCGCCAGATCGAGCAATGGATTACTCGAAGCATAGGGTGTGGCATTGCCGTAGCAATAACCGTCGGCAAGCGCCTCGCCATTGCTGGACAGTTCCCAGGAAAAGGACCCCGTGGCGAAACGCAGATCAAACAACACCTGCCGGCTCTCGGCCAGGGTAAAGGCGTAGCTGTCCGTCTGGTAAGACTCGATACTGCCGGAGACAGACGTATCCAGGCCAAGTACGTCATTCCGGTCAGTTTGATGACGCAACTCGAGCTTGGCGTTGACGGGCAGTGCCGAGTAATCCTCTTCGAGAATGAAAAGGTATTCTCCGGCAGTTCCGGCCGTAAAGCTCGAGAAGCCCCCGCTTTCACCGCCGCTCCAGTAGTTGTAGTCGTTGTTCGGCCCGTAGATACGCCAGTCCGCCTGGCCGGGTGAACGGAAATAGAGGGTTTCATCGGTAGCCAGCGCAGCCTTGAACATGTGCGCGCCGGTGCTGACGATATCGCCCTCGGTCGCAACGCTTTGGGCGTGTGCCCGGTCTTCGATGATAAAAGAGACCTCCGCATCACTATCCCCGGAAGTCTCGTTCAAGGTCAGCGCATAATCGCCGGCCGCCAGTCGATAAATACCTGCGCTAGCACTCGTACCCGAGAAGTTACCCCAACCCAGGCTGGATTCGACACTTTGTAGCTGCCATTGCAGAGAACGGCCATCCGCCGTCTTGCCCGAAATCGCAATCACCGTATCGGTATCCACATGGAAACGATAGCTCGTGCTGTCGTCAGCCGGCACCACGATGTCGGTCAAGGAGCCCAAGGACAGCGGATCGCCAGCCGGGCGGTTGTCGACATGACGCTCTAGAGCCATCGTGAACTGGTAATCGAGCGCCTCGCTGTTGGCTATATCGCCATTGACCAGTACGGTATAGCGCCCGCTCGAGGAAATATGAATATTGTTGCGATTACCGCTGCTCGCCCAGTAAAAAATATTGCCATTGGCATCGAGCAGACGCCAGTTCAGGCTGCCGGCACTGACGCTATCGACGCTAAAGGCGATCCAGTCGCCGGCCTGCATGTCGATTTGGTAGGCCACGGTTTGCGTGCCGTCGGCGAGGGTTCCGCTGACCGGCACATCATATTCGATCGTTCCCTGCAGCAACTGGACCAGGCTCGCCAGACGGAAGGCAAAGGGCTCCGCCACGGCCTCGCCGTTCAGGGTACTGTTGCGTTGGATTCTGAGGCGATAATCGCCGGCTTCCAGCGCCTGCGGCACGATGTTGTTGTCGTAGAACATCGACGACGCGATCTGGCTGCCCGATTCGTTGTAGAGCGAGTAGGAAATCCCGGATGACTGTCCTTGCAAAGCATCGAACAGGACCGTCGTCTTTTCGGTCAGGCTGAAGCTGTAATCCACCTGATCGCCTGTGAGCGGGAAACTGCCGCTGACCGACTCGCCGAGCGTCAGCGCGGAGGGCGCAATCGGTGCCACATTGACGGCATAATCGACGATATCGGTCCCTGCACCCATGCCGTAAACAACCAGGAAATAGCGCCCGGTGGAAAGCTCCTGCGTGTCGCGCACCACACCCGAAGAAACATTCAGTAGGGGATAATAATTATTGTCGTACAGAGCCCAGCGCAACTGGCTCGGATCAGCCGTGCTCAGATTGACTCTCAGGCGCTGTGCACTCGTGGTTTCAAACGTGTAGATTGCGGCATCCCGGCCATCGGCCAACTGGCCAGCGACGCCGGCTTCGGGCAATGCCGTTGCGGCCAGCGGATCCCGCAACTGGATGCGGTAATCCCCCCCCGTGTGATTGCTGCTGGAAACGGTCAGCACATAGCGGCCGGCGCCCAGATATTCAAAGTTGCTGCCACTGCGCCAACCGCCCTGCTGCAAGCCCATGCCTTCAGGCACGATGCGCCAGGTCAGGCCACCGTCCGTGCCGGTATCGGCAATGAGCAAACGCTGCGCGGTCGTCAGGTCCAGGCGATAGCTATGGAATTCGTAGGAAGTCGCCAGATGCCCGCTGAGCACATCTCCGATCGCGGCATCCGCGAACTGCTCCAGCGGCTTGCTGAGCAGAACGCTGTAGGAGACGCTCTCGGTTGTAGTCAGTTCGCTTTCGACAACAAGCAGATAATCCCCCGCCTGATCGCCCACCGTAAAACGCGTATCGCCGCCGGCATAACTCGACCAGACGTAGTTGCCCGCTGCATTAAATAGTGTCACCCGCCCCTCGCCGCCCGTCAGTTCGGACGCCAGGTTCAACATCTCGCCGGGCTGCCCGGCCAGACGGAAGACTGCGGCGGCATGCGTTGCCAGGCTGCCTGTTGCGGCCACGCCGTCGACAAGACTGGTCGCCCCCGCCGTGTCTAACAGGCGGAAACCGTAACTGCCCGGGACGCTGTTGCTACCGGTATTGCCGGTAATCTTCAAGCGATAACTACCCGCCGCCAGATCGAGCAGGAGCGGGCCGGAAAACCATCCGGAACGGTTGAGACTATTCCCGAAGCCATCCTCGAGCGCCCAGTTCACGCGCGAACTTGCCAGGCCGTCCAGCAGCAGGCGCTTGCCGGCATCCAGGGTAAAGCTCCAGGTGTCGCTGGTCTGGCCTGAATCGAGACTGCCTTCGCAGACGGCATCTACGGTCAACGGAAATTCATGGTTTTGCGTCAGCAGCAGTTTGCCGACCAGGTCAACAGTTTCCTGCATGGCCGGCCCGGCCTGGATCAGCAGATAGTAGCGACCGGGATTGCTCAGTTGGCGGCTGTAGCCGTAACTGGCGCCCCGGGAATCCAGCACATTGCCGGAAGCATCGACCAGGCGCATGTTCAGCGCTGCACCGGCGCTCAGGCTACTCACCTGATAACTGAGGAAGTCGCCGGCCGCACTGTCGAAGGCATACGCCTGCGTGCGCTTCTCCAGCGTCAGCGCGAGGTTCACGGACCCCGGCAGGGCTTGCGGCATTACCGCGTGCAGATCGAGCAAGCGGAAGGCAAAATCACTCGCGGCATTGCTCTGCGAATAGACGCGCAAGGTATAAGTGCCGGCACTGCTAATCTGGGTCAGAACGCCCAGGGAACTGAAACTGGTCGCACTACGCACGACACCTGACGGTCCGCTCAATTCCCAACGCAGGTCGTTGCTGTCGGTCTGGCTCTCGAACAGGAGCGAGGTCGGGCTGCTTGCCTCGAAGCTATAACGACTTTCCTGGGCCGGCAACACGCTGCCGCTGATCTGGCTGCCCATCACAAGCGACTCGCTCTTCACCGTCGGGCGGCGCAGCGCCAGATTGTATTCGGCCGCGACCGTTCCGTTCGTATAAACGACCAAGTAATAGCTACCTGCAGCGAGTGTAAAGCGCGAGGAGTCATAGCGAACGTCGCCGCTTGAACGCACTTGTCCCCGGGTATCGTACAGTGACCAGGAAGCGTAGGGATTGCTGCTGCCAACGGCATCGAACAGCAACTCCGTGCTTTCGCCGAGTTCGAATCGGCGATAGGTCTGCGAACGGTCGCCGGCGACATTGCTCAGCAGCGTATCGCTATCGAGCGCCATGGTTTCAATCGAAGCCAGGTCGGAAAGACGGAAATGGAATGCCCCGGTCCTTGGATCATTCGCATTCACCGTGAATTCGTAATTGCCTGTCGGCAGATCGAAGTAGCGCGGGGAATTGCCAAATCCGTTGCCGCTGGCTTCGCTGCCGCGCGGGCCGCTCAGGCTCCAGTAAAACCCTGAACCATCCCAGGCATCGACCATGACGCGCGTCGGCGCGGCCAGCGTAAAACCGTACTTGACCGATTGGCCGGGCATCGCAATGGAACCTGCCATGTCCTGATCGAGGATCAGGGCCTCGCTGACCGTCGTCTTGGCGAGCAGGTTGAAACGCACATTGGCGGCAGCAACGGAATCAATGGGACTCACCACCAGCAAATATTCGCCGCTGGCCGTCAAGCCGATATTTGAACTATCGCCGTAGGTATAGCCGCTCG
The DNA here is from genome assembly GCA_041904995.1 of Azonexus sp. GTDB lineage: Bacteria > Pseudomonadota > Gammaproteobacteria > Burkholderiales > Rhodocyclaceae > Azonexus. Next base: position 231,722 of record JAYRMB010000001.1, read on the forward strand.
TGACCGAGCGACCGAACGGATCGAGCAGGGACCAGTAAGCATATTCGTAATGGTAGCCACCGTTGACGTAGGAGTAGTTCGACGAATTTTGACCATCGAAGTAATAACTATCCCCGGCGTTGCCATTGAAACGATAGACGCGCGATTCGCCGACCGGAATCGTTTCATTGACTGCCGTGCCCGGCACCAGCGAAAGTGCCGCATCGCGATCAAGCATTCGGAAGCTGTAATCGGTCGAGGTATCGGTGGTATTCCGGACCAAGAGTGAATACTTGCCCGGCGGCAGCTTGCCCAGACCCGAACCGGCGTAATAATCGGTAAACGAGTTCCAGCCGGAGACATTCCCGCGCGGACCGCGCAGCAGCCATTGCAGGTTACCGACATTGGCTGCCGAGGTATTGAGCGCGTCGAAAATCACCGGCGAAATTTCGTCCAGCGTGAAATCGTAGCGCGCGATGGCCTGGCGACCGTTCAGGGTGCCGTAGGCCTGATCGTTGAAAACCAGGGGCGCAACGGTCAGGCTCTGCTGGGCGAGCGTAAAGGTAACGTTGTTGGTACCGGAGTTGTAGTAGTACCCCTCGTTCAGCAGCGTGTAGCTTCCCGAAACCGAAATCACGTAGGAAGTTCCGGAATTGTCGCCACTAATGCTCTGGACCTTGCGTCCGTAGGGATCCACCAGGGTCCACACGGAACTGCTGTAGCTGTCACTCCAGTTGAGTACCATCGTGCTACCCGCGCTGGCCTCGAAACGGTAGCCCAAAGTCGCGTTATTGGGCGAACGCGTGATAGAAACCTGCTGCCCCAGCGTCAGCGCCGAAAAATTCGCGGCGTCGAGTAGGCGGAAGCTGTAGGCGCCGTTATTGGAGAGCCAACCGGAGTAGCGCGCCCCTTGTACGGATAATGCATAACTTCCGGCCGGCAGGCTGAAAACGGGATAACGGTTGTTGGCGTCGCTAGAGTACAAATCCTGCAGGCTCACCTCGGTGCCGCGTGGACCGACGAGCGACCACTGGGCACTGCTGGAATTCAGGCTCTGCGTGTCCATGACCACCAGCGCATCGGTAGCCAGGGTGAAACGGTAGGTCTTGGTTGCGTCCCAGGTCGCCAGAGTGCCGGCTACCGCCGTGCCGAAAGTCAGGTCATCGCCTGCCGGCAGGGGCGTCGGCACTTGGTTGCCGACCGCATTGAACTGGATGTTGAAATCGACCGGCGCGGCATTGTCCAGGCGCCCCTCGACCAGCAAGGTATATACGCCACCGGTCGTCAGCACGAAAGTGGCGCGGTTGCTCGCCAGATTGTTCGTTCCGACGACATCGCGTCCGTAAATGTCGACCAGGCGCCAGCTGGCATGGCCGCCGGCAACGCCGTTGGTCTGGAAGGCAAGCATATCGCCGGCCGCCACGCTAAAGCGATAAGCCTGAACGGCATTGCCCGGCGTCAGCGTTCCACTCAGTGCAGTATTCAGGGTCAGCGTCTGCGCCGCCGCCAGATCAACCAGCTGAAAAGCGTAGTTGCCGCTTGCCCGACCGCTGCCCTGCACCACCAGCCGATAGCTGCCGGCCGGCAGGTTCAGTACGCTGAGCGCACTGCCGGCATCGCTCTGGTCGAAACGGCGCGCCGAGATTTCAGTTCCGCGCGGACCGATCAGGGACCACAGCATGTCCGAACGATTGCTTTGCGCATCGAACGCCACCTGGGTGGCGGCGGCCAGCTCGAAGGAATAGACCGTCGCCTGCCCGGCCAGATCGACGCTGCCCGAAACCTGGCTGCCCAGGGTCAGGGTGGCGGTGACATCGGGCACCTTGTTGACCGCGAGCTGGTAGCTGACGCTCGCGCCGGCCGTATTGCCGTCGCTGCCCTCGACGACCAGCCAGTAATCGCCGCTGGCACCGACCGTCAATGGCGCCTGCGCCGTCATCAGCGCACTGCTCGCCTGTTGAAGGCCATAAGGATTGACCAGAGTCCAGTTGAGCGCCCCGCCCGCGAGTGAACGGCCATCGACAAAAATCTTGTCGCCTTCGCTCAGGGCGAGCTTGTAGAGCTTCGTGCCGCGCGCATTGTCGAGCACCGCGCTGGTCGCAACGCCGATCTCAAGCGCCTCGGCGGCTTCGTCGGCAAGCAGACGGAAGGGGAAGACCCCCGTCGTCGCACCGCTGGTATCGACCGACAAGACATAGTCGCCGACCGGCAGGAGCAGGCGACCATAGCCGCCCGCATAATTGCTGGCACCATAGCTGGCGTAAGTCCGCGAAACCACAACCCCTTCCGGCCCACTCAGCGACCAGAAGAAATCGCTATTGGTCAGACGGTCGAACAAGACTGTCTGCGGTTCGGCCAGCGAGAAGGTGAAATTGCCGGTCTTGCCCGGCTGGTCGATATTGGCGGTCGTCGTCGCGCCCAGTACCAGTGCTTCCGTGGTATCGGCGACAGGCCGCAGATTGAAACTGTAATTGAGCGCCGCGGTATTGCCGACCGCGCCCTCGACGACCATCAGGTACTCGCCGGTGCGTTGGATCACGAAAGTATCGCGGTCATTCCCCAGGTAGCTATAACTACCTTCCTGCCGAGCATAGGGGTCGATCAGGCGCCAATCTGCACTACCGCTGGCCGTCAGCGCATCGAAAAAGAACTTGTCGCCGGCTTTGGCCTGGAAACGATAAACCGCCGACTTGTTGCCGCCATCGAGCGTGCCGCTGACCTCGGTGCCCGGCGTCAAATCCGCCGCCGCATCGGCATCGACAATGCGCAGCGAATAGTCGCCCACAGCATCGGCATTACCATCCACGGTGACCTTGTACTTGCCGGGAGTCAGCTCGAAAGCCGGCGATTCGGCCTGGTAATCGGTATTGCTGAAGCTGCGGCTGGTCAGTTGTCCATTGGGGCCTTCCAGCTTCCAGTTGAGGTCGCTGCGATTGGTCAGGCTGTCGAAAACCACGCGCCGGGATTCCTCGACCGAAAATTCGTACTGGTCCTGCTCACCCTGAACGGAGATCGCTCCGTTGATCGACAGGGCCGAGGGATTGACATCGCCCGAGAGCAGCACGCGCGGCTCCAGCGCTTCGAAACGGACGGCCGGCTGGCTGGCTGCCGCCTGGGGCTGACGAGCTTTCGCAGCCTTTGCGGGTGCTTGCCTGGCCGGACGGAAGGCCCCCAGCAGGGCATGCATCAACGGAGAGAGTGAGAGATTGCGGCTACGATCCGGACGATCATTCTTTTCGACAGACTTACGCATTGCATTTCCCCTAAATAATGCTGGGCATCTCTTTCCTGCCCAATTCTTGAATTTAAAATCCAGGCAAAACGGTGGCCCGATAACGGCCTCGTTTGATTGTTATTTGTTCATGTCCCTGACGGCACGGGACCACTACTTTCCCAGAGCACCTCCCTGCGCCTTGGGAAAATTGGCCTTGCACTTGACCCCAGCAGGTATTTCTAGCTTTGGATTGGGCAATTCGAGTAGCACGACAAATGTGCCGCTGGCCGCGTCGATCAAGCGATCCACAGATTTGACCTTGGCCGTGTAGCGAGCCTTCGCGGGGATTTCCGGCAAAACCTCGACCGACGTACCCGACAAGACAGTGCCGAAGGCATCTTTCGGCAATACCACCTGAATTTTCAGGGGGTCGAGTTGCGCTACTTTCACTACGGATTTTTTATTCGAACCCGGCTCGACGACCTCGCCGGGAAAGGACAGCACATCGACCACCACGCCCTCAAAAGGGCTGCGAATTGTCCTCAGGTTGAGCAGGCTGCTTTGCTGCTGGTGTTCCAACTTGGCGATCTGACGATTTTCGGAAGCGACCTGGAGTTCCGATTCGGCCAAACGCAGTTCTGCTTCCGCATCATCCCGATCCTGCGCGGCCATCAATTTCTCATTGCTCATGGCCTGGCGGCGGGTAAATTTGCGCTTGGCAAATTCGATCTTGCTTTCCGCCATCTGGCTGGGCCCGACCTGCACCGATTTAAAGCGGGCCAATTCGCTGGCCGCCTGCTCGGCTCGCGACTCGAGCGTTGCCAGGACTTGTCCCTTACTTACGCGATCTGCCCGCTTGACCAGAACCTTGTCCAGCATGCCGGTCACTGGGCTGGCCAAATCGACAATCTGAGGGGGTTCTATAAGACAATCTGCAGCATTCGAGGAAATGCTAAAAATTAGGCACAGAACTTGGATTGCAACGCGCCCTCCCCCCGCCGCAGCACTCATGTAGCATCCTTGATAACAACATTGGAATATGTCTTCGTATTATCGCCTAGATACACGTGTCATTTGTGAATTATTTAACAAGACGCAAGGAAACGTTCCTTCTGGCACAAAGAGAGCCAGCACCTGAATGTCTGAGCGGCCGCCTCTGCCTAACCGCGGCCTCAACCGCGTGGCTTGGTCTATAGCAGATAAACAGAGGTTCGTTGCCTATCGGCGCGAAAATTCCCCGAGGACAATCGATTGCAGTTCGGAGTGGCCCGCCTTCGAGCGAATTTCTCGTTTGACATTATTCCTCCTTTGGTCAGGAATTCGTCCTTATGCTGATGTACAACGGCTTGTCGATAGTTTCCTGGCGACCGAGGAGTAGCACCGACTCGCCATCAAACATGAAGTCAGGCGCCCTCGCGAACTCCCCACAAAATCGAATTACCGGGCAAGCACTTTCGGCATTTTCAACTTCCTTATAGTCTCGCCCATTACAGATCGAGGCTAGCGGGTTGAACGGCGTTTTCCGCCAATGCTTCCAGCGTCTGTCCAATCCATTCCACGCCGGAATCCGGATAAACCGGATAAGGCTTGTAGTGGCTCATTGCTTGAGTACCGTATCCATCAACAGACGATCCAAAATTGAATAATCGGCATCGCGCAACACCGGCGGCATGACGGATTCCAGCCGCGTCAGTTCGGCATCAATGAAAGCATTGATGATCGGCAAAGGCGATCCGTGTTCCGACTCTCCAGTTGCTCGCTTGATGGCCAGCAACTGATCAATCGCCGCGAGCAAGGCTGGATCGGTGATGATGGTATTCAACAATTCCTGAAAACGCATCGGAGCGACACCGCGCCCCTGTTCAATCCATAATGTCGCCAGCAATGGGCGTAAGACATACAGGTACTTTTTCAGGCGTACCGTTTCGCCCTGTAGGTATTCGCGGTAATTCCGGCGTGCCATGTGGACATAGTGGTGAAAGGAGCGTTCGGCCTGGTGCGTTTGCCTGGCCGCATGTCGCATGGCTCTCAGGAAATTCGCATCCGACCGATACACCACAGGCGAATCCAGCCACTCAATCAGGGTGGCATTGCCCTTTTTCAGTAAGCCAAGTGCCTTGCGCAGTTCCCATCCATTGATGTCGAGATCGCCTGAAATCGGCACCTCGATTACATCGCGCTGAAGGCTGACGCGCAGATACCAGGGCAGCGCATGGACATAGATAAAGCGAACGTCGTAATCGCTATCCGGTGAGGCGAAACCCCAGCCCCGGCTGCCAGACTCACAGGCATAGAGCACGCGAACGTTGTGTTCCGCCTCGATGGAGGACAAGCGATCTTCGATGTCGCTACGGACAATTGGATCGATTGGATGCGCGACATTCATGCCCGCCCCTCTCCCAGTGCGGTACGCTCCCTTGCATGCTCAATGGCGCGGTGCAGGCGCTCCCGCAGCATCGCCACCGGAGGAAGTTCAACAAGGTATTCGGCCACTCGAATCGATGCCTCATCCAGTTGCAGGAGTTCAACTTGCTCGGCATCGGCACTGGCGCAGAGGATTAGACCGATTGGCGGCTCTTCCCCCACGGCCCGTTCATGCTTGTCCAGCCAGCGCAGGTAAAGCTCCATCTGGCCCTTGTGGCTTGGCTGGAAGGATTCCAGCTTGAGTTCGATAGCCACTAGGCGGCGCAGGTGGCGGTGATAGAACAGGAGATCGAGATAAAAGTCATCCTTACCTACACTCATGCGCTTCTGGCGCTCAACGAAACAGAAGCCATTGCCCATTTCGAGCAGGAAGGATTCCATTTCACGAAGAATGGCTGCTTCCAGGTCTTTTTCGCTGTACGCGCCAGACAGACCAAGGAAGTCGAGCAAGTAGGGATCACGGAACACCATATCCGGCGTCATTCGCCCGTCGCGTAAAGTGGCCAGTTCCTTACGGACGACTTCCGGGCTGTTCTTCGACAGGGCTGTACGCTCGAAGAGCATGCCGCCGATCTTTTGCCGCAGGGTACGAACGCTCCAGCGCTCCACTCGGCACATTTCGGCGTAGAACTCGCGTGCGAGCGAGTCTTTCAGAGGCAACAATGCAATGAAATGTGTCCAGGTCAATTCTTGTATCAGCGATACAAGAATTCGCTCGTCCGGGAACAACTCAGCAAATCTCGCCATCCGGGTTAGGGCTGAGTAGCTGAAACCCTTGCCGTAATCCTGCTCCAATTGTTGTGCCAGTGATGCAAGAATCTGTTGTCCGTACTCGCCCCGGCCATCGGTCAGATTTTCCGTCAGGAGGCGCTTTCCGATCCGCCAGTAAGCGATGGTGAGGCCAGCGTTGGCGGCATGGGCTACTTGGCGACGTGCGTCTTCAATCAGTACTCGTATTTCTGCCAGCAACGAATCCGACTGAATGGCGATATGTGTCATTTAGCAGCCTCCTGTTCACGAAGCCAGTCTGTTTTGCCGTATCGATACTCGGGAAACTCGTTTTGCAATGTCGTCCGCCCGAGCAACAGGCGTTTTGCCAGGGAGGCAACCTGTGCCAGTTCGGCTTCATTTCTGACTTCCAGCGGGACAATCAGGCCAACACCGGTCGCCCAACTCAAACGCTCCCGCTTCCACGAAATCGAGACATCCAGATCAATTCCTTCAGTTTCCATTTGTTGGCGAACGGTACGCAAATGTTCATAGTAAGCATCTTGCTCCGCCGAAGGCTGGCGGGAGGTATAGCTGACAATCTTTTTGCGCGATTTTCCAACCCGTTTGTAATTGGTTGTCGCTCCCTTGAATAGCCAATCATCCTGTGGGTTCGGTCCAGCCTGTTCCCAGGATTGCTCTTCAATAGCGGTACTGTAGACATAGCGAGGGTGTTGCCACCACACGATAACGCGCCGCCCATTAAGGATGAAGCCAACGTCGTCCCACCAGGACAGGCTATCGGGCTTGGTTTCAGCATAGGAGTGCGGGACGAATAGGCCACCCTGCCCCAATCGCCATTGACGCTGCCGATGGTGCTGGCGCTGAATACGACCAAAGAGTTCTAGCCTATTGTTTTTCATCGTGCATATCCTAACCACAGCAGCAAGTTTTGCTCCCAATGCTGTATGCAGCAGCCGTAATTGGATTTTAAGGACGTCACGACATGTCGCGCATGGCATCCAGCCCACGCAACTCCTGAAGCGTCAGCCTGTAGTACGGCCGCTGATTGCCGCAGCATATATTTGAGCATGGATGAGGCGTCGTTACAGCTTTCCCGATCCACGAGGTTTTTTTCCATAAATCCTGCCAGTAATACCAACGCCGTTCATTCTTCAGTCGAATTACATGATGGCGCCGCAGGGTCCGTTTCATATTCTTCATCATCTTTCTCCACTTGCGCCCTGAACAAAATTGCCCGTGGCAGTCGCGTGGAGTAAGAAGTCCAGTGGTAGGTGCTAAATGCCATTTTCATCGATTTCCTGTAGTTTTCTGCGAGCTTCGTTGAGCTGATTTTCGGTATCGGCCAACTCTTCTTGTAAATATGTGATTTGGCCTTTGAGGTAGCGGATATGTTCTTGCAGTTCGTACTCACGATCTCGGCAGGCAGAGTGATCTGTAGGTTGAGGTTCGTAATCTCTCACGATTAAGCGCTCCTGATCCAGTGCGTCAAAATTTCTGTGTGCGAGGTGCAGGGAAATATTTCCAGGGTGACGGCTACCGAAGGTCGGTTCAGATTGCAGAAATCAATTGGTGGCCCTTCCTTTTGTTCGATGTAGGTGCTCCAGCTCGGCGTAAAACTCCTGCCCCCTCTGCGACAGCACCAAAGCTAAACCTCCCTCTCTATGTGTCCAATGACACGGATACGGGCGATGGCATTCCCCTAATTAATGCCGATGCCCAGGGTCGCCTCGACTTTTTCGATCGCCGCCTGCAGTGCGCGGGCATCGACCAATGCATGGTGTTGTCGTGGATCGGTGACGAAATACTGTAGGAGGGTTTCCATGAAGAGAGCCTCTGCTTCTTCTGATAAGGCGGGGATGACAAGCAGTGTTAGGCGCAAATCAAAGTAATTCAGAATTCCCATTTCATGCGTTGGCGCGAGACTAAAACCGGAGCGAACCATGGACAAGTCCCACCCGCTGTCCGAAATTAATACAGGATCATTAAACTGAGAAACCCAAGCCGCGAAGCACTCTTTGAATTTGTCGCGTTGGATTTGACGGATTCCCCCTTCAAGCAAAGGGAGAACATGTAACTGGACAAAATTTGATACCGATGGTGGCAAGGGATCCAACTCGACGTAAAACTCTTGTCCATCCTCTGCGACAGCACCAAAGCTAATCAACTGCGCTTCCGTGAAATCCGAAAATTCGGTATCGATGTAAATTCTGGTCATACCTCAAATCCCGATTGCCACTCATAATCGGCAGCTTTGCCGCCAGTCATTTGCAAGGAGTTGGACAAAGCAATGGCCGACCAACGGAAATCTGGCCTAATACCCTACCACTGACTTTGACAGTACGTCCCTTAGGTACGCAGGTTACGTCGGACGATCTCGGACGCAAAGAAGGTTTGTGCTGGATTAGAGGGGCCAAAATAGTCTTGAACCTCTTCCCACACTTTGTACGTCGGCTTTAACGCTTGTAACCTATCAAGTGACTTCTCGATCGTCTTGATGGTTCTGAGAAGGCTGCTGCGTGCGCTCAGTCTGAGTGCGGAATCCGAACCAATATAATTCTCGCAGATGATCTCCGCTCCCGGGTTGGCCTGAGAAAAGGCCGTAGCAACGGCAGAAAACTCATCTGCCAGTCGCAGTTCCGTCTGATACAGCCAATCCTCTTTCTCGGCTAAAGCAGCGAGCTCTGCCAGTCGCGCACAAAGATCAAGATCCTCTGTCATTGCCACTTCCTCTGGGGTATGTGTAATGCATCGTAAAACACAATCTCAACGTTTGGTTTTGCAAGTTGATGGCACACAGCGATGATTGAGAACTGGCTAGATGAAATAGTCGATTTTGGACTATTCGAATCTGGACTGCAACCTCCCGGCATTCCTCTCTGGTGTGCCGATGGAAAAATCCATTCATTCTTCCGAATACGAGCGTTTCCTAGCTTTGCTACGAGAAACTCGAGTGCAAAGTGGACAGACCCAAGAGGACCTCGCAACCAAGCTGAATGCCACCCAATCATTCGTCAGCAAGTGTGAACGCGGGGAGCGTCGACTCGATCTTGTGGAGCTTGCAGCATGGTGCTCTGCGCTCAACATCTCGCTTGCATCGTTTGTCGAGCGCTTTGAGAAGCGATCCATGGAATAGCGTTGTCGTTAAAACGGCAATTGCTGTTATAACGACAATGAACAGCAATGCGTAGTGAATGGCCTACCGGCCTCTTCCCTCGCTGTAAGTGTTGGGACACATCCCGATTCGGGGTTTGACATTAGTCCTTCATAAGACAACATCAAGAGACATGTTGCTCTTCTCGGCCAAATCGCATGAGTATCGGCATACCGGGAATTTCGGGGAAAATGACTCTCCCTGAATGCATACCTTCCTCGCTTACATCGCAAATTGCGATTAGATGGTCCGAAATGCGAAACCACGTACTAGGCTTCCAAGAGGTTTCTCCGCGGCGGCGCTTACAATTCAGACTGTGGTAGATGCCTGCGTAAATACCATATAGATACGCACAATACGCAATCTTTGGGATACGGTTGTTCCACGATTCCATATCGCCGAGTACCCCCTTTCTCGGACCAAAAGACCAAGTGTGTGAACTTTCAACGATCAAATAGGCAAGTTGCTTCGCTTCGTAATCTAGCGGATTAATTTGATTTTGGGCACGATATCGATTTTTTATAATCTCAAGATCTGTTGCCGCAACATCTTTGAAAACCCATGATTCTATATGATGCAAGAACACGCGTAGCACCTTCCTCATTTCATGGCCGTTGTCGTATGTTGAACCATTGCGATTTAGGACTCGATTGTGGTCAAACATACGCGTATTCCAGCGCAAAACAATTAGATCACCACGGATAATCGGCGCAGCTTCTAATGGTAGCTCAGAAACCTGATGGATATAGTGAGCACGTATGCTTTTCAAATCACACCAACTAGACCATTCATAACTTTCATTTTCTGGCCAAATTCTGAATAAACTTTCAGTGTCGAAACGCTGTAACCAAACACGATAATCATGAAAAGCCTCCTCGAGCAACCTGGCACTTTCACGAATCACTTCATGCGCATCCACACTCGGGGAAGCTCCGCAGAACGGCTTACCACAAGCAGCACAAAGATATGGATTGTTGAATGATTTTAAATAAAAATTATATGGGGGAGTCTGGCTGCCACAATACATGCATGTGGCCATGAGTTGGCAATCATGAACTGGACAACGTTGCAGATTATGCAATTGAAACCAATATGAGTGGTACATCCCCTCCATACAAATAGGGCAAAATTTTAAACGATAGAAATTCCAAATCGATGTTAATAAACCTGAGAATTTTACAGCTATGACTAGTTCTAAATCATTTGGAAGCTTCCAGCCAAGTGAACGAAATATCAATTCACTCCTCACCCACTTAGGGAAACGAAAATCCGCATAATACGGAATATTTTTTTTATATCCAATGCAGTAATCAGCGAGATCTCGTCGACTGAAGGCATTTAGCCAAGCAAGCCGCATAAGCGCAGAAAATGTAGACTCATAAGGCAAAGGATAGTATCGGAGACCTGTGAGCCTACAAGGCTCTAAACTCACAGCCCCAGAGCCAGCAATGCTGTCGATGGCTTTCATGCCTGAGCACTGAATCTGAGCGCTTCAAACCACGTTTTCTCCGGAATATTCGTAATGGTACTGAGGCGCTTGTTAATGGAATCAAGCGCAGTTGTAAGCAGCGAGTACCTTATACCGACAAATACACGACGAAGATTGACATCTTTGAGTGCTGATTCTCCATATACTGTTTTTAATGCTTTGCAGAATAGCGGCACTTCGTTTTCGAGCTTGAATTCCCGCATATTCATATGGGAGAAATAGGCTTGGGCGATCGTTTTTCCACCTAACTCTTCAAAAATTGTAGAATCCATTTCCGTGAAAAGAGAAATCCAATCCGATTCGTTCTCGTAGCTGGAAAGAATTAATTTGTGTCCTCCGAATAGCCGGTCAACCGCTCCGTTTGCATGTGGTACTGCTGTGCGCCTACTTACCAAGCCTTCGAAGTTCGGGCTTTCACCGAAGGTAATGGTTAGCAATGATCCCCCCATCCGCACAATTTGATTGGAAAGATCTTTGATCAGTGACTCATCAAGCTCACGCATCGACTGTCCCTCGTCCAGAAACAGTACAACACAACGCAATGGGCTGCATTTAGAAAGCTCCGCCCAGTACATCGGAAGCCGATGCCGCAGCGACGACGAATCACTAGATATCGGTTTGTCGTATCCCGAATCGGATAACGCTCGAAAAAAAAATGATCTAAGTTCGTTACCCGGCAGAATTTGCTCGTTTACGATAAAGACAGGCAATCCTGGAATTTCAGCTTTAAGTCGGTTGGCGCAATATTCGATGGCAATAGTCTTTCCTCTTCCATGCGGTGCTGCTAGCCAGCAACCAGGCACCTTCAGGTACACAACAAACCGCAATTGTTCATAAGTTCTTCGTAGCGGGTCTGAAGTAAGCAGCAATGGCTCGACTACTGGGCTGAGCAAACGTAAACGACGCTGGAGCTCTCCATCATCAAAAATGGTTTTATTACTTGTGCCCATTAAAAATCAATACCAAGGTGAGAGAGTTAATTTCTTGAAAAGGATTTAATCTCCGGTGCTGAACCAAGTAATTTACTCAAAGTCAGACCTAACTTCCTGTCGTTGAACGACACGCTGCCATCTCCGGTTTCTTTGGCTGACTCCTGTTCAAACGACGCAGTATCTTCGTTTTTGCACGGTCCATTCCCGTTCTTATCGTTCTCGAGCTTATTTAAATCTGACGCTGCTTTCTTGGCTTCGGAAGGACTATTCGCCCCATTTTCAAAAACCTTCTTCCGCCGATTTTCTATAAATTCATTAGTAGCATTTTCTGGTCTTTGACGATCACGTTTTATACGTCCAAATTTCTGTAGCATCAGAAAATTCTGCCAAGTGATATGAACGTGACGCCAACGTTTTTCTGGTGCTAACTCCCCAATTAGTTCGCCAGTTCTTGGATTTATGGCCCTAGCGATTCGAATATCGTGGCGAGCGACCTCAATTATTATTTTTTCGCCGACCAAGCTCCAAGCTCTCTCGAGTTCATCACCATGGTAGCGACAACCTTTGACCCTCACACTCGGTTTAATGCCTTTTGTTGGGTATGCTTCCACCTTTTCTATCACAGTCGCCCAGAGTGTGGGGCGGTCTATTTTTCGCTGAATTGGCAGCGGCTTGGGGAAATATTTGCTACACGAATCGGAACGCCTGAGAACATCAAGAGATGATTCCCAGAAATTTCCTTCACGAACAGAACTGTTGATTTCGCGCACAATAGATTTGGCTAAATTGCATATTTCATTGCGTCGCAATCTGACTGCTACTGCTTTCTCTTCAGGCTTTTCTCGATGCGGATCACCTGGACCTGTGCCATAAGTTGTAGCCAGACGTTGAGCTCCTCGTGCCGTCAGCTCTCGGAATGTGCGCTCGACGATTGATCTGGCCCACCACGCACGAGGACGACCAAAACAAACAGCACAACCAGTCGTCGATATGAGTTTCGAAAGCACATTTGTAGATTTGTGCGCCCAAGCTCGGTCAAGTTTTATAATGTCCCAAGCATGCCAAGCAAATGAAGGCAAGATTTGATTCGGTTGCCAGTAACCATCTTCGCATCCTTTGAATTCTCGGATTTCTTTGATCGGATCGGGAGGAGCAATGGCCGCATCAACAAGATCGAGAACACATGACTCTGTTGTCTGGAGCTCGAAGGAGTCGGTCGTAGCTAAAATTGCCCGTTGAAAGGCATCAACAGCGCAGCCGATCCAAAACCTCGGAACAGGCGCGTCTACTGTGCCACCTATGGGCGATTCGATCTCTACTGTTGCAGCGGAATCATGCTTATGAAAATCAGCTTCGAGTATCTGAAATGAAGCTATTGGCTGAATCAGTGACGACTGTCCGCGCTGCACCTCTGCTAGGCGAGCGGCATCGTATCCGAAACGAGACTTGATGAATTTAAGAGGACGTTTGAATAACAGCGAACGCCCTATCTCAGATAGCGTCGCGTAACCTTGATCCCGCATATTGAATGGATAGTCGTCATCTCCAAGTCCTTTTTTGCGGAGATAACTATGTATTTCATCTTTCAGATCAATCCATCGAACTCTGGCTGTTAGCGGACTATCGCGAAATTTATTGCGCGTTTCCAGAACATGTGCCTCAATCAAGGCCAGCAAATCTGGAAAACTCTGTAACAAGAGAGTCATTGCGCCTGCATACCCTCCTTTTTTTCCATCGTGAAGGTTCGACGAGGCTAATGGAGCTTGACGGTTATAACCACCTGTTCGTGAATATCGAATAAGTGCCCTAAACCCGAAAATTTTTCCATCATAATGCGGGCGTAGGCATTTTTTTGTAAGCCCCCTTACCCAATCTTCGCTAAAACCTGTGTGCAACTTTATCTCCGCGAAGCTGCGGTTTGCGAGATACATTTCGACGGCGTTTTTGTTACGCCTATAAGCGTCTGAGTCGATGAGATTGTCGGGTTTGGGTGCCGGCCAAGAAGAAAGCTCTCTCCACATTTCAGGAACAGATGCTGTGCGACGATTTTTTGGAAGAACTATTTTGATCTGATCCGGAATTTGAGCCAGTTCCTTGCTTGGTTGCAAAGTACGTTGCCCCGTTACTTCTCCAAGCCAGAACTCTGTCCCCGCGTTAAGCGATTGACTCCTCATATCACATTTGATCAGGCCCAACGCTAGTTGTTTAGCCGCCACCGCAACCATCAGGGCTGGGTCCACTTTTGACATTCCCATCGCTCCATGAAATGTGCATGATTTATGCATATTCATATGGGATATTAGTGTCGCAAACTCATTTTCCTGATTGAAATCCCTTGCGCGCGTCATTGCAGTACATAACGCTAGCCAGTTCCAGAATTCGGTCATTCGTGACGCAAAGTCTTTTTCAGTTCTTACACAGAATCGTCCCCCAGCCTTCTCCGCCCTGAGACGTTCTTTCTCGAGAATTACTTTGAACTTCGTAGAACTCGACTTTGTAGTTGACTCATGGCGGCAACAAAAAAGCCAATCCATTGCGCCATCGTGTTTCAGTGCGATGAGTAGTCGCCCAAAGGAGTGATCTTCGTCGGTATCGATCTCGCTTTGAATCGAGTACGAAATGACTTCTGGGTCACCTTCAAGTAGTACAGCCTGAATGAAGGTAACGTCGCCAAGCAAGGTAATCAGTTTTTCGTTCTTTGGGGAGTAGAACCCCCAGATATTAGGCAGGATGGGACCTTCTTGGAGTGCGGCCCGTATGTCTGCGATACTTTCGCGGATTTCAAATTCAGTGGCCAGAGTGACCGTTGTGCCCTTGGACATCGTTGTGCTCGCCTTTACTTTTTGGGTATAGCTACAAGCCTGTATCACCAGAAAAGAGTGCTAACATGCGAAAGTTTGCCGGGCACTCTTCGTTCGTACTCGGTTTTTGTGTCACGTCATAGCGAGGAATGCGAAGAGGAAATCAATCCCAGAACTCTCTAAACAGTGATCAAGAAGCAAAAAAGATGACGTCGCCGACGTCATCTTACGCGAATAAAAAAAGTCACGCTACTCAAAATTCGGATGAGATTGCACTACTTGACGCTCTACTAAAGGGCTTCGAAATCAGCAACGATGCACAACTTGCCGCTTGGCTCGAAATTGATAAATCCCTTATATACGCAGTTCGAGCTGGTAAGCGGCGGCTTGGCATTATTCCCCGCTTGAGAATATTGGATCATATAGGCTTCCTAAAGGCGCGCTCGATTCTTGAATCGATCCTTCCAGAAAACCTCGCAAACGTTCTCGTAGAATTTAACAACCGACTTGTCGCAGAGAACATTGCGAAAGCACTAGAACAAAACGCTGACAACTTGAACATCGCACTTCTTGAAGCAACCAAACTCGCATTTGGCTATAGAACCGATGCAGAACTAGCTTGCTTCCTTGAAGTTGAGCACAACACGATTGCAACAATCCGTTCCGGAAAATCGGCACTTGGCCCCAAACCAAAACTCAAGATACTTGCGCAAGCCACAAAATCGTTTGAGCCGGATGCGCTATTAGCATCGGTAGAGTCTTCTAAAAAGCTTGTGAAATTACTGCAGAATCATCTGAAACATCTGAATCGGACCCCGGCCGTCCCCTGACCACGTTTGGCAACTTTATTGCCAAATGCTACGTGCGCCAACATACCATTGCTTCGTCGTAGAGATTTGCACACGACTCAATCCATACCAGCTTGGCGCCGACACATTTAGTTTGTCTGATCCAAAAAACGATGATGCAATTGCATACCACAAAATCGGAGAGTTGCAGCCAGGCAATTGTTTTAATTGATTATTGTGTGGTTTCTTTACCGTAGAAATTTACTTCGATGCACTAGATCCTCTTCCTTGACCGTCGGCAGACTCAGGACATGGATACCCTCGTCACGCAGCGCCTCGCATTCGTCTGGCGTCGCCTGACCGCGAATGGGTCTTTCAGGAGCCTCGTTGTAGTGAATCTTGCGCGCCTCTTCCGCAAACGAGGAACCGACATCTTCGCTGTTACTGACGATGGCCTGAACCAGTTGCTTATACAAGGCCATGACCTGGGTGCCTGCCGGCATCAAAGCCGTACTTCCAGCACCGCTCGCACCCAGCGCTGCCGCCATCGATGCATCGTCGCCCGAATGCGTGCCGATAGCAACTGCGGAGGGAATACGCTGAACCAGATGGCTGTCGCACTGCGGGCAGTGAATCAAGCCCTGCTCGTGCTGGCGTTCGAAATCGCTGGCGCTTTGGAACCAGCCTTCGAAGCGATGCTCGTTATTGCAGATGAGGTCGTAGATGATCATCGTTATGTCTGTGGTGCCCGGGACGGGACTCGAACCCGTACAGCCAGAGGCCGAGAGATTTTAAGTCTCTTGTGTCTACCGATTCCACCACCCGGGCCGGTACATCGCATTATCGATGCGCCGATACGAAAAAGGGAAAGCGCTGTGCTTTCCCTTTGCTTGTCTGGAGCGGGAGACGAGTCTCGAACTCGCGACCTCAACCTTGGCAAGGTTGCGCTCTACCAACTGAGCTACTCCCGCAGAATTTCTGGAGGCGCGAGCCGGAGTCGAACCGACCTACACGGATTTGCAATCCGGTGCATAACCGCTTTGCTATCGCGCCCCGCATAAAACTGCATTCTGTTCGGATTATTTGGAGCGGGAGACGAGTCTCGAACTCGCGACCTCAACCTTGGCAAGGTTGCGCTCTACCAACTGAGCTACTCCCGCGTCGAACAGAGCGCGCATTATAGACGACACAAGGCCTTTGTCAACATTGCCACCTAGTTTTCTGAAGTTCTGCGCTGGATTTCCGGCCAGGCCATGCGCAGGTAGTAACCCATGGACCACAGGGTCAACAAGGCTGCCAGCCAGATCAACCAGTTGCCCGCTTCACGCGTGTCAATGCCACCGAGCGGCACATAATAGAGGAGCAGCGGAATGGCCATCATCTGGGCTGTCGTCTTGATCTTGCCGAGCATTGAGACTGCGACGCTCTTCGATGCGCCAATCTTCGCCATCCACTCGCGCAAGGCGGAAATCGTGATTTCGCGGCCGATGATGATAGTGGCGACGATGGCGTCGGTTCGCCCCAGTTGCACCAAGATGATCAAGGCGGCTGCCACCATCAATTTATCGGCCACCGGATCAAGGAAGGCGCCGAAAGCGGAGGTCTGATTCAACTTGCGCGCCAAATAACCATCAGCCCAATCGGTCAGGCCAGCCGCCATGAATATCCCGGTCGCGATCAAATCCCGCTCATGGGCCGTCAGCCAGTTGGCCGGCAGGTAGTAAATGGTGATCAGCAGCGGTATCGCGACGATACGCAGCCAGGTAAGCAGGATAGGTAGGTTGAACGGCATACGCTCAGTGTAAAGCGGAATAGATCTTTTCGGCCATCTCCCGGCTGATGCCAGGCACTTCGGCCAGTTGTTCCGGGGTTGCCGCCAGCACCCCTGGCAGGCCGCCGAAGCGCGCCACCAAGGACTTGCGGCGTGCCGGGCCGACGCCGGGCAGGCTCTCCAGCTTAGAGGTCTTGCGCGCCTTGCCGCGCTGGGCGCGGTGACCGGTAATGGCGAAGCGGTGCGCTTCGTCGCGCACCTCCTGGATCAAATGCAAGGCCGGATGAGCGGCCGGCAGATTCAGCGGCTCTCGGCCCTCGGGAAATATCAGCGTTTCCAGCCCTGGTTTGCGCTCTTCGCCCTTGGCGACGCCAATCATCGGAATGTGCACCAAACCGAGTTCGAGCATGGCGGAGTAAGCTGAGGACACCTGTCCTTTCCCACCGTCGATCAGAATCAGGTCCGGCGCCGTCCCCTCACCTGCTGCCAGCCCGTCGTAGCGGCGGGTAACCGCCTGGCGCATGGCAGCATAGTCATCACCCGGCGTGATATCGCGGATATTGAAGCGGCGGTAATCGCTTTTTTTCATTCGATTACCTTCATAGACGACGCAGGAAGCCACCGCGGCTTCACCCATCGTGTGACTGATATCGAAACATTCGATACGCTGGATGGCCTCATCCAACCCAAGCGCTTCCTGCAGTGCAGCCAAGCGCTGCTCCTGCTGCGCCGTGGCCTGATTGCGTGCGAGAATGGCCAGGCGGGCATTCTGCACCGCCATTTCGACCCAAGCTTTCTGGCTGAGTGTGCGCCCTTCCTGAATCGGCACCGGGCGGCCCGCGAGCTCGGCTAACGCCGCCTCGGCATCCCCCCCCTCCTCCTCTGCCGGCAGTGGAGATGCCAGGAGGCGAACTGGTGCCGGGTGGGCTGCATAATGCTGGCGGATGAAGGCCAGCACTGCCTCTTGTGGCTCTGAATCAATGGCGTTTGTCGGAAAGAATGGCCGATCACCGAGATGACGGCCACCGCGCACCATCGCCAGGTTGACGCAAAGCAGCCCACTTTCGCGAATGGCGACGACGATGTCGACGTCCTCCCCTTTGCTGCTGGAAACGAACTGCTTTTCCTGAACCTGGCGCAGCGATTGAATCTGGTCACGATAGAGCGCGGCTTGCTCGAAAGCGAGCTTGGCGGAAGCCGTTTCCATGGCTTCGGTCAGGCGACGCGTGACCTCGTGCTGCTTGCCGTTCAGGAACATCGACGCCAGTTGCACGTCCGCCGCGTAATCTTCCGGCGAGATCAAACCGACGCACGGGCCGCTGCAACGCTTGATCTGAAAGAGCAGGCAGGGGCGCGAGCGATTGGCAAAGACGCTTTCCTCGCAAGTGCGTAGGCGAAACATCTTCTGTAACAGGTGAATGCTGTCGCGCACGGCCCAAGCCGAGGGATATGGGCCGAAATAATCCGCCTTGCGATCCGGATTGCCGCGAAAGAACCCGAGCTTCGGGTATGCGCCGCGCGTCAGCGTAATGTAGGGATAGGACTTGTCGTCGCGAAACAGAATGTTGTAACGCGGCGCCAGCGACTTGATCAGGTTGTTCTCAAGCAGCAGCGCTTCAGCCTCGGTGCGCGTCGAGGTGGTTTCGACGGCGGCAATCTGGCTGACCATGTGCGCAATGCGCGGGCTCGGCAGATTGTCGCGAAAGTACGATGAGACGCGCTTCTTGAGATTCTTGGCCTTGCCGACGTAGAGCACGCTGCCGTTGGCATCGAGCATGCGATACACGCCCGGCAGTTCGGTCAGGGTGGCCAGGAAGGCCTTGGCGTCGAAGGACATCGCGTTCGCTTATTGCAGGTGCGGCAGCAGCCCGGCGAAAACCGACTCGAAACTTTCGCGGCTCAGGCGGCCGGTGCGCCAGTTGTACCCACTGCAATGGTAGCTATCGACCAGTAGGCGGCAATCGGGCAGCACATGCGTCACGTTGTGCCCGAAGGTATAGTTCTTGGGTTTCAGGTCGTAGGCCCACAGCACTGCCTGATGCGCTATGGCGCCCAGCGCGACGATGACTTTGAGCTTCGTCATGGCTGCGAATTCGTTGCGCAAGTGACCATTGCACTGGCGAATCTCGGCGGTCGTCGGCTTGTTGGCCGGCGGCAGGCAG
The DNA here is from genome assembly GCA_041904995.1 of Azonexus sp. Classification (GTDB taxonomy): domain Bacteria; phylum Pseudomonadota; class Gammaproteobacteria; order Burkholderiales; family Rhodocyclaceae; genus Azonexus. Next base: position 251,165 of record JAYRMB010000001.1, read on the forward strand.
CGCACCGCGTTGGTAATGCGGCAATTGACCAACTGCATTTGTGGATTAGCCCAGCCTTGCGCATCAAGCGGCTCGGCGGCCGTGGCGAAACCGAAACGATGCAGCGCGGGATAAAGCAGTTCGCCGGCGACGTCACCGGTGAAAGGGCGGCCAGTCCGGTTCGCCCCTTTTTCGCCCGGTCCGAGACCAACGACGAGCAGTTGAGCATCCAGACTACCAAAGGCTGGAACCGGCAAGGCGTGCCAATCGGGGTCGCGTCGGCGGATGGTGGCAAGATGCTCGGCCAGGCGCGAGCAGGCCGTGCAGGCGATGGGATCGTTGAAGTCAGGCATGGGGCGGGATGTTAGCATGGCGGCCATGCAGCTTCATTGGGACATCTTCTGCCGGGTCATCGACAATTACGGCGACATCGGCGTTTGCTGGCGACTGGCTCGCCAGTTGGCGGCCGAGCATGGAAAAACGGTACGCTTGTGGGTCGATGAGCTGAAAGCCTTGGCGCCGATCTGCCCGGAAACCGATCTCCTCTTGGAACGACAAACCTTGCAGGGCATCGAAGTTTGCCGCTGGGAAGAGAATTTCAGCGCCATCGAATCCGCGGACGTCGTGATCGAGGCCTTTGCCTGCGAGTTACCGGAGCGTTACCTGCAAGCCATGGCGACACGCACCGCGACACCGGTTTGGGTCAATCTGGAATACCTGACGGCCGAAAGCTGGGCCGACGATTGCCACGGCATGACCTCGCCCCACCCTCGCCTGCCCTTGGTGAAATATTTCGTTTTTCCGGGTTTTTCGCCGTGCACCGCAGGATTGCTGCGTGAGCGCGAGCTGTTTGCCCGGCGCAACGATTTTCAAGGACAGCAGAGCCCGCGCGACGCCGTGCAGATATCCTTGTTCTGCTATGACACCGCACCGGTGGCCGAGTGGCTGAGCGCACTCCGGCAACAGGACGAATCCGTTCGCTGCCTGGTGCCTCCCGGAAAACCCATGGCCGCCGTGCAGTCGGCTTTGGGTGGAAACCCGCCGTGGACGCTGGGCGCAAGCCGTATCGACGGCATCGACTTCCTGCCGATGGACGATTACGACCATCTGCTCTGGTCCTCGGACATCAATTTCGTGCGCGGCGAGGATTCGTTCATCCGGGCCCAATGGGCCGGTCGGCCCTTTGTCTGGCAAATCTACCCGCAGGACGACGCGGCGCATCTTGCGAAGCTGGAAGCCTTTCTCGAACGCTATTGCGCTGAAATGCCCACGTCCATGGCCGCCACCGTCAAGGAAATGTTTCTTGCCTGGAACACTGGCCAAGGCATTGTTTCTGCCTGGCGGGACTTTTTCGCGCAGCGCGACGCCATCGCCGAATACAACCGCGACTGGGCAATGCGACTCACCGCGATGCCGGACCTGACAACATCACTCGTCAACTTCTGCGCTTCCAAGGTATAATTTAACGTTATTCTTTTTCAGCCTTGGAACAAGCACTCTCATGAAGACCGCTCAGGAACTCCGCTCCGGTAATGTGATCATGGTCGGCAACGATCCGCTCGTGGTTCAGAAGACCGAATACAACAAGTCCGGCCGCAACGCTGCCGTCGTCAAGATGAAGCTCAAGAACCTGCTCTCCGGCAACCCGTCGGAAGCGGTTTACAAGGCTGACGACAAGTTCGAAGTCGTGATTCTCGAGAAGAAGGAAGTGACTTACTCCTACTTCGCCGACCCGATGTACGTTTTCATGGACGCCGAGTACAACCAGTACGAAGTCGAAGCAGAAAACATGGTCGACGCGCTCAAGTACCTCGAAGCCGACATGCCCTGCGAAGTCGTGTTCTACAACGGCAAGGCCATCTCCGTCGAAATGCCGAACTCGCTGGTTCGCGAAGTGATCTACACCGAGCCGGCCGTCAAGGGCGACACCTCGGGCAAGGTCATGAAGCCGGCCAAGATCTCCACCGGTTTCGAACTGCCGGTGCCGGCCTTCGTCGAAATCGGCGACAAGATCGAAATCGATACCCGCACCGACGAATACCGCAGCCGCACCAAGTAATTCGCGTTCTGCGCCAAACGAAAATCGGGCAGCCCAGGCTGCCCGATTTGTTTTTCAGCCAATCAATTTAGCGATCGTGTTCAACGCTTTTCGATAACGTGGCGTCTCCTGCAGTGTGTCCCAATTAGGCGCGGCAGTTTTCGGCAATAACGCTTCGATCCGCTGGCTGCGCTGAGGATCGATCTCGACCTGCCACTGCTCGAGCACCGAGCCGACTGACTCGGGCGAGTTGCAGACGAGCAGCATGTCGCACCCTGCCGCCCAGGCAGTGCCGACACGGGCCACCATATCACCCACGACACCGGCGCCCGCCATCGACAAATCATCGGTAAATACCACCCCGTCAAACTTTATGTCTTTTCTCAAATAAGTAATCCATTTATTTGAAAATACTGCGGTATTGCAGTCGACGCACTGGTAAATAACATGGGCAGCCATCACGCCGTCCAAGCGGGTCTGGCGATAAGGCAGCATGTCTTCCTGGATGGCATCGAGCGTACGATCATCCACGGGGAGTTCGACATGCGAATCGGGCACGACATAACCATGCCCCGGATAATGCTTTCCACAATTGCCCATGCCGCCCTCACGCAAACCACGACTCAGCGCTTCGGCCAATTGGGCGACGACTTCAGGTTTACGGTGGAAAGCGCGGTCGCCAATGACGCGTGAAGGACCGTAGTCCAGATCGAGCACGGGCGTAAAGGAGTAGTCGACGCCCCGCGCCCGCAGTTCGGCGGCCAAGACGAAACCGACATCGGCAGCTGCATCGAGAGCTGCCTGGGCATCAGCGTCGTACAGCATGCCTAGGCTGCGCATCGCCGGCAGGCGTGTGAAGCCTTCACGGAAACGCTGCACCCTGCCCCCTTCGTGATCGACGGCGATCAATAATTGCGGACTGCGCAGCGCATGAATCTCGGCGGTCAGGCGCGCCAGCTGCGCCGGATCGGCATAATTGCGCGTGAATAGAATGATGCCGCCGACCAATGGATGGGTCAGGCGTTCGCGGTCGAGATCAGTCAATTCGGTGCCCGCGATGTCGATCATCAGCGGGCCGAGTGGCAGCAGCTTCATGGTTTTTCCAGAATGACGTAGGCGACGGCGTAGTCGGCTTCGTCGCTGATGGAGAGATGGGCGATCAACCCCTGGTTTTTGACCATTTCAACCAGTGCACCGCAGCAGTCAATCATGGGGCGCCCCAAATCGTCATGGGTAACGGCAATCGAAGTCAGCAACACCGGATCACGAACCCCCGTGCCGTAGGCCTTGGCGAAAGCCTCCTTGGCGGCGAAGCGTTTGGCGAGAAAACGGCCCTTGTCGGTAGCCTTGGCGAAATCCTCAACCTCCTGCGGCGCCAACAAACGCTCCAGTGCCTTGTCGCCGTGACGCTCCCACATGGCACGCAAACGCGCCACAGCGACGATGTCGGTGCCGATGCCGAAAATCATTCGCCTTGCGCCGCGCCTTCGCGCATCAGCGCCTTCATTTCCTGCACCGCTTGGCGCAGACCGACAAAGACGGCGCGGCTGACGATGGCGTGGCCGATGTGCAATTCCCGAATGCCGGCCAGTCGGGCCACTGGCTGCACGTTGTAGTAATTCAGCGCATGGCCGGCGTTGAAACGCATGCCAAGATGGCGAATGGCCTGGCCGGCAACACGTATCTTGGCCAGTTCGGCCACGACGGCGGGTGCTTCTGCGTCGCGCCCTTGGGCGTGGAAAGCGTGCGCATAGGGACCAGTATGGATTTCACAGACCCGCGCACCGATGCGCGCCGCCGCTTCAATCTGAGGCAACTCGGCGTCGATGAAGACGCTGGTCGTGATGCCGGCCTCGGCCAGGCGAGCGATGACATCCCTCAGCCGAGCTTCCTGCCCGACAATATCGAGTCCGCCTTCGGTCGTGATCTCATGCCGTCCTTCGGGCACCAGCATGGCCATTTCCGGCTTCAAGCGACAGGCAATGCCGACCATTTCGTCGGTGGCGGCCATTTCAAGATTCAGCTTGATCTGAGTGGTTTCCTTCAGGCGGTGCACGTCGGCATCCTGAATGTGCCGACGGTCCTCGCGCAAATGCACAGTAATACCGTCCGCGCCGCCCAGATGCGCCTCGACAGCTGCCCAGACAGGATCAGGTTCATAGGTGCGCCGCGCCTGACGGATAGTCGCGACGTGGTCGATATTGACGCCGAGTTCGATCATAGCTCCTGCAACTCCTTGAAAATCTTGCGTGTTTCCAGCTCCTTGCCCGCCAGATAATAGGCCATCAAGGAGCGCATCAGTACCTTGGCTTCGATACGCGAGCGCGGATCGGAAAAATCCTCCGCCGCCATGTCGAGCAAGGTCTTGCCCAGCACCACCTGCGCCGCACCTTCGGCATGCGCCAGACGCGCCGGCCCCTCTTCCATCCGGTAGGCGTAAAAACCCTCGGGATCGATTGCCTGCCCACGATTATCGTGGCTCAGCGTCAGGCCGTAGCCAAGCTCTTGCAGCAAGGCTTTTTCGAAGCTGCGCAAATCGGCTTCTTGCACCTTCCCGGTTGGGTCGGCGGCCAAGCGCCGAAGCATATCGGTGTAGCGCGCGAAAAGATGCTCATGCGCATCCTCACGGGGCAACAGGTGCATGAGCAATTCGTTCAGGTAATAGCCGCAAAACAGAGCCTCACCGGTCAGCAGCGGCTGCCCACCCTGCCATTCCGCCTTCATCAGGGTCAATACTTCGCCTTTGCCTGCCCAAGAGACTTCCAGCGGCTGGAAGGCCATCAACAGACCGCGAATGGCTGCGCGCGGACGGCGCGCCCCGCGGGCAAGCAAGGCCATGCGACCAAAATCCCGGGTGAAGACCTCGACGATGAGGCTGGTCTCCCGAAACGGGAGGCTGTGCAGCACGAAGGCCGGCTGGGCATCGACCTTGCTGCGTTGGTTCATTCGTAACCGAGGCTCTTCAGGAGGCGCTCGTCGTCATTCCAGCCGGACTTGACCTTGACCCAGACCTCCAGATAGACCTTGCCGTCGAACAGCCGCTCCATGTCCTGGCGCGCCTCGCTGGCAATACGCTTCAAGCTCTCGCCACCCTTGCCGATGACGATGGCCTTGTGGCTGTCGCGATCGACCACGATGGCTGCATAGATACGACGCAAAGCTCCTTCGACCTCGAACCGTTCGATCTCCACCGCCGTAGCGTAAGGCAATTCGTCGCCCAGCAGGCGGAAAACCTTCTCCCGGATGTATTCGGAAGCCAGGAAACGCTCGCTCTTATCGGTCAGATCGTCCTCGGGGAACATCAGTTCCTCGTTAGGCAGATGCTTGCGCGCCTCGGCCAGCAGGTCGTCGGTCTGTTTGCCCTTCGCAGCACTGATCGGCACCACCGCCGTATAGTCGTAATCGGCCGAAACCTCTGCCAGGAAAGGCAGCAAAGCCGTCTTGTCCTTCAATTGATCGATCTTGTTGACGACAAGAATGACTGGCCGATCCTTTGGCAGCAACTTGACCACTGCCTTGTCTTTGGCGTCATAACGACCGGCCTCGATGACAAACAACACGACATCTACGTCGTTAAGCGTTTGCGTGACACCGCGATTCATCGCGCGGTTCAAGGCATTCGAGTACTTGGTCTGGAAGCCCGGCGTGTCGACGAAAACGAATTGCGCATCGTCTGTCGTGAGGATGCCGGTGATCCGGTGTCGTGTCGTCTGCGCCTTGCGCGACACAATACTGATCTTTTCGCCGATCAGGCGGTTCAACAATGTAGATTTACCCACATTCGGACGACCGACAATGGCGATATAGCCGGAACGGAATTTTTTCATGCGTTGAGTTCTTTCAAGGCGAGATCGGCTGCCACCTGCTCGGCGATACGCCGACTACTGCCAAGGCCGATCGTTCGGACCGGCGGATTCGTGATTTCGCAGGCGACTTCGAAACGTTGTTCATGAGCCGCCCCGGTCGCTTCGAGCAAGACGTAGCGCGGCAACGACCTCTTGCGCCCCTGCAGCCACTCCTGCAGCCGCGTCTTGGCGTCTTTTTGCACGACCCCAGGCCGCGTCTCATCGAGCAGCGGTTGATATAGCCGAAGAATACACGCCTTGGCCGCTTCGAAGCCTGCATCCAGATAGACAGCGCCAAAGAGAGCTTCCAAGGCATCGGCCAAGATAGAGGGCCGCTCAGCCCCGCCGGATCTGAGTTCCCCTTCCCCCAAACGCAGTTTGCTCCCGATGCCTAGCCGCTGAGCCAAGCCATGCAAGGCATCCTGCCGTACCAGATTGGCTCGCAGGCGAGAAAGGTCACCTTCCGATGCCTCAGGGAAACGCTGGTAGAGTGCTTCTGCAATCACAAAATCCAGAATGCCATCACCAAGAAACTCTAGGCGTTCATTGTTCGGAATCCCGAAACTACGATGGGTCAACGCAGTTCGCAGTAAGCTCGACTCACAAAAAATGTGGCCAAGCCCTTGGGCAACAGAATGCACGCTGACGCCTACTCCTTGGTCGAACCTTGGTAATCAATGACCAGGCTGACGTTCCAAAAAAGAGGGATACGCTTCTCATAAGCAAATTCGATAACGACCTTGCCTCCATCCTTGGAAATTTCAAGGTCCTTCCCGGAAAACTGCAGCATGTCGATCTCGGCAAAACGATCAAAGGCGTTTCGAACATCAGCCACCGTCGCCTCCGGTCCAACCTTAGCTACGGAAGCCTTCGCATCCTTCAGAATTTTGTAGTATTCAATGACGGTCGGTGCCACCTTCATGCCGAGTACCGCGACCAAGACAAGCACGACACTCCAGAAAAGCAGACCAGAAAGAGCGACACCACGTTGATATTTCATGTGTATTCCTTTTATTTGAACGAGCCGATGCGGCCAAGATCGCTAAAGTTCAACCAAATGAAAAAGGCCTTGCCGACAATATTCTGTTCAGGCACAAATCCCCAGGCACGACTGTCACGACTATTGTCACGGTTGTCGCCCATCATGAAGTAGTGACCCGGTGGAACGGTGCAAACTACGCCATTCGCATTGTATGTGCAATTTTCACGGTGCGGAAAGTTTGCAGCATCGTGGATAAAGGCTGGTGCGTCGGTATCGTTCAGCATTTTGTGCTCGACATTACCCAGCTTTTCGACATATTGCTCCGAATAATACAGGCGCTCGGGATGCAGGTAATCCGCCACCTTTTCTTCGGATACAGGTTGGCCATTGATGGTCAGGCGCTTGTTTTGATAAGCGACTGTATCGCCAGGCAATCCCACCACTCGCTTGATGTAATCGAGTGAAGGATCTTCCGGGTAACGGAAAACCATCACATCCCCACGCTGTGGCGTGCCAACCTCTATGACCTTGGTGTTGATTACCGGCAGGCGGATACCGTAGGCGAATTTGTTCACCAGAATGAAATCACCGACCAGCAAAGTCGGGATCATCGAACCCGAGGGAATCTTGAAGGGTTCGAACAGGAAGGAGCGCAACACGAAAACGATCAGGATCACCGGAAAGAAACTGGCGCCCCACTCCACCCAAAGTGGCTCCTTGGCATTCTTGGCACGCAATTTTCGGAATTTGAGCACGTCCACCGCGTAAAGCACGCCGGTAACCATCAACAAGAGCAAAAGGATCAGTGCAAAGTTCATCTTGGTTCTCAGTTATCGACGCGGAGCACGGCCAAGAAAGCCTCTTGCGGAATTTCCACACTCCCTACCTGCTTCATCCGCTTCTTGCCGGCCTTTTGCTTTTCCAGCAGCTTTTTCTTGCGGGTGATATCACCACCGTAACACTTGGCCAACACGTCCTTACGCATCGCCTTGACGTTCTCGCGAGCGATGATGTGCGAGCCGATAGCCGCCTGAATCGCTACGTCGTACATCTGGCGCGGAATCAATTCGCGCATCTTGTTGGCCAACTCGCGCCCACGATATTGTGAGTTGGCACGGTGAACGATGAGCGAGAGGGCATCGACCTTTTCACCGTTGATCAGGATATCCAGCTTGACCACGTCGGCAGCGCGGTACTCCTTGAAGTCGTAATCCAAGGACGCATAGCCCTTGGAACACGACTTCAACTTATCGAAGAAATCCATGACGACTTCGGCCATGGGCATTTCATAGACCAGTTTCACCTGGCGACCGTGATAGTGCATGTCGACCTGGTTGCCGCGCTTCTGGTTGCAAAGCGTGATGACGTTACCCAAGTAATCCTGAGGCACGAAGATGGTCGCCTCAATGATCGGTTCGCGGATTTCCTCAACCTTCGAAACCTCTGGCAGCTTGGCCGGGTTCTCAACCTGGATTACCGATCCGTCGCGTTGTACGACTTCATAGACCACCGTCGGCGCAGTGGTGATCAGATCCTGGTCAAATTCGCGCTCCAGACGCTCCTGCACGATTTCCATATGCAGCAAGCCGAGGAAGCCGCAACGGAAACCAAAGCCAAGCGCTTGCGAAACCTCCGGTTCGTATTGCAAGGAAGCGTCGTTAAGCTTGAGCTTCTCCAGAGATTCACGCAACGAGTCGTATTGGTTGGCTTCGACTGGATACAGCCCGGCAAACACCTGCGGCTTGATTTCCTTGAAACCCGGCAACGGCTCGGCCGCCTTTCGATCAGCATGGGTAATGGTGTCGCCAACCTTGGCTGCTTTCAACTCCTTGATGCCGGCGATCACAAAACCTACCTCGCCGGCCCTCAATACGTCGCGCTGCAGTGATTTTGGCGTAAATACCCCAACCTGCTCACACAATTGGTTGGCACCGGTAGCCATGAAGTACAACTTGTCCTTGGAGCGTATTTCACCATCCACCACACGCACGAGCATGACGACGCCGACATAGTTGTCGAACCAGGAGTCGATAATCAATGCCTTGAGCGGCGCACTCGGATCGCCTTTGGGTGGTGGTACCTTGGCGATGACGGCTTCCAGGATATCCTCGACACCCAGGCCGGTCTTCGCCGAAGCAAGCACCGCATCCGTTGCGTCGATACCGATCACATCCTCGATTTCCTGCTTGGCATTATCGGGGTCGGCGGATGGCAGGTCGATCTTGTTGAGTACCGGCAGAACCTCCACATCCAGCTCGATAGCGGTGTAGCAGTTGGCAACGGTTTGTGCCTCGACGCCCTGCGATGCATCCACAACCAGCAACGCGCCCTCACAGGCGGACAGAGAACGGGAAACTTCATACGAGAAGTCCACGTGCCCCGGTGTGTCGATCAGGTTCAGGTTGTAGACCTCTCCATCGCGCGCCTTGTACTGCAAGGCCGCCGTTTGTGCCTTGATGGTGATCCCGCGCTCGCGCTCGATGTCCATCGAATCGAGCACCTGCGCCTCCATTTCGCGGTCAGACAAGCCTCCGCACAAGTGGATTATTCGATCGGCCAAGGTTGATTTACCGTGGTCGATGTGGGCGATGATCGAGAAGTTCCGGATATGTTCCATGCTGCTAGTAAAAAAGGGCGCTTACGCGGCGCCCTTCCCTGTTCAGAAGACCCTGAATTCTAGCGGATTCCAGCCAAATATTCACGGACTTTGGGCTCGTCCAGAAAGTAATGGCAAAGCTGATTTTCGCGATGCAGCAGCACAGGCACCAATTCGTCGTATTTCGCTTCCAAATCGGGATGGGCGTCGACATCGACTACATTGAGCGAACAGCCAAACTCGTCTACCAGAGACGCCAGCGCTGCCTCCATGTCATGACACAGATGGCAGTAATTGCGACTGAGCAGAGTCAACTCAATTGCTGCCATTCAGCCCCCGGATGGTCACAAAGGTCTGCGTATCGCCGCGCCGGATCAGCAGGGTCACGTTGCTACCCTTTTCGAATTGGGCCAACAGTTTGTTGAACTGATCGACGCTCTTCAATTCCGTCGTAGCCCCCTTGCTGATGACCGCAATCACGATGTCTCCCGGGCGCAACTCGGTCCGCGCAGCTTGCCCGCGCACCTCATCGATAACCAGTCCTGCAGCCATCTTGAGATCACGTTTCTGTTCAGGGGACAACTCGCTCACCACCAGACCCAAGCGGTTGGCAGCCTGTTCGACCGGTTTTTGACTGCGCGCCGGACGGTTGCTCGCTTGTTTGTCCTCAACCATCTCGCCAACAACAACAGGAATATCGCGATAGGCACCTTTGCGCCACACCTGCGCCACGGCTTTGCTTCCCGGCTTGGTATTGCCAACAAACCTCGGCAGATCGGCGGAGTTGGCAATCGGTTTGCCATCGAATTTCACGATCACATCGCCTGGCTCAATACCGGCTTTGTCAGCGGGGCCATCCTTTTCAACCGAATTGACCACGGCCCCCATTGCCTTGCTTAACCCCAGAGACTCCGCCAACTCCCGGCTGACCTCCTGGATGACAACACCCAAGCGCCCTCGGCTAACCTTACCGCTGGCCCGCAACTGTTGCTGAATTTCCATTGCCACATCGATCGGAATCGCAAACGACAAGCCCATGTAACCGCCGCTACGGCTATAGATCTGCGAATTGATCCCCACCACCTCGCCCCGCATGTTGAACAACGGCCCGCCGGAATTGCCGGGATTGATCGCCACATCGGTCTGGATGAAGGGAACATAGTTCTCCTGCGGCAAGGAACGCCCCTTGGCGGAAACGATACCGGCTGTCACCGAATTATCGAACCCGAACGGCGAACCGATAGCCACCACCCATTCGCCGACCTTCAATTGACTAGGATCGCCCAGGCGTACGCTCGGCAACCCACTGGCCTCGATTTTGATCAGCGCCACATCCGTGCGCTTGTCCGCACCGACCACACGCGCCTTGAATTCCCGCTTGTCGGTCAACCTGACGGTGATTTCATCTGCACTTGCCACGACGTGGGCATTGGTCAGAATGAATCCATCGTTGCTGATGATGAAACCGGAGCCAAGCGACTTGTTCTCGAAATCGCGTGGGGTGCCACCGCCAGGCGCACGGGGGATGAAGCGCTTGAAAAACTCGAACGCAGGGTCATTCTCGTCGAACGGGAAAGGCATGAACTGACCTTGCCCGCGTACGACCTGAGTGGTACTGATATTGACCACCGCAGGCCCCTGCCGCTCGGCGAGTTCCGAAAAATCCGGCAATCCCCGCACTTGCGCCAGCGCCAGAGAGGTAACGAAAAACAGCGCCAACAAGGTAGCTAGGCGTTTCATGAGCAATACCTCCTGATTCGGCTAGGAACGGGAAACGATATAGGGACGCTCGGCCAACTTGCCGCTCGTGCGCCGACTGCGCAGCGCAACAACAATAAATGCCATCACCAAGCCAGCCAGACAACCGAACATAGCCCCGCCATCACCCGCAACAAGCGTTCCTAGCATGGCGCCACCGAGTGCCCCAAGCAAAGGAAAACCATAGGCCAAATTGGCGGTTTGGCGAACGCTTCCTGGCGCAATGGCGATGGTCACCCGGTCACCGACTTGCGCTCCAACGGAATTCTCAACCCGATAATGGCGGGGGCCGGAGCAGAACATCTGCGTCAGGTGTTGGCCGCCACAACCACCTTCCTCATGACAGCGGCCGCACCCGCCCTGCTCGACTTCGACATCGGCCTGTTCGGCCTCTACGTTACGAACGATGCCGCGAATGGTACTGATTTCTTGATCCATGTATCGCAATTACCAGCGACGATCCGGCGCAGTATCGAGCAATGGGCGTAGTTTGGCGGCAACTGCTTCGCGTGCCCGAAAAATTCTGGAGCGCACCGTGCCGATCGGGCAGTCCATGATCTTGGCAATTTCTTCGTAAGACAGACCTTCTATTTCGCGCAACACGATGGCCGTTTTGAGCTCTTCTGGTAGCGACTCCATGGCAGCATCGACAGTCTGACCAATCTGCTTCGAGAGCAGAAGGCTTTCCGGCGTATTGATATCGCGCAGTTGCGAGGCATCTTCGAATCCCTCGGCCTCGTCGTTATCGAACTCCGTCGAGGTCGGTGCACGCCGTCCTTGCGAAACGAGGTAGTTCTTGGCGGTATTGATACCAATGCGATACAACCAGGTATAGAAAGCGCTTTCTCCGCGGAAGGACGGAAGTGCCCGATAAGCTTTCAAAAAAGCCTCCTGGGCGACATCTTCAACCTCGGCCGGGTCGCGTATGAAGCGCGACAGCAGGCGCCCCAGCTTGCGCTGGTACTTGCTGACTAATTGGTCGAAGGCCTGCTGCTCGCCGCCTTGCGCCCGTTCGACCAAAACCTGATCGATCTCGCGCTCACTCATGATTTCTCGTTCCCTGAGGGTGCTTTTGGTATGTTTGTTCGCGCAGTATAGCGCACCGGATTTTTAGCGTCAGATAGGTAGATATCCTTAATTTTGTGACCGTCTGTAACGGCTGAATTGGTGTGCTGCGTGCTATAGTCCGCAAAAAATCCCCTTATTAGAGAACAGCTGTGCAGAAATTCGATGTCCTTATCATCGGCAGCGGTCTGGCCGGCCAGTCTGCCGCATTGCGCTTGGCCCCACATTGTCGTGTGGCGCTCGTCAGCAAACGAAGCCTGGAAGATTCTGCATCCGGTTGGGCTCAAGGCGGGATTGCCGCAGTTCTCGACAGCAAGGACTCGATTGAAGCGCATATTCACGACACCTTGGTCGCCGGTGCCTGGCTGAACGACGAAGCGGCGACGCGTTTCGTGGTCGAAAATGGCCGGCGCGCAATCGAATGGCTGATCGAACAAGGCGTACCCTTTACCAAGGATGAGTCTGGCTACCATCTGACCCGTGAAGGCGGACACAGCGCACGGCGGGTCATCCACGTTGCCGACGCGACCGGTCTGGCCGTGCAGGAAACGCTGACCAAGAAAGTCCGGAATCATCCGAACATCACGATCCTGGAAAACCACATCGCCATCGACCTGATTACCGGCGAGAAAATCGGCGGTACAGAAAATCGCTGCTATGGCGCCTACGTTCTCGATAACGAGAACGGCGAAGTCCTGACCATCGGCGCCGACAGCACTTTGCTGGCCACCGGTGGCGCCGGCAAGGTTTATCTGTACACGACCAATCCCGACACCTCCACTGGCGACGGCATTGCGATGGCCTATCGTGCTGGTTGCCGTGTGGCCAACATGGAATTCATCCAGTTCCATCCGACCTGCTTGTACCACCCACAAGCCAAGTCCTTCCTGATTTCGGAAGCGGTGCGCGGCGAAGGCGGCCTGCTCAAGCTCCCTGACGGCACGCGCTTTATGCCCGAGCATGATGAGCGCGCCGAATTGGCACCGCGTGACATCGTTGCCCGCGCCATCGACTTCGAGATGAAGAAACGAGGTCTGGATTGCGTCTTCCTGGATATTTCGCACAAGGGCGAAGCCTTCATCCGCAATCACTTCCCGAATATCCATGCCCGTTGCCTAGAACTCGGCATCGACATCGCTACCGACCCGATCCCGGTGGTTCCAGCTGCCCATTACACCTGCGGCGGCATCGTTTGCGACCTGCATGGCCGAACCGATATTTCAGGGCTCTATGTCGCTGGCGAAGCATCTTGCACGGGACTGCATGGCGCCAATCGTCTGGCGTCCAATTCCTTGCTCGAATGCCTGGTTTTCGCGGAAGCTGCGGTGCACGACATTTTAGGGGCAAAAACCAAGCCTCTGCCGAAGTTACCCCAATGGGACGAGAGCCGCGTCACCGACGCCGATGAGGAAGTAGTCATTTCCCACAACTGGGACGAGTTGCGCCGCTTCATGTGGGACTACGTCGGTATCGTACGCACCAACAAACGCCTGCTTCGGGCTAAGCACCGCATCGCCCTGCTCCGTCGAGAAATCGACGAGTTCTACGCCAACTTCCGTGTCAGCCACGATCTGATCGAGTTGCGTAACCTGGTCGTCACCGCCGACCTGATCGTACGTTGCGCCATGCAGCGCAAGGAAAGCCGTGGCCTGCACTTCTCCCGCGACTTCCCGGAAACGAACGCCAAGCCGCGCAATACGGTCGTCAAACGCCGTCGTTCTTGAGACTGGCTCGCCAGCGCAGAAATACTCGCAGTCGACGCAAATCTTCCTTGGCTGCCGAGTCCGGGTAGAACACTAACGATCTCACAACCCCAAGCTCATCTTGGCAGTGGATCACGGTGAGCCACTGATGAACGTGGGCGCTGAGCAGGGAACATGTAAGCTCCACTTGCGCTTCATCCGTCAATCGCAACACCAGTTGCCCCGCCCTCTCCAACCGGATCGCCGACACAGGTAGCGACGTCAAGCGCCAGCAAGCGATAGCGCTAGCAAAACCCAGCAGCGCCAGGGCAATCGAAACTGTTGGATTTGGCCAGGCTGTGAATCCCACGGCGATCACTGAAAGCACCGTCACGCCGAAACAGGCTACACCGGCAAAAAAAGAACGGCGCAGTCCGATGGTTATCGGAAACTGCACCGTTCGTTCTCCGGCTTTACGCTAAGTCTTAGATACGCTTGAAGACCAGCGAACCGTTCGTGCCGCCAAAGCCGAAGTTATTCTTCAGCGCAACATCAATCTTCATCGGACGCGCGGCATTTGCGCAGTAATCCAGATCGCATTCCGGATCCTGATTGAAGATATTGATGGTCGGTGGCGAGATCTGGTGATGAATGGCCAGAACGGTAAACAGCGACTCAATACCGCCGGCACCGCCCAGCAAGTGGCCGGTCATCGACTTAGTCGAGTTGACCACGATCTTGTAGGCCGCATCGCCGAAGGCCGCCTTGATGGCATCCGACTCGTTCTTGTCGCCAAGCGGCGTGGAAGTACCGTGGGCATTGACGTACTGGACGTCAGACGGAGTCACGCCGGCGTTTTTCAGGGCGTTGACCATGGAGCGACGCGGACCATCCATGTTCGGCGCGGTGATGTGGTAGGCGTCAGCACTCATGCCGTAGCCAGACAGTTCGGCATATATTTTTGCGCCACGTGCCTTGGCATGCTCGTACTCTTCCAGCACCAGCACACCAGCGCCCTCGCCCAGCACGAAACCATCGCGATCCTTGTCCCACGGACGGCTGGCCGTAGCCGGGTCGTCATTGCGGGTAGACAAGGCGCGAGCGGCGCAGAAGCCACCAAGACCCAACGGAGAAACGGTCGACTCGGCACCGCCGGCAACCATCACATCGGCATCGCCGTATTCGATGATCCGGGCAGCTTCGCCGATGGAGTGCGTACCGGTGGTGCAGGCTGTAACGATCGAGATGTTGGGGCCTTTGAAGCCATATTCGATCGACAGGTTGCCGGAAATCATGTTGATGATCGAACCCGGAACGAAGAACGGCGATACCTTGCGCACGCCGGCCGCATTGTATTCGTCCTTGGTTTCTTCGATCAGCGGCAGACCGCCGATACCGGAACCGATGGAAACGCCCACGCGCTCGGGATCAGCAGCACCTTCCTTGTCGAGGCCGGCATCGCGCACGGCCTGCATGCCAGCAGCCAAACCGTAATGGATGAAGGTATCCATACGACGGGCATCCTTGGCGGAAATGTACTGCGTGATATCGAAATTCTTGACCTCGCCGGCAAACTGGACCGGGAATGAAGAAGTGTCGAAGCGGGTGATGGGAGCGATGCCAGAGCGACCGGCGATGATGTTCTGCCAGCCTTCTTCGACGCTGTTACCGACCGGGCTAATCAGACCCAGGCCTGTGATGACGACTCTACGACGTGCCAAGATGTGCACTCCGAAAGCAAAAGTAGCAAGGCCGGCCTTTGGGGCCGGCCTTGCCTAGGTGAACCGGTATTGGCTTACTTCTTGTTGGCGAGGATGTAATCGACAGCCTGCTGAACCGTGGTGATCTTCTCGGCTTGGTCGTCCGGAATCTCGCACTCGAATTCCTCTTCCAGAGCCATGACCAGCTCGACGGTGTCCAGGGAATCAGCGCCCAGATCATCCACGAAGGAGGACTCGTTCTTGATGTCCGCTTCGTTCACGCCCAGTTGTTCGGCGACGATCTTCTTGACGCGCTCTACGATGTTATCCATTAGAAAAGCTCCTTCCCCTCAGGGGTACGAAAAAAAACGTTACAAGTTTACCAAAAGCCGAGGCTTCGCGAAATCAATCCATGAACATACCGCCATTGACATGGACGGTTGTTCCGGTGACATATGAACCAGCAGGTGAAACCAAGAAAGAGACGGCCCCCGCGATATCCTCGGGAGTCCCGGCCCGACCCAAGGGGATCGAAGCCAGCATGGCAGCCTTCTGCTCTTCAGTCAGCGCATGCGTCATATCGGTAGCAATAAAGCCCGGGGCGACGCAGTTCACCGTGATATTACGGCTACCCAATTCGCGCGCCAAGGAGCGCGTCAAGCCGGCAACCCCCGCCTTTGCAGCACAGTAGTTGGCTTGCCCGGCGTTACCCGAATAACCAACAACCGATGAAATGTTCACGATACGGCCGAAACGCGCTTTCATCATCCCGCGCATTACAGCGCGCGACAGGCGGAAAACGGCCTTCAGGTTGGTATCGATGACGGCATCCCACTCGTCGTCGCCCATGCGCATGGCAAGGTTGTCGCGCGTAATGCCAGCGTTATTGACGAGAATGGCAATAGCACCGAATTCCTTGGCCAAGTCAGCCAGCAAAGCATCGCTCTTAGCCGTATCTGTGACGTTCAGGACGACGCCTTTACCCTTGATACCCGCTTCGGCCAAATAGGCCGATATCTTGCCGGCGCCTTCTTCGCTGGTCGCCGTACCGATGATGGTAGCGCCCTGCTTGCCGATTTCGAGTGCAATGGCGCGGCCAATACCGCGGGTGGCGCCGGTGACGAGTGCGACCTTGTCATTCAGCATCATTATTACTCCAGACCCAGATTGGCGTCGATCGAAGCCGCGTCGGCAAGCGACACACCGGTAACCCCATCGGCACAACGCTTGGTCAGGCCAGCCAATACCTTGCCGGGACCGCACTCTGCCACGGTGGACACGCCAATTGCGGCCATTTTCTGAATGGTCTCGACCCAGCGCACCGGGTTATATGCCTGGCGGACCAGCGCGTCCTTGATGCGAGCAGGATCGTTTTCGATAGCGACATCCACGTTATTGATCACCGGAATAGTCGGCGCATTCAGTGTCAGTTCGTTTAGTCGCACTGCCAGTTTGTCGGCAGCAGGGCGAATCAAGGACGAATGGAACGGCGCGGAAACCGGCAAGGCTTTCGCCATCTTCGCTCCACGCGCCTTGCAGGCTTCCATAGCGCGCTCAACCGCAGCCTTGTTGCCGGCAATCACGGTTTGGCCGTTGGCATTGAAATTGACTGGCTCGACAATCTCACCTTGGGCGGCTTCGTCACAAGCCGCTGCAATGCCCGCATTGTCCAGACCAAGAATGGCCGCCATTGCACCGGTACCAAGCGGAACGGCTTCTTGCATCGCGGCTGCACGTAGACGAACCAGCGGCACGGCATCCTTGAATTCGAGCACACCGGCGGCAACCAAGGCGGAATATTCACCCAGGCTGTGACCAGCGACAACGGCGGGCAACTTGCCGCCCTTTTCCAGCCACAAACGCCAGGCGGCAATACCAGCCGTCAGCATAACTGGTTGAGTATTGACGGTCTGGGCCAGCGACTCAGCCGGACCTTCGGCAACCATGGCCCACAAGTCATCGCCCAACGCCGTGGAAGCTTCATCGAAAGTGGCACGGACAACAGCCGAGTCGCCATAGGCGGCCATCATGCCGACGCTTTGCGAACCTTGGCCGGGAAAAACGAATGCAAAAGACATATCAGGAGTCTCCTGGATCAGAATTCGAGCAGGGCTGCGCCCCAAGTGAAGCCGCCACCGACGCCTTCGACGAGAACCTTGTGACCTCGCTGAATGCGCCCATCGCGCACGGCCTCGTCCAATGCCAGAGGCACGGAAGCAGCCGACGTATTGCCGTGCCGATCGACAGTGACAATGACCTTGCTGCGATCGACGCCGAGCTTCTTGCCAGTGGCCTCGATAATGCGAATATTGGCCTGATGCGGAATCAACCAATCGATATCACTGGTAGAGACATTTGCCGTCGCGCAAACCTCTTCTGCCACTTCGGCGAGCACGCGCACGGCAAACTTGAAAACTGCTTGCCCGTCCATGCGCAGGAAAGGATCGCCGGTTACTTGACCGCCGCAGATTTGCCCCGGAACATTGAGAATGCCGCTCTGGCTGCCGTCGGCATGCATCGCAGTTGCCAAAATACCGGGCTTTTCCGAGGCTTCGAGCACAACAGCCCCGGCGCCATCGCCAAACAGCACGCAGGTAGCACGATCCTGCCAGTCGAGGATGCGCGAGAAAACTTCGGCGCCAATAATCAGGGCACGCTTGTGGCTGCCGGAGCGAATAAATTTATCGGCAATCCCGATAGCATAGGCGAAACCGCTACACACCGCCTGCACATCGAACGCCGTCGCTCCCTTATTGCCGAGCTTGCCCTGGATCAAACAGGCCGTGCTGGGAAAGATGAAATCTGGCGTCGAAGTGGCCACGATGATCAGATCGATCGTTGCCGCATCGATACCTGCCATTTCCAAGGCACGCTGGGCAGCGACCAGACCGAGCTCGCTCGAGGTGGTTCCGGTGGGGGCAAGGTAACGGCTACGAATCCCGGTGCGCGTGGCAATCCACTCATCATTGGTATCGATGCCGCGCGCTGCCAGTTCGTCGTTGGTGACAGGATTGCCGGGAAGACAACTCCCCGTGCCGATAAGGCGTGCAAACATTCAGTTCGTCTCCTCCACTTCGCTCTGAGCCGGAGCAAGCTGGGCCAGGCGTGCGGTGATTCTTTCGAGTACGCGATTTTCGGCAGCGTCGTAAGCTCGGGCAATCGCATTGCCGAACGAGAGTTGATCAGCAGAGCCATGGCTCTTGACTGAAATTCCTTTCAGACCCAGCAGGATTGCGCCGTTGTAACGACGATGGTCGAACCGCTTTTTAAAATTATTGAGTACCGAAATGGCGATCAATGCCGCCAATTTGGTCAGCCAATTACGCTTGAACTCGGCGCGCAGCGAGGAGGCAAGCATCTGTGCCAAGCCTTCTGATGTCTTCAAGGCGACATTGCCAACAAAACCATCGCAGACGATGACTTCGGCTTCGCCTTTATAGATTCCATCGCCTTCGACGTTGCCGACGAAATTCAAACCGGAATTACGGAGCAGATCGGCAGCCGCCTTAACCACCTCGTTGCCCTTTATTTCCTCTTCGCCGATATTGAGCAAGCCAACCGTCGGTCGGTCCTTATGCTCCATCGCGGCGACGAGCATGGCCCCCATGACACCGAACTGCAGCAAATGTTCTGGACCGCAATCCACATTGGCGCCGAGGTCCAACATATGCGTATGACCATTGATTGTCGGCAGCGGCGCACATATCGCGGGCCGTTCGATGCCGGGCAGCATCTTCAGCACGAAGCGCGAGATAGCCATCAGGGCGCCGGTATTGCCCGCAGACACGCAAGCGTCGGCGTCGCCGGACTTGACCAGATTAATGGCCACGCGCATCGACGAGTCTTTTTTATTACGGAGGGCTAAAGCCGGCGATTCGTCCATCCCCACTACTTCGGTAGCGTGAACGAGCTTCAGGCGATTGTCTTCGGCATGGTTGCCAAGCAACGGACGCAACACATCTTCCTGTCCAACCAGGAGAAGATGAGCTGCAGGATGCTCAGCCAAGAACCGGAGTGCCGCGGGTACCGTAACGGACGGCCCGTGGTCCCCGCCCATGCAATCGATAGCGATGCGGGTCGTCATGGCAAAAGAAAAGGCAGGCGGCCCATTAAGAACCGCCTGCCTCTCATTGAACGATTACTCGCCCTTGCCCTTCAGGACTTTCTTGCCGCGGTAGAAGCCGCTCGGGGAGACATGGTGACGCAGGTGAACTTCACCGGTGGTCGGCTCAACGGCGGTTGCCGGAGCGGTCAGGAAGTCATGAGCGCGATGCATGCCACGCTTGGACGGGGACTTTTTGTTCTGTTGAACGGCCATTTCAATACTCCAAAAAAATCAGTTCGGCTTACCTTTGAGGCCAACCAATGCCGCGAACGGATTCGGCCGTTCGCCAGCATCAGCAACTCCAGGCAAGCCACATTTTTCGTGCCTTGGCGCAACCGGAAGGGCCAGGAGAATCTCATCCTCCACCAATTCGACCACATTCAGCTCGCGCAACACCGGCAGGAAATCCCGGGTGTCGTCTTCCAGCTCATCTTGCGACAACTCCGAGCCCTCAGGAACAAGCTCCAACCGGCTGTTGATGTCGAGATCGAAAACCACGGACTCCAGGCAACGCTGACAAGCCAACGGAAGCGTTCCGCCAACCTCCAACTCAAGCATGGACTCGCCACGATTCCCCCTGAAACCCTTCAAGCGAAAGGAAACCTCACCCTCCACCTTAGCCAGCAAATCATGCAGGCGTTCGAGTTCCACAACGTCGAGCTTTCCTTCGAGCACTCGGCCGTCTTTGGCAAATACGAAAGCGTCCGTAATTCTTTTCAATCTTGAACTGTTACGACTTAAACATTGAATGATATTATTTTTGGCTCTCTAAGTCAAAACAAAGTGCTGCTTCAAGAATTGCATGCAACTTCTTGTCTCGGCAAAGCTTTCATGTCGCAGAAACTCATTTTAGCCTCAACCTCCCCCTTTCGCCGCGAACTGCTGTCCCGCCTGGGCATGCCTTTCGCCGTCGCCAATCCGCAAACCGATGAATCCGCCCACCCCGGCGAGCAGCCAGAAGCGCTTGCGCTACGCCTATCCGAAGCGAAGGCCCGCGCCGTGGCCAACGAATACCCTGACGCCCTGATCATCGGAAGCGACCAGGTTGCCACAGTCGACGGCATGGTGTTTGGAAAACCCGGCTCACACGTACGCGCCGTCGAGCAACTGAAACAACTCTCGGGGAAAACCGTCAATTTCTTCACCGGCCTTTGCCTCCTCAATGCTCACACCGGGGAAGCAGACGTACGCGGCATTCCTACTCTCGTCACTTTCCGTGACCTGACCGAGCAGGAAATCGAAAACTATCTCCGTCGCGAACCTGCCTACAACTGTGCCGGCTCGGCAAAGTCGGAAGGATTGGGCATAGCACTGATGAGCAGTATGCGAGGCGATGACCCCAATGCACTGGTTGGCCTGCCGCTGATAGCACTGTGCGACATGCTGCGCCGCCAGGGAATGGCTGTTCTGTAATGGCTGGCACCCTCTTTTTGATCCCGGTTCCACTGGGACCGGTGGCACCACAGGAAGCCTTGCATCCGTCGGTTCTGCAAACCATCCGCCCCTTGAGTCATTTCGTCGTCGAGCAAGCGAAGGCGGCCCGCGCCTTCCTGAAAACCGCAGGAACGGATCGCCCCTTGCAAGAACTGCAGCTTTTCGAGCTCAACGAACACACGAAAGCCAGCGAACTCGACCAGTTGCTTTCACCATTACGAGCAGGAGAAGACGTCGGTCTGCTCTCCGAAGCCGGCTGCCCTGCGGTTGCCGACCCCGGCGCCAATCTGGTGGCATTGGCGCAGCGCGAAGGTATTCGTGTCGTACCGCTGGTCGGACCCTCTTCGCTTCTCTTGGCACTGATGGCCTCCGGCCTGAATGGCCAGCGCTTCGCTTTTCTCGGCTATTTGCCGGCAAAAGAGGCTGAACGGACCAAAGCCTTGCGCGAACTGGAAACCGAGTCGCGCAAACGCCAGCAAACGCAGATTTTCATCGAGACCCCGTACCGCAATCGCCAGATGTTCGACGGTATTCTGACGGCCTGCCAACCCGGAACACGACTGTGTGTTGCGACCGACCTCACCTTGCCAAGCGAAACCGTACGCACACTGACCGTTCAGCAGTGGAAAAAACAAACGCCGCCCGAGATCGAGCGGCGTCCGACGGTGTTTTTGCTACTCGCCTGATTAGAACAAGCGAACCGTCTGCAGATTGGCCGAAGCCCCTTTCCAGAATTCATTCATGGTGCTCGCCCCAAGGCGCTTAGCAAAGCGCTCGGCGATATTGTCCTTGACGGAGTAATCGAGGACTTTCTCGGCCTTGATAACATCGCGCGCAACAGAATCGACACTACCAAACTCATCTGCCAAGCCCAACTGGACACTTTGTGCGCCGGTCCACATCAAGCCGGAGAACATATCCGGGGTTTCCTTGAGACGCTTGCCGCGCCCCGTTTTCACCACGTCAATGAACTGCTTGTGAATGTCATCCAGGAGCAATTGCGCATGCGCCTTGTGCTGCGGCATTTGCGGTGAAAATGGATCGAGGAAGCCCTTGTTCTCACCAGCGGTAAGCAAGCGGCGCTCGACGCCAGCTTTGTCCATCGTTCCGGTAAAACCAAAGCCATCCATCAACACACCGATGGAACCGACGATGCTGGCCTTGTTGACGAAGATCTTGTCAGCTGCCGCCGCGACGTAGTAGCCGCCGGATGCGCACATATCCTCGACGACCACGTAGAGCGGCTTATCCGGGTATTTGGCGCGCAAGCGGTGCATTTCGTCGTTGATGATCCCGGCCTGTACCGGACTACCACCAGGACTGTTGATGCGCAGAATCACACCGGCCACGTTCTTTTCTTCGAAAGCCGAATTCAGCGCCGACACCATGTTTTCGGCATTGGCCTCACCCTTGGCCTCGATAACGCCTTGCAGGTTGATCAAGGCAGTGTGGCGTTCCTGATGCTCCGCACCGCTACCCCAATCGACCACCGCAATCAGGACGACCATCAGGTAGGCAAAACCTAGGGACTTGAAAATAATGCTCCAGCGTCGCCTAGCCTTTTGCTCATCAAGAGCGGCAAAGGCCAGTTTTTCAAGGACCTTGCGCTCCCAGGCTGGATCGTTGTTGGGGTATTGGGGGTTATCCATCGTGGCTTTCCGGCTCTAAGTAGATATTTCCTTCGAATTCCCTGACCCGCAGTGGTTTTAAACCTTTGCCCTGACATCTACCGCCAAGACACCGCCCCGTTTCGGGAGCATAAAGGGCGCCATGAATCGAACAGATCAAGTATAGCCCGGAATCGTCAAAGAACTCCCCGGGCAACCAATCAAGTTCTGCCGGAATATGGCCACATTCGTTGTAATAGCCATACACCTGACCGCGAAATCGTATGACAAACGCCTGAGCATCACAACCGTAGCGCGTTGTCGCAAAACGAACGCCCTTGCCACCATCGACCAGGGCTTCGGACGCACAGATCAGCCGTGCTGCAGCAACCATCGATCAAGCTCGGCAACGTTGTGCAAGCAAGCAACCGGCGAATATTCGAGCAGATGGTCATGCGGATGGGCGCCATAGGTCACGCCCAAGGCATCGACGCCGGCGTTACGCGCCATGCCGAGATCGTGCGAGGTATCGCCGATCATGACCGTTTCTGCCTGAGCGACACCGAATTCCAGCATCAACTCTTCAAGCATTTGCGGGTGAGGTTTCGAATGACACTCGTCGGCGCAGCGCGAACCTTGAAATAGCGGGCGCAAACCGGAATGATCGAGGGCGCGATCCAGCCCCAGACGACTCTTACCAGTTGCGATTGCCAGCATATGGCCGTCATCGCGGAGTCGCCGAAGCATTTCAGGAACACCGGAAAACAAGGTCAATTCGTGATCGCTCGCCAGATAGTGGAAGCGATAACGATCAACCATCGCCTGGTAACGCTCGACGGGCAAATCGGGCACCGCATGCCGCATGGCATCGGCCAAGCCGAGGCCAATCACGTGCCTGGCGCGAGCATCGTCGGGGACAGGTAGTTCGAGATCGCGGCAGGCCGCCTGGATGGCACGGACGATGGCACCAGCCGAGTCAAGCAAAGTTCCATCCCAATCGAAGACGACCAGAGGATATTTCATCAAGCTTCCCAAATTGTCTGAAAGTTTTCCGCGGTGAATTCTCGCGTTTTTTGCCCGTCCACCGCAGCAATGTAGTTTTTTAGCCCATCAGGCATCGGCGCAAGGCATTCGAGCGGGCTACCGCTCAACGGATGCCGGAAGGCCATGCGCCAAGCATGCAGCCCCATACGCTTCATCCCGTCGCGCTTCAATTCTTTGTTGAGTGTGAAGTCGCCATATTTCTCGTCGCCCAGAATGGGGAAACCAAGATGTGCCAGATGCACCCGGATCTGGTGGGTCCGCCCGGTTTTCAGTTGCGCCTCGAGCAGACTCATCTCCGGCCAGCGGGCAAGCAGGCGGAATACCGTATGCGACGGTTTGCCTTCGGCATGAACCGAAACACGTCGCTCACCGGACTCGGTCAGATACTTCAGCAACGGTGCCTTGACGTGCTGGGTATTGTTCATCCAGCGGCCTTTGACCAGCACCAGATAGCGCTTATCCGCCCCAGCGCCATGCTCGCGGAACATGTCGTGCAAGGCCGTCAGTGCCAGCCGTTTCTTGCCGACCAGCAGAATCCCCGAGGTCTCACGGTCCAGACGGTGCGCCAATTCAAGAAACTTGGCTTGCGGACGCTGCCGACGCAAGGCTTCAATCACCCCGAAGCTGACGCCGCTACCGCCATGTACTGCGATGCCTTCCGGCTTGTCGATGACGAGCATCGCCTCGTCTTCGTAGATGATGGGCAAATCGACCCGCTGCTTGGCCGCCTCGTCGATCTCGTTCTGCGGACGCTCAGCCAGCCGTATGGGTGGAATGCGCAGTGTGTCGCCCGCCCGCAAGCGATAAGTCGCATCGACCCGCTTGCTGTTGACCCGGACCTCGCCGCTTCTCAGGATGCGGTAGAGATGGCTTTTAGGAACGCCCTTGCAGTGGCGCACCAGATAGTTATCCAGGCGCTGGCCCTGCTCTTCTTCGTCGATCACGACATGGGTGACCGAATTGTTACCTGCGCCGTTCATTTTCTAATATACTGCCTGCGTTTTACGTCTCGGTTTGCAAGAGAGGCTCGAACCGTCAGACCGCTTGCCCTCGCGCCATGAGCGCGACCGCCACGCGGCAGATTCCGGAATCTCACCTGTGCCAATTGCCCAGGCCAGACCAACGTGAAACGACTGGTTAAGTTCACTCACCAAAAGTAGTGATGTTAATGGATTAGCCCGCGGTAAGCACGCACGGATTGCCCGTTGCAGGAATTTTCAGGTCACGCATTTCAAGAAAAAACACGTGGCCATTCATTGATCAGCACATTCACAATCGCCTTTGCCTTCAATTTAATGACGCAACCCGATAACTGAAACTGTCGCTGCCTGTAAGGGCGTTTCGTTGCAGCGTGCCAACGCGCGCTGGAGCTAAAAGAATGAAACGCATGCTCTTCAATGCGACACAGGCGGAAGAACTCCGTGTCGCCATTGTCGACGGTCAGAAACTGATTGACCTCGACATTGAATCCGCCGCCAAGGAACAACGTAAAAGCAACATTTACAAGGGTGTCATCACCCGCATCGAACCGTCGCTCGAAGCCTGCTTCGTAGACTACGGTGCCGAGCGCCACGGCTTCCTGCCATTCAAGGAAGTCTCCCGCGCCTATTTCCAACCGGGCGTCGAAGCCGGCAAGGCCAAGATCAACGAGGCCCTGAAGGAAGGCCAGGAACTCATCGTTCAGGTCGACAAGGACGAGCGTGGTAACAAGGGCGCCGCCCTCACTACCTATGTCTCGCTGGCTGGGCGTTACCTGGTTCTGATGCCGAACAACCCGCGCGGCGGTGGTGTTTCGCGTCGCGTCGACGGCGACGAGCGCGCCGAGCTACGTGAAACCATGGACCAGCTGCAAGTGCCCAACGGCATGAGCCTGATCGCCCGCACCGCAGCCATCGGCCGCCAGGCCGAGGAACTGCAGTGGGATTTGAATTACCTGCTGCAACTGTGGAGCGCCATCGAAGGTGCTGCTCAACAGCAAACCGGCGCATTCCTGATCTATCTGGAAGGCTCGCTGGTCATTCGCGCCATCCGCGACTACTTCCAGCCGGACATCGGCGAAATCCTGATCGACACCGATGAAGTGTTCGAGCAAGCTCGCGCCTTCATGGGCACCGTGATGCCGGGCAACGTCAATCGCGTCAAGCGTTATCGCGACGACGTGCCGCTGTTCTCCCGCTTCCAGATCGAGCACCAGATCGAGACCGCCTTCGCCCGTCAGGTCAACCTGCCGTCCGGCGGCGCCATCGTGATCGACCACACCGAAGCGCTGGTCGCCGTGGACGTCAACTCGGGCCGCGCCACCAAGGGCGCCGACATCGAAGAAACCGCCCTCAAGACCAACCTCGAAGCTGCCGACGAACTGGCTCGCCAGTTGCGCCTGCGCGACTTGGGCGGCCTGATCGTCATCGACTTCATCGACATGGAAAGCACCAAGAACCAACGCGAAGTCGAGAATCGCCTGCGCGACGCACTGCGCTACGACCGCGCCCGCGTCCAGATGGGCAAGATCAGCCGCTTCGGCCTGATGGAACTGTCGCGCCAACGTCTGCGTCCAGCCCTGGCCGAAACCAGCTACATCCCCTGCCCGCGCTGTACCGGTACCGGTCACATCCGTTCGACCGAATCGGCCGCGCTGCACATCCTGCGCATCCTCGAAGAAGAGGCGATGAAGGAAAACACGGCCGCCGTGCACGTTCAAGTGCCGGTCGATGTCGCCACTTTCCTGCTCAACGAGAAGCGTCCGGACATCCAGGCCATCGAACTGCGCCACAAGGTCACCATCCTACTGATCCCGAACATCCATCTGGAAACGCCGGCCCACACCGTGACCCGTTTGCGCCATGACGACCTGAACCAGGACGATCTGCGCGAGCCGTCCTACAAGATGGTCGATATGCCGATCGAGGAAGCCATCAAACAGGCGACCCAGCAGGAAAACGCCAAGCCGCGTCAGGAAGCCGCCATCAAGGGTATCTCTCCAGAACAACCTGCACCGATCATGGCGGAAAAGGCTGAAGCCGCTCCGGCACCGATCCAGGAAGAAGCCGGCTTCTTCTCGAAGCTCTTCTCTTGGTTCCGAAGCGAACCGAAGGTCGAGGAAGCTGCCCCGGAACCGACGCCCGCTCCCCGCAAGAATCGCGAAGGTCGTGGTGACGGTCGTCGCGACAATCGCCGTGGCGGCCGCAATGGCAACCGCCGCGACGAGGAACGAGGTGAACGCGGCGAGCGCACCAACGGCAACCGTGGGGAACGCGCCGAACGCCCGGCCCGCGAGGAATCCGCCGCGCAAGGCAACGGTGAGCGCCAGGAACGTCGCCAGCGCGGCGAGCGCAAGGAGCGTCGCGAGCGTCAGCCGAACGAAGCCCAGGAAAACAAGCAGAATCGCCAGACCGTGACGGATGAGGTCCAGGCCGTCGCCATGCCGGCAGTCGCTCTGCAAGGCGGCGAATCGCCGGCCAATGAGGAAAACGGCGGTCGTCGCCGCGGTCGTCGTGGCGGCCGTGGTCGCAACGAACGCCGTAACGACGCCGAAAACGCCGTTGTCGATGCCGAAGGCGAAAATGCCGCGCCGGTCATTGCCGAAACGATGACTGAAGCGGTTGCACAGGAACCGATCGTGGTCGTCGTTCCCGCTCCGGTAGTCGAAGAAACCTTTGCTGCCACGGCAGCGGCGGCGGTCGAAGCGGCACCGCTGGTTGAGGTACCGGCTCCGACAGTCGTCGAAGTCGAAGCCCCGGCTGCCGAAGTCGAAAATGCGGTCGTCGAGAGCGCCGTGGTCGAGACTGCTGCGGTGCACGTGCCGGAAGTGGCAAAAACCGAGGAGCCTGCTCCGGCGGTTGCCGTAGCCGAACCGGTGGACATCGAAAAGTCGCTGGCTGAAAGTGGCCTGGTCATGGTCCAGACAAGCTTCACCCCGTCTGCGGTCGTCGCCGAGGAACCGGTCAAGTTGGGCCGCGCCCGCAAGCCTAAGGCGGTCGTCGATGGCGGCGAGCCGATGGTCATGGTGGAAACGCAGAAGTAAGCTTCAGCGCTTTCATGCGAAAAGGGCACCGCGAGGTGCCCTTTCTTTTTTTGCTTGCGTATTGGATTTGGACGGTTAGCGCCCTAGCCTCGCCCAAGTTCGCGCTTGATCTCTTTGACCAAGCCTTGCGCGGCATCTTCGACCATGTCCAACACCAGATCAAAGCCATGGCCAAGTCCGTAGTACGGATCCGGCACTTCCTCGTCGTCGAAATTATCGGCGTAGTCCATGAACAGCTTGATCTTCGGGTGCTGCTCAGGCATCGCCATGCGCCGTAGGTTGTCGAGATTACTCTTGTCCATTGCCAGGATCAGATCGAAGTAATCGAGATCCTGACGCGCCACCTTGCGGGCACGCAGTTGCGACAGGTTATAGCCACGCACCGAAGCAGCACGCTGCGTCCGGGAATCGGGCGGCTCGCCGACATGGTAGCCGTGCGTACCCGCAGAATCAACTTCAACAATATCACCCAACCGATTGATTTTAATGAAGTGCCTCAACACTCCTTCAGCGGTTGGCGAGCGACAGATATTGCCCATGCACACCAGCAGCACGCGGTATTTCATTAGGTCTTATCTCCATCAGGGTCGTGCTGCGCCGCGCCGAAGACTTTTTCCCTGAGTCTGAAAAGTTCGTCGCGAGCAGCCGCCGCTTTTTCGAATTCCAAGTTTTTTGCACACTCTAGCATTTCTTTTTCCAGGCGTTTAATTTCCTTGGCCACTGCCTTTTCATCCATGGCTTCGTAAACCGCCTGTTTCTGTGCCGCTTTGAGTTCCGCTTGGGCGGATTCGGCGTCATAAACGCCGTCGATGATGTCCTTGATCTTCTTGGTAACGCCACGCGGCGTAATGCCATTTTCCAGGTTGAAAGCGATCTGCTTGTCACGCCGGCGCTTGGTCTCGGCGATCGCCTGCTCCATCGAACGGGTCATGTGATCGGCGTAAAGGATGGCCGTACCGTTGATATGGCGTGCCGCTCGCCCGATGGTCTGAATCAACGAACGTTCGGAGCGCAAAAAACCCTCCTTGTCGGCATCGAGAATCGCAACCAGCGAAACCTCCGGAATATCGAGACCTTCGCGCAGCAGGTTGATACCGACCAGTACGTCGAATTCGCCCAGGCGCAAATCGCGAATGATCTCCACCCGCTCGACGGTATCGATATCGGAGTGCAAGTAACGCACCGTGATGCCATTGTCCCCTAGGAAATCCGTCAGATCTTCGGCCATACGCTTGGTCAGTGTCGTCACCAGAACCCGCTCGCCAACCTCAATACGCTTGCGAATTTCGACCAGTAGATCATCGACCTGTGTCGATGCTGGCCTGACGATGACGTCCGGGTCAATCAGACCGGTTGGCCGCACCACCTGCTCGACCACCTGACCGGCACGCTGCTGCTCGTAGTCGGCCGGGGTCGCCGAAACGAAAACCGTTTGCCGCATGTGCGCCTCGAATTCCTCGAAGCGCAGCGGCCGATTATCCAGCGCAGAAGGCAGGCGGAAACCGTAATCCACTAGGTTTTCCTTACGCGAGCGGTCGCCCTTGTACATGCCGCCGACCTGACCGATGGCGACGTGCGACTCGTCGATAAACATCAACGCATCCGGTGGCAGGTAATCGATCAAGGTTGGCGGCGACTCGCCAGCCTTGCGCCCCGAAAGGTGCCTCGAATAGTTTTCGATTCCCTTGCAGAAGCCGATCTGGTCAAGCATTTCGAGATCGAAGCGTGTGCGCTGCTCGATGCGCTGCGCCTCAACGAGCTTGTTGTTCTTGGTGAACCAGTCGATACGCTCGCGCAGTTCCTCCTTGATCGCCTCGATGGCGCGCAGTACGGTGGCGCGCGGCGTCACATAATGCGAAGCTGGGAAAACGGTAAAGCGTAGCGCCTTGTGAAATAGCTGGCCGGTCAGTGGGTCGAAGAACTGCAAGGCTTCGACCTCGTCGTCGAACAGCGAGACTCGGATGGCGTGCTCGGCGTGTTCCGCCGGAAAGATGTCGATAATGTCGCCGCGCACGCGGAAGGTGCCACGATGGAAATCCATCTCGTTGCGCTCGTACTGCATGTCGGTCAGGCGCTTGATGATGGCGCGCTGGTCCATGCGGTCGCCAACCCGCATGGTCAGGATCATGTTGTGGTATTCGTCTCGATCCCCGATACCGTAGATGCACGACACGGTCGCCACGATCACGACATCGCGCCGTTCGATCAGGCTCTTGGTCGCCGACAGCCGCATCTGTTCGATGTGATCGTTGATCGAGCTGTCCTTCTCAATGAACAAATCACGCGAAGGCACGTAAGCCTCGGGCTGGTAAAAGTCGTAGTACGAAACGAAGTACTCGACTGAATTCTCGGGCAGGAACTCCTTGAACTCCGAGTAAAGCTGCGCCGCCAGCGTCTTGTTCGGGGCCAATACCAGCGCCGGCCGGCCCGTGCGGGCAATGACGTTGGCCATCGTGTAGGTCTTGCCCGAGCCGGTCACACCAAGCAATGTCTGGAAGGACAAGCCATCCTCCAGCCCTTCGACCAGCGCATCGATGGCTTTGGGTTGATCGCCGGCAGGCGGAAACGGCTGATGCAGACGATACGGGCTGCCTTCAAAGGTCACGACGGTGCTGCTGTTGGTTTCGCTCATGCTAGAATTCTTCGGTTGTCTTAAGCGCAGCGGATTGGCTGCGCGAACATCGTTCGTATTATTCCACGGAGTTCCTATGTCCTCTTCGATCTTCGCTGCGGTGGAAATGGCCCCGCGCGATCCCATCCTCGGCCTGAATGAATCTTTCAACGCGGATGCACGCGATACCAAGGTCAATCTCGGCGTTGGCGTCTATTTCGACGACAATGGCAAGATTCCGTTGCTGGCTGCCGTCAAGGCCGCCGAAGAGGCCCGCCTGAAGGCTGCCCCGCCGCGCGGTTACCAGCCGATCGAAGGCCCGGCCGCTTACAATACCGCTGTACAGAACCTGCTGTTCGGCAAGGACTCCGAGCTGCTGGCCAAAGGCCAGGTCATCACCGCTCAGGCCATTGGCGGTACCGGTGCTCTGAAGATCGGTGCCGACTACCTGAAGCGCCTGAACCCGACTTCCAAGGTCTACATCTCCAACCCGTCCTGGGAAAACCATCGCGCTCTGTTCGAATCCGCCGGCTTCGTCGTCGAGGATTACACCTACTACGACGCCACCACCCGCGGCGTGAATTTTGAGGGCATGAAGGCCGACCTGAACAAGATGGTTCCGGGTTCGGTCGTGCTGTTGCACGCCTGCTGCCACAACCCGACCGGCGCCGACATGAGCGACGCCCAGTGGGCCGAAGTCGTCGGCATCTGCAAGGAACGCGGCCTGGTGCCTTTCCTCGACATGGCCTACCAGGGTTTTGCCGACGGTATCGATGCCGACGCTGTGGCCATTCGCGCCTTCTCGGCTTCCGGCCTGCAGTTCTTCGCTTCCAGCTCGTTCTCCAAGAACTTCTCGCTGTACGGCGAGCGTGTCGGCGCCCTGTCAGTCGTCACAGCCTCCAAGGAAGAGTCGGCTCGCGTCATGTCGCAGGTCAAGCGCGTCATCCGCACCAACTACTCCAACCCGCCGATCCATGGTGGCGCCCTGGTTTCCGCCGTACTGGCTTCGACCGAACTGCGCGCCCAGTGGGAAACCGAACTGGCTGGAATGCGTGACCGCATCCGTGCCATGCGTACCGGCCTGGTCGATGCCATCAAGGCCACCGGTTGCTCCCAGGACTTCTCCTTCGTCGTCCAGCAACGCGGCATGTTCTCCTACACCGGCCTGACGGCTGCCCAAGTGGAACGCATGAAGGAAGAATTCGGCATCTACGCCGTGTCGACCGGTCGTATCTGTCTGGCTGCATTGAACACCAAGAACATCGACTACGTCGCCAAGGCCATCGCCGCCGTGACCAAGTAATCTAGCCATACCGGCAATAAAAAAGGCGGGTAATCCCGCCTTTTTTATTTATGTAGTGTTTATTATTTGCTGAACGTCGTCGTCAATTCCGGCAACGTTCCTGTGATCCGCACCGGTGTCCGTCGCGTCGTTACCGAGGATTGCACGGAAACCGACAAGGCAGCATCGACCACATTCTGCCGGTCGCAGGCAAATTGACCAGCAGCCGTCAGCGAACCGGCATCCAACTGGATATTGCGCCCAACGAGCAGTTTAGGCTTCATGGCCAGCGAAACACGCAGACGATCGAACTTGGTCTGACCGGCACGAACGACCGCACCGGAACCGCGTCGGCTGGCTTCGCCCAAATCAGCGCCGCGCAAGATGCCGCGCGTCACTTCCGCATCCATCGTCGCTTCGATATTTGCCCACAACCCTGCCCAATCCTTGCCGCTTCCGCGGAAGCGGAAGGCACCACCGATATCGCCTTCCAACTGCAGCTTGGGCATGAAGGCCGCACCAACCTTGCGAGAGTCCAAGCGAGTGACCGTGCCCTCGCCAGCCATGGCCAGGCCGTTACTCCAGTCGAGCAGCCAGTTGCCCTTGAGCAGCCCTCCCAAGAAGGTGGTATCCAGATTCTGGATCAACAGCTTGCTGGGCAATAGAACGCCATTGGCCTGCAAAGAATCAAACGATACTGCGATCTGTGCAGCCGGCTTCCAGGCACGACCTTCCAGTGCAAAACGTAGCGATCGCTCCGAAGTTGGCGACACCTCAAGCAATATGGAGCGTTCCTTGTTCTCGAAATTCGCTTTGCTGAGCTGGCCGTTCTCGTTAAACAGCATGTCGCCATAGACGTCGCTGAAAGCCAGATCGCCTGACAGGGTCAACTTTCCCTGCTCGATTCGAATTTGCGCAACCTTCAGTTCGCCATCGTCGAGTAACTGGCCACCGGTGATCGGTAACGCCAGCAAGCGCTCGACTGACATTTCGACGCCGCTCAATGTCAAACGGGATATCGTCTGCGGACCGCTGCGCACGGTTGCCAAAGGCGAATGGATGCGAACCTCACCGACACGCGCTTCGCCTTTCGTGCCCACGCGAACATCAGTCAGTTTGACATGCGGTGAAGGTAGCAAACCAAGCCCGACCTGACCGACGGTCACCGGCGTTTTGAGCAAGCGACTGGCCGAACTTTCGACGGCCGGACGGAAACTGTCGTAGGGATAGAACAACAACACGAAAACCGCCAGCGCCAAAACAGCGGCAAGCGCGATACCGAGCGTACGGAACAACGGGACATTGGGCAAGGCCGGTGCTTCGGGCAGCTTGAATTTCGGTAAGGAAAGCTTGACGGCCGGTTTCGGTAACTTGAAGGATTTTTCGGGCTTGGCTTCGGGAACAGGCTCGGCTGCAGGCAGTATCGGCTTGCCAAAGGTCGAGAACCCGCTGGCAACGCTCGGCTCGGCAATGGAGTCCGGCGCCATCAAGGAGGCCTTTGACTCAAAAGTGGAGAACTGCGATAGCGCAGAAACCTTCTCTTTCTTTTCGCTCGGCGGAGGCTCAACTTCGGCCTGCAAGGCTTCGCTCCAGGCCGTCGTCGCAGCAATACCAGTCGTCGCGATAAAGCCTCCCTCTTCCAGTTCCTGCAGGGCGGATTCGACGAGTTGGGGGTTGGCGATTTTCTGCGAGAGTTCTTCGACGCTCAATTTCCCGTCGACCATAATGAGCACCATGCGCAGATTGCGCTGAACCACGCGCGTGCGCTGGCGGACGGCTTCGTCTCCGGTCGGGGTTTTGGCGTATACGAGCTTGGGGTCCATGTTTATCGTTATGTCAGAAATGCGCGAAACGCTTGACGCAAGCGGTTCGGCTATCTATAATGCGCGCTTCTGTTCCCCGATAGCTCAGTCGGTAGAGCGCCGGACTGTTAATCCGTAGGTCCCTGGTTCGAGCCCAGGTCGGGGAGCCAAAAGTTTGAAGCATCAAGCCCAGCCATCGCGCTGGGCTTTTTGTTTTTCTTCCGCCGAAAAATCGTTTGGCAACGGTCGCTTGCATCAAGGTTTTTGTGTAATGGCGTAGGTCTTAATGATCGTATCATTTTCCGTGAAAAATTGCTGCTTTTGCTAATTAAAACGGGCGCTTCCGAACTGTCGATTATTTGATCTGTCTACTTGTGCGACCTTGCCCGGATACCGATAATTCTTCGCCATGCACAATGAAACCCTGCGCCCGGAAGCCACTCCCGACGGAATGAACGATTTTCGCCCCACCCTAGGCATGGGCAGCATGCAGCACCCGGAAGGTAGCCTGGTCGACCGTTACGGTCGCCGCATCACTTACGTTCGCCTGTCGATCACCGATCGCTGCGATTTCCGCTGTACCTATTGCATGGCCGAGGAAATGACTTTCCTGCCACGCCAGGAGGTGCTGAGCCTGGAAGAATGCCTGCGTGTCGCCTCGGCCTTTGTCGGACTCGGCGTCAGCAAGCTGCGCATTACCGGCGGCGAACCGCTGGTACGCAAGAACGCGATGTGGCTGATCGAACGCCTGAGCGCCCTGCCCGGCCTCGACAATCTGGTACTGACCACCAACGGTTCGCAGCTGGAACGCTTTGCGCAGCCGCTACACGACGCCAAGGTACGCCGCATCAACATCAGCCTCGACACGCTGAAGGCCGAGCGCTTCAAGGCGATTACCCGAATCGGCGAACTGGACAAAGTGCTGCGCGGGATCGATGCCGCACGCGCCGCCGGTTTCACGCGGACCAAGCTGAATACCGTCATGATGCGCGGCGTCAATGACGACGAATTCGTCGATCTGGTTCGCTTCGCCGTCGCGCAGGAGCTCGATATTTCCTTCATCGAGGAAATGCCGCTCGGTGAAATCCACGGGCGTAACGACACCTACATCTCGTCCGAAGAAACGCGCGAGCTTCTGGCGCCGCACTTCGATTTGATTCCGTCGGCCGAATCTTCCGGTGGCCCGGCGCGCTACTGGCGCATTCCCGGTAGCGAGACGCGCATTGGCTTCATTTCTCCGCATAGCCACAACTTCTGCGACACCTGCAATCGTGTACGCATCACCGCCAAGGGCGAACTCTACCCCTGCCTGGGACAGAACGACGCGACCAACCTGATGCAGGTATTGCGCTCCGGTGCAGACGACGCTGCATTGCGTCAGGCCATCATCGACAGCATGGGCATCAAGCCATTCGGTCATGACTTCACGGCACAAATGGATACACCGCAAGTCGTGCGCTTCATGTCGATGACCGGCGGCTGATTTTTGCCTTTTTTGCCGCGTACACCGCAACAGTGGCTCAGGGATAGACCTTACACAGTCCGATGGCGTTGATCGGGTCTGACACCCAACCCAGGATCGTAAAAAAGATCGACAGGCCAATGAAAAAGGCGACCCAGCGGGTCGCCTTTTCGTTGCGCTTGACCAGGTCTGTAAAGAACTGGCGGAGGCGCATTCTTACAGGCCGCGAACGGCGCGCTTACGTTCGATTTCGGTCAGGAAACGCTTGCGCAGACGGATCGACTTCGGGGTCAGTTCGACCAGCTCGTCGTCGGCAATGAATTCGACAGCGGCTTCCAGGCTCAGCTGGACCGGCGGCACCAGGCGGACGGCTTCGTCGGTACCCGAGGCGCGCACGTTGGTCAGCTGCTTGCCCTTGATCGGGTTCACAACGAGGTCATTTTCGCGGCTGTGGATGCCGATGATCATGCCTTCGTACAGCTTTTCGCCAGGGCTGACGAACATGCGGCCGCGATCCTGCAGCTTCCACAGCGCGTAGGCCACGGCTTCGCCGTTGTCCTGCGAAATCAGCACGCCGTTGCGACGCTCGGCAACGCCGCCTTCCTTGACCGGGGCGTACTCGTCGAACACGTGGCTCATCAGGCCGTTACCGCGGGTCAGGTTCATGAATTCGCCCTGGAAACCGATCAGGCCACGGGCCGGAATGCGGTATTCGATACGGACGCGACCGCGACCGTCCGGCACCATGTCGAGCATTTCGCCCTTGCGCAGGCCGAGCGCTTCCATGACGCCGCCCTGGTGTTCTTCTTCGACGTCGACGGTGAGCATTTCGTACGGCTCGCATTCGACGCCGTCAATCACCTTCTTGACGACGCGCGGACGACCGACGGCCAGCTCGTAGCCTTCGCGACGCATGTTTTCGAGCAGGATGCCAAGGTGCAGTTCGCCACGGCCGGCCACATCGAACACGTCGCCGTTTTCGGTGTCATGCACGCGCAGCGCCATGTTGGTCAGCAATTCCTTGTGCAGGCGGTCGCGCAGCTGGCGGCTGGTGACGAACTTGCCTTCGGTACCTGCCAGCGGGCTGGTGTTGACCATGAACTGCATGGACAGGGTCGGCTCGTCGATCTTGAGCAGCGGCAGCGATTCCGGCTGATCCGGATCGGTCACGGTGCAGCCCAGCACGAGGTCTTCGATACCGGTGATCTGCACGATGTCGCCAGCGTGGCCTTCTTCCAGCTCGACCTTGTTCAGGCCCTTGTAACCGAAAACCTGGCCAATCTTGGCCTTGATCGGGGTGCGCTCATGCTCGGCGGCTTCTTCCTCGGTACCGTACATGACCATGACGTTCTGACCGGTCTTGACCTTGCCGCGGACGATGCGGCCAACGCCGATACGACCGACGTAGGAGGAATAGTCGAGGGCGGAAACCTGCAGCTGCAGCGGTGCATCGACGTCGGCATCCGGGGCCGGCACGTGCGACAGGATCATGTCGAACAGCGGCTTCATGTCGACGCGCGGTGCGTCGAGTTCCAGCGCAGCCCAGCCGTTCAGGCCGGAAGCGTAGACGATCGGGAAGTCGAGCTGCTCGTCGGTCGCGCCCAGCTTGTCGAACAGGTCGAAAGTCAGGTTGACGGCGTTGTCCGGGTCACCGCCGTCGCGGTCGACCTTGTTCACCAGCACGATCGGCTTCAAACCGAGGGCCAGGGCCTTCTTGGTCACGAAGCGGGTCTGCGGCATCGGGCCTTCGACGGCATCGACCAGCAGGACGACACCATCGACCATGCCGAGCACGCGCTCGACTTCACCGCCGAAGTCGGCGTGGCCCGGGGTGTCGACGATGTTGATATGAACACCGTTGTAATCGACCGAGGTGTTCTTGGAAAGAATGGTGATGCCGCGCTCTTTTTCCAGATCGTTGGAGTCCATCACGCGCTCATCCACCTGCTGGTGGGCGGCGAAGGTACCGGATTGACGGAGCAGCTGGTCGACGAGCGTGGTCTTGCCGTGGTCGACGTGAGCGATGATGGCGATGTTGCGGATAGGACGAGCGGACATGGAGTTGGGGTTAGCTTTTAAAATCAAAGGCGTGATTCTACCATCCCATGCTGCGCCGCAACATCCCCAGCGAGCTTTTTAGCCCTCTTTATTGCGCATGAAATCGGCGGTGTTGAAGAAATTCTCCAGCAGCTTGGCGCGGATGGATTCTTCGATGCCGACATCCTCCATCGCCAACACCATGCAGGCTACCCACTGATCGCGTTCCTGGGTGCCGATGGCGAACGGCATGTGGCGGGCACGCAGGCGAGGATGGCCGAATTTCTCGACGAACAGGTCCGGCCCGCCGAACCAGCCGGAAAGGAACATGTACAGCTTGTCGCGCGAGCCTTGCAGGCTTTCCGGATGCATGGCGCGCAGCTCCTTGAACTGCGGCACGGAGTCCATCAACTCGTAGAAGCGGTCGCACAGCTTGCCGACGACGGCTTCGCCGCCGATCTTTTCGTAGGTGGTCGTGGTGTTTTCCATCGTGTTCTCCCTTGATCAGGCTCAGCTTGGGCGCTTTTTACGCGCCTGCTGGCTCGGTTTTCCATAAGCTTCGTTGCGCCCGTCCGCACCGGCCGCCCGAGCGGGTTGGCCGGGGCGGCCACGGTTCACTGCTGCGGTGGACGGGCGATTCTGGCCAAATTTGCCGCCCGGCTTCCCGGCAGCGGGTGCGGGCTTGGCCTGCGCGCGTTGCGCCGTCGCCACGATGGCGGCCGCCTTCATGCCCGTACCGGCCGGTTGCCAAGCCGGCACCAGTTGTTTCTTGCCGTTGCCGATCAAGTCGGCGCGCCCCATTTCCTTCAGTGCCTCGCGCAACAGCGGCCAGTTTTCCGGATCGTGATAACGCAGGAAAGCCTTATGCAGCTTGCGCTGACGCCCGTTTCGCACGGCCCCGACCACTTCCCCGCCCTGCCGATGCAGCTTCTTCAGCGGGTTGCGCTCGGTGTGGTACATCGTCGTCGCCAGCGCCATCGGCGTCGGCAGGAAGGTCTGCACCTGGTCGAGGCGGAAGTTGTTCTTCTTCAGCCACAGCGCCAGATTGACCATGTCCTCATCCTGCGTCCCCGGATGGGCGGCGATGAAATACGGGATCAGGTACTGCTCCTTGCCGGCTTCGCGCGAGAAGCGGTCGAACAGCTGCTTGAAGCGGTCGTAGGTGCCGATGCCCGGCTTCATCATCTTGGAGAGCGGGCCTTCCTCGGTATGTTCCGGCGCGATTTTCAGATAGCCGCCGACGTGGTGCTGGACCAGCTCCTTGATGTATTCCGGCGAGCGCACGGCCAGGTCGTAGCGCAGGCCTGAGCCGATGGTGATGCGCTTGACGCCCTTGATCGCCCGCGCCCGACGGTAGAGCGAAATCAGCTGCGAGTGATCGGTATTCATGTTCTCGCAGATGTCCGGGTAGACGCAGGACAAGCGGCGGCAGGACGACTCGATCTTCTCGTCCTTGCACTTCAGGTGATACATGTTGGCCGTCGGCCCGCCGAGGTCGGTGACGACACCGGTAAAACCCGGCGTCTTGTCGCGCATTTCCTCGATCTCGCGGATGATCGAATCCTCGGAACGGCTCTGGATGATGCGCCCCTCGTGCTCGGTGATCGAGCAGAAGGTACAGCCGCCGAAACAGCCGCGCATTATGTTGACCGAGAAACGGATCATTTCCCAGGCCGGAATCTTGGCCTCGCCATAGCTAGGATGCGGCCGGCGAGCGTATGGCGCCTCGTAGACGGCATCCAGCTCCTCAGTGGACAGTGGAATCGGCGGCGGATTGAGCCAGACGTCGCGCTCGCCATGCGCCTGCACCAGCGCCCGCGCGTTGCCGGGGTTGGATTCGAGGTGGAAGGTGCGCGAAGCATGGGCGTAAAGCACCGGATCGTCCTTGACCTGCTCGTAGCTCGGCAGGCGCACGACCGTATGGGCGCGGCGTTCGCGGCGGGCAGCCAGGCGCTCGGTGCGCGAGACGATGCGCACCGGTTGCGCGCCGTCGGCGGCCACTGCTGCGGTGGACGCGGCATTTTGGCCAGAATCCATGGCGTACGGGTCGGCATGCTTGACCAGCGGCCCCGGCGTATCGACTTCGGTCGAATCCATTTCCTCCCATTCGTCGGAAGGCAGCCAGCCCGGCGGCGCCATGAAGGCCGTACCGCGAATATCGCGAATCTCGCCGACCTTGTCGCCTTTGGCCAGGCGATGGGCAATTTCGACGATGGCGCGTTCGGCATTGCCGAAAACCAGCAAATCGGCCTTGGAATCAGGCAGCACCGAACGGCGCACCTTGTCCGACCAGTAGTCGTAATGCGCAATGCGGCGCAGGCTGGCCTCGATGGAGCCGATGATCACCGGCGTACCGGAGAAAGCCTCGCGGCAACGCTGGGCATAGACGGTGACAGCGCGATCCGGCCGCTTGTTCGGCTCGGCGTTGGGCGTGTAGGCGTCGTCGGAGCGGATCTTGCGGTCGGAGGTGTAGCGATTGACCATCGAATCCATGTTGCCGGCCGTGACGCCGAAAAACAGATTCGGTTTGCCCAGCTTGCGGAAGTCGGCTGCCGAATTCCAGTCCGGCTGGCTGATGATGCCGACGCGGAAGCCCTGCCCTTCGAGCAGGCGACCAATCAGCGCCATGCCGAAACTCGGGTGATCGATATAGGCGTCGCCGGTAACGAGAATGATGTCGCAGGAATCCCAACCGAGTTGTTCCATCTCGGCGCGAGACATCGGCAGGAAGGGGGCGGGACCGAAACGGTGCGCCCAGAATTTGCGATAGCCGAAGAGCGGACGCGGGGTTTGGGTGTTCGAAAGCATGCGCTATTTTACCTGAGAGCCAAAACGCTCGCGGCGAAGGTGCCGCAGCGGCGCATTGACCGCTTTACCGGCAAAGAGTTCGCAGCAATCTCAGGCGCCGCTACGCAGTGCCTCAAGCGGTGGCGTCGCCACCAGGCGGCGAGCCAGCATCCAGCCAACCAGCAAGGTCAGCGCCGCGCCGGCCAGTGGCGCCAACATGATGGGCCACGGATCGAAGTGCAACGATAAATCGAAGGCACGGGAGGCGATGACCCAACCAACCGCAGCCGCCGCCAGCGCCGCGATCAGCCCGGCACAGGCACCGATCACTGCCAGTTCGACCGCCATCGCTCGCCGGAGCTGGCCGCGCAAGGCTCCCAAGGCGCGCATCACGGCCAATTCGTAGCGCCGCTCGTCGAAAGCCGAAAGCAAGGCCGCCTGCAACACCAGCGCCCCGGCCAGCAGCGTGAACAGGAAGACGAACTGGATCGCGGCGCTGACCTGACCGATGATGTTCTGCAACTGGCCGAGCATCGCGCCAATGTCGATCACCGTCAGGTTCGGATAGTGCTTTAAAAGCTCCGGCAGGGTTGTTTTGTCGTCCGCGTTCAAATGAAAACTGGTGATATAGCTGGCGTTGGCATCGTCCAGCACGCCCGGCGGGGTCAACACGAAGAAATTGACGCGCATCGAGTCCCAATCGAGCTTGCGCAAACTGCCGACTTTCATCGCCTGCTCGCGTCCGGCCACCGAGAAGACCAAGTCGTCACCAAGCTGGATGCCAAGCGTCTTGGCCAAGCCTTCCTCGACCGATGCAATCCCCTGCCCGCTC
Organism: Azonexus sp.; assembly: GCA_041904995.1. Classification (GTDB taxonomy): domain Bacteria; phylum Pseudomonadota; class Gammaproteobacteria; order Burkholderiales; family Rhodocyclaceae; genus Azonexus. Next base: position 291,834 of record JAYRMB010000001.1, read on the forward strand.
ACCTCCTCGCCCGCCCAGACACCGGCAACGACACGATTGCCGGGCGGCACGGTCGCCCGCCACGACAGGTTGAATTCGCGCTCGACCAGACGTTGTGCCCGCTCGTCCTCGGGATAGCTGGCGGCGCTGACCGGCTTGCCGGCAATCTGCGTCAGGCGGCCGCGGATCATCGGCGACAGCTCGGCTTCGACACCCGCACGTTGCAGAAAATCGGCAACGCCATCACGTTGGTCTGGCTGGATGTTGATTACAAAACGGTTCGGCGCATCGACCGGCACGGTTTGTTGCCAGGCGTCGAGCAGTTCGGCTCGGGTTACAGTGAGCAGGACCATGGCCATCAGGCCGATGGCCAGCGCCACGATCTGCAGCGTGCTCGATGCGCCATGCTTGGCCAGACTGGCCAATCCCTGCCGCCAACCGAAGCCAACAACACCACGCATCCGCTCAAGGAGCAGCACGATGGCCCGCGCTACCAGCCAGAATACCCCTAGGGCCATGACAAATCCGCCAACGGCAATGCCGCCGAGTTTGGCATTACCGGCAACGATGACGATCAAGCCGGCCAGCAAAAGTAACCCAACTAAGTAACCGATGATCTGCCAGCGATTGGCAGGCCCCATTTCGCGGCGCAGAACGCGCAAGGTCGGCACGCTAGCCAATTGCAACAACGGCGGGAAAGCGAATCCAAAAAGCAGCACCAAACCGATGGCCAGGGCCGGATAGAGCGCGGCAAGCCCCGGCGGCGGCAACTGGATGGTAAATAGCCGCAGCAGCCATTCGGCCAGGACGAAATGCGCCGCATAGCCGAGCAAGCTGCCCAGCAGCGCTGCCAATGCCGCCAACCAGACGAAAAGCAAGGCGTGCAGACGGAGCAACTCGCCCTGCGTCGCGCCGAGGCAGCGCATCACCGCACAGGCATCGAGATGACGCTGCAGGTAGCGTCTGGCCGACAAGGCTGCGGCCACGGCAGCCAGGATGACCGTCAGCAGTGTTGCCAGACCGAGGAAACGCTGGGCGCGATCCAGGATGTTGCGCACCTCGGGGCGGGCGTTCTGGATATCTTCGATCCTTTCGCCGCCAGCCAGGCGCGGCGTCAGCCAGCGCTTGTAGGCTTCGACGGCCCTGTCCTCACCGGCCACCATCAGGCGGTAGCGAATGCGCGAGCCGGGCTGGATCAGTCCGGACGCTGGCAAATCATCCAGATGCATCATCAGCCGCGGCGCCAGGTTGAAGAAATTGACCCCGCGATCGGGTTCCTGGGTCAGGATGCCGCCAGCTTCGAGCCGTGCCATACCGAGGCCCAGCGTTTGGCCGGGTTGCAGGTTCAGCGCACTGGCCAAACGCTCATCGGGCCAGGCACTTCCCTTGGTTGGTCCTCGCTGCATGGCCTGGACAGGCTGCTGCACCGAGGGTGCTACGCCCAGTTCGCCGCGTAGCGGATAATCCCCGCTGACGGCCTTGATTTCGGCCAGTTGAGGCTGTGCACCGGAGAACACCATGCTCGGGAACAACCAGGCCTCGGCAACACGCAGTCCTTGCCTTCTTGCCTCTCCGGCATAGGCTTCGGCCAGCGGATGCTCGGCACTGACGACCAGATCGCCGCCCATCATCTGCTGCGCCTGGCGGTCCAGCGCCTGCCGGACCCGGTCGGCGAAAAACCCGACAGCGCTGACCGCCGCCACGGCAACGACCAGCGAAGCAAACAGCAAGCGCAGTTCGCCTGAACGCAATTCCCGGCGCAGCAGGCGCCAGGCCAGGCGGATCATGTGGGTTCGGCCCAGCGCGAGCGGAACTCCTCGGCCGGCACCGCGCGTCCGTGCAGGAAGCCCTGCAGTTGCTGACAACCCAGTTGGCCGAGGAAATTGGCCTGCTGCTCGGTCTCGACGCCTTCTGCCACCACCTCGAAACCCAGGCTGTTGGCCAGTTCCATGACGGTGCGGATAATCGCCTCATCGTCCGGATTCTGGCCGATGCCCTCGACGAAGGAACGGTCGATCTTCAATTGCTGCACCGGCAGCATCTTCAGATAACTCAGCGAGGAATAGCCGGTTCCGAAATCGTCCAGGGCCAGCATCACACCAAGATCGCGCAAGCTATCGAGCAAATCGAAAGAATGACCAACCGCCATCACCACCGACTCGGTCAGCTCCAGCTTCAGCCAGGAGGGATTCATCCCGGTTTCGCGCAGGATGGCCGCCAGCGTATCGACGAATTCCGGTCGCTCGAGCTGTTTGACCGACAGGTTGACCGAGACATGCGGCAACTCGAAACCGTTGTCGCGCCATTGCATGACCTGACGACAGGTTTCACGCAGCACCCATTCGCCCAGCGGAACGATCAAGCCCGACTCTTCGGCAATCGGAATGAAGCGCACCGGCTTCACATCCCCAAGCTCCGGGCTATGCCAACGCACCAACGCCTCGGCGCCGACCAGGCGTCCGCTCTGCGTTTCGACCTGGGGTTGCAGGAAGACGGTCAATTCACCATTGGCCAGCGCCCGCCGCAGCAGGTTTTCCATGCGGATGCGCTCCTGCGCATCGCGCGTCATGGCCGATGTGTAGAAATAATACTGCCCGCGACCGGCCGCCTTGGCACGGTACATGGCCGTATCGGCATTACGCATCAATTCGAGCACACTGCCACCATCACCAGGGAACAGGCTGATCCCAACCGATGCCGAAAGGAAGAGTTCGTGAACGCCAATCCGGAAGGATTGATCAAAGGTGGCAAGAATCTCACGGGCCAAGGTTTCGACATCCGACTCTTCCGCCACGCCTTCCATCAGACAAATGAACTCGTCACCACCCAAACGGGCCAGCATGTCGATCAGGCGCACATGCTCGGACAGGCGTTCAGCCACAATAACGAGCAATTCGTCGCCAATGCCGTGCCCGAGCGAATCGTTGACCTGCTTGAACTGATCGAGATCGATGAACAGCACCGCCAGGCGCTGCCCACCCTGTTTCGCTTCGCGCATCGAGGCTTCGAGCCGCTCCAGGAAACAGCGGCGATTTGCCAGTCCGGTCAGTGGATCGTGATAGGCCAGATAATTGAGCTTGCTCTCCGCCTGACGACGCTCGGCAATTTCGTCTTCAAGTTGGGCATTGGTCCGCTTAAGTTCGTCGGTACGCGACTCCACCTGTAATTCCAGCGTGTCGCGCGCCGCCTTCAGTCGGCCTTCCTGATCATTCAGGATGCGCTGGGCACGGCGAACAACCAGAAACTGCATCAGGTAAAGCATGGCGAAAACGGAGAAAACCCCCATCGTCACGACCCACAGGCCCTTTTTCAGGTTGCTGGTGAACGGCGTAACGTCCTGATAGAGCTCCAGTACTCCGATCGGAACGGGATGCTTACCCTTGATCGGTATGTAACTGGCCAGCAGATCGACTTCGGAAACGGTGCCTTCGAAGCTGTCCGCACTGTTGCGGTGGGTCAGGTCGGAAACGATTTCACCATTCATCGCCGCCTTGAAACCCGGATTATCCAGCTTGCTTTCGCCGACCTGAGCGGGATTGGTCGAGAAGATGGTCAGCCCGTTGCGGTTATAGACCTTGATCTTGATGACCGCCGTGCCGCGCATCAGTTCGACCACCTGCTGGCGCAACTCTTCGACTTCGCGTCCCGCACTGACATTGCTGCCGACAGAGGCATCAATCAGCTGCTCCAATGAGCCATGCAGGGCATTCTCGAAAACCTGCGCCATCGCGACATTGCGGCTCTCCGCCAGATCCTTCATCTGCTGCAGCGAGAGATGGCGATACAGCGGCCCGAGAATGCCGGCCGCGAGAACGATCAAAATGAAGCTAACCGTCGAGAAGTAGCGCGATAAATTGAACATATAGTCCGAAAGTCGTAGCGCGCAAGCTTATTCCAACTCGCGCAGGCGCGCTACCGCTTCCTCCACGCGTTTGACGGCAATGACCTCCATCCCGGGAATCGCCTGCTTGGGCCGGTTGGCCTCGGGAATCAGGGCGCGTGTAAAGCCGAGCTTGGCGGCCTCCTTCAAGCGCTCCTGACCGCGCGGTGCTGGACGTATCTCGCCGGCCAGCCCGACTTCGCCGAACACGATCAGCTTGGCCGGCAAGGGCTTGTTCTTCAGCGATGAGGTGATGGACAACAGCACCGCCAGATCGGCTGCCGGTTCGCTGATCTTGACGCCGCCGACAGCATTGACGAAGACATCCTGATCGAAGCAGACCACGCCGGCATGACGATGCAAGACCGCCAGCAGCATGGCCAGGCGCTGCGCATCCAGGCCCACCGTGAGCCGCCGCGGGTTGCCGTGCGCCGTATCGACCAGTGCCTGGATTTCAACGAGCAGCGGTCGCGTCCCTTCCTGCGTCACCAAGACGCAGGAACCGGCTACATCCTGGCCGTGCTGCGACAAGAAGAGCGCCGACGGGTTGTTCACGCCCTTCAGCCCCTTGTCGGTCATGGCGAAGACGCCTAGTTCATTGACCGCGCCGAAGCGGTTCTTGAAGGCACGCACCAGTCGGAAGCTGGAATGCGTGTCGCCTTCGAAATAGAGCACGGTATCGACGATATGCTCGAGCACGCGTGGGCCGGCCAGGGCGCCTTCCTTGGTCACATGGCCGACCAGGATCACCGTGATGCCCGATTGCTTGGCCAGGCGGGTCAGTTGCGCTGCGCATTCGCGCACCTGGGCGACCGATCCCGGCGCACTGGAGAGCTGATCCGACCACAGGGTCTGGATCGAATCGATCACCGCGACCTGCGGCTTTTCCGCCTGCAGCGTGGCCAGGATGCGCTCCAGGTTGATCTCGGCCATCAACTGCAGTTGGCGGGTATCAAGGCTCAAACGGCGCGCCCGCAAGGCGACCTGTTCGCCCGACTCCTCGCCGCTGACGTAAAGCACCTTGTGTCCGGTCGACAGGTGCGACAGCGCCTGCAACAGCAAGGTGCTCTTGCCGATACCGGGATCGCCGCCGATCAGCACGACGCCGCCGGCGACGAGGCCACCGCCCAGCGCCCGGTCGAACTCGGAAATTCCGGTCGGAATGCGCTCGGCTTCGCGCGCCTCGATTTCCGACAGGTTCTGCAACTTGGCGTTGGGCGCCAGCGATTCGAAGCGATGATTGGCCGGCGCCTTTTCGGCAATCGCCTCGACCAGTGTGTTCCATTCATTACAACCGGGGCACTGCCCCTGCCATTTCGGGCTGGTCGCGCCGCACTCGGTGCAGCTATAGATGGTCTTGGTTTTTGCCATTTATAGCCCGTCCACCGCAGCAGGCACCCGCGGGGCCAGGGCACAGAACAATTCGTAGGCAATGGTACCGGCGGCAGTCGCCACTTCGTCGGCCGGCACCTCGCCGGCGATACCCTTCCCCCACAGCGTCACCGGAGCGCCGAGGCCGGCTTCGGGAATGTCGGTGATATCGCAGGCCAGCATGTCCATCGACACGCGGCCGACGGTACGCGTGCGCTGGCCCATCACGGCAATCGGCGTGCCGCTCGGGGCGTGGCGCGGATAGCCGTCGGCATAGCCGCAGGCGACGATGCCGATGCGCATCGGCTTGTCCGCCGTGAAGGTTCCGCCATAACCGACGCGCTCACCGGGTTGCAGGTCCTGCACGCCGATCAGCGCGCTCTCCAGCGTCATCACCGGCTGCAGGCCAAGATCGGCGGCGCTACGGTCGACGAAGGGGCTGGCGCCATAGAGGACGATGCCGGGACGCACCCAATCGCCATGGGTTTCGGGAAAATCGACAATGGCCGCCGAATTGGCCAGGCAGACGCCGCCCCTCCAGCCAGCGCTCATCGCCTTGAAGCGTTCGAGTTGCCAGGCAATGCCTCGCTCACCGTCGGCTTCGGCGAAATGGGTCATCAAGCTCAGCTTCAGGTTTTCCTGGGCGCGCAGCCGTTCCAGGGCCTGCGGCAAGGTTTTGTCGGTGAAGCCGAGCCGGTTCATGCCGGTATTGAGCTTGACGTAAACCTCCTGCGGCGCGGCGAGCGGGCCGGCATCGAGGAACATCTCCAGTTGCTCGGGGCAATGGATGACCGTGGTCAGGCCGTATTCGCGCACGGCGCGGGCATCGCGCGTGCTGAATATGCCTTCGAGCAGCAGGATGGGCTGGCTAACGCCGGCTTCGCGCAGGGCGACGCCGTTTTCCGTTTCCAGGATGGCGAAGCCGTCGGCCTCTTCGCGCAATGCGTCGATGGCACGCCATTGCCCATGGCCGTAGGCATTGGCCTTGATCACCGCCCAGGCGCGGGCGTTGGCGGCCTGGCGCTTGACCACCCGGTAGTTGTGCAACAGGGCCGCCGGCGCAATGCGCGCCCGGATGGGGCGGGAAGTTTTCATAAAGCCAGTTCTTTCAGCTTGCTCTTGGCAAAATCGATGAAGGTGGCGATCAAGCGCGACTGGAAGCGGTCTTCCGGGTGTATCAGGTGGAAGCTGCGCTTGAGCGGCGGATCGAGCGGAATCGATACCAGTTCGCCGAGCTGTGTTTCCTTCTCGACCACGGCGCGCGACACGATGGCAAAGCCCAGCCCGGTGGCGACGACGCCTTTCAGCGCTTCCGGGCTGCCCAGCTCCATCTGGGTTTTCAGGCTATCCGGCTTGATCTTGTGGCTGCGGAAATAGGTATCGGTGATTTCGCGCGTGCCGGAGCCCGGTTCGCGCGAAATGAATTCATATTCGGACAGAACTTGCGGCGATACCGACTTCATTTCTGCCAGCGGATAGTCGGGGGCGCAGACGGCACGTAGTTCGTCCTCGCAACAAACCACGCTGGTCAGGCCCGACAGCTTGGCCGGCGCCTCGATCAGGCCGACGTCCAGCGTATGTTCGGCGACGCGGCTTTCGATGCTTTCCGAATTGGCCACGATCAGTCGGGCACGCACCTGCGGGTAGAGTGCGTTGAACTCGCCGAGCACGCGCGGCAGCATGAATTCGGCGATGGTCGTACTGGCGCCGACCAGCAAGGGGCCGCGCATCTCGCCAGTCATTTCCGACAGGCGGGTATCCATCTCGTCGGACAAGGCGAGGATTTTCTCGGCGTAGGACAAGACCAGTTCGCCGGCCGGCGTCAGCGAGATGCTGCCGTGTCGCCGCTCGAACAGGCGCGTGCTGTACTGCTCCTCCAGTTGCTTGATCTGGAAGGTGACGGCAGGCTGGGTCATGAACAGCGCGTCGGCCGCTCGCGTAAAACTGAGATGCTTAGCTACGGCATGAAAGACCTGCAGGCGCCGGTCAGCCATGATGGTTCTCCCTTGGGGTGCGCGGACGCTATTTCAACACATTCCGGAGGCTTGCCGCTCAAGCTGCTGATTTTTTGCCAAAAACGGCTGTGCACCGCAGCTGTCACGGAAATTTCATCATCGGCCGCTATGGTCTGGCCTTTTGCCCAAGACAGGCGCATGATCGGACTCTTATGCACAAACCCGCTGCCAAGACAAGCCTTGCGCCGTTGCCAAAGCGTGGTATAAACCTCGCCCAAAGTCATATATAAGAGACAAGTCCGCCGTGCCGTTTGGCTTCTACATCATCATGGCCGCGCAGTTTTTTTCCGCGCTGGCCGACAACGCCCTGCTGATCGCCGCTATTGCCGCATTGCGCGAAATGCAGGCGCCGGCGGAATACGAACCCTTGCTGAAGACCTTCTTCACGGTCTCCTACGTCGTGCTGGCCGCCTTCGTCGGCGCCTTCGCCGATTCGATGCCGAAGGGTCGGGTGATGTTAATCAGCAATACGATCAAGATCGTCGGTTGCAGCATGATGTTCTTCAACGTCCATCCCCTGCTCGCCTACGCCGTGGTCGGCCTCGGCGCCGCCGCCTACTCCCCGGCCAAATACGGCATCCTGACCGAATACCTGCCGCACCGCCTGCTCGTCGTCGCCAACGGCTGGATCGAAGGCCTCACCGTCGGCGCCATCATCCTCGGCGTGGTCATCGGCGGGACCTTGATCCGACCGGAAATCGCCAGCCACATACTTTCTTTCGATTTCCCTATCATCGACACCGGAGTCGATACGGTCGGCGAAATGGCCATCTGCATCGTCGCCGTGCTCTACGTGATCGCTGCGCTGTTCAACGTCTACGTGCCCGACACCGGCGTGGACCACAAGCCGCTGAAGAAAAACCCGTGGTACCTGGTGCATGAATTCAACCACTGCCTGGTCTTGCTCTGGCGCGACCGCCTG